>CAZITB010000053.1:0-18059 GCA_964542055.1 uncultured Candidatus Kuenenia sp.
GTTTTTACACCGGCCGCGGCAAGACATGGACCGTTTTATATGTAAATGGAATCGGAAGCATAATAAATATCTTTCTTGATTACGTCCTGATTTTTGGGAAATTCGGTTTACCCGAGATGGGAATAACCGGTGCAGCATTGGGAACTGTTATCGCTGGCTACATTGTAGCAATTCTTTTCGCTGTTCTGTTTTTTCAGCCAAAATATGAACAGGAATTCGCAACTGCTTCTGGAACCGCTTTTGATATTCGTTTGATAAAAAGAATCCTGAATTTCGGGTTTCCATCAGGTCTGCAGTTTTTCCTCGATATGCTCTCATTTACGCTATTTGTCGGCTTTATCGGTAGGATAGACCCGATTGCGCAAACTGCATCGAGCATGACTTTCAGCATCAATATGCTCGCGTTTTTGCCTATGATAGGTATGGGAAATGCGGTAGGGATACTGGTCGGCAGATCCCTGGGGGCCAACGACCCCCAGCTTTCTCAGCGTTCCACCTTTTCTGCTTTCCACCTTTGTTTTCTTTATATGACAACAGTTTCCATTCTTTTCCTGACGACACCTGATTTCCTTTTAAGTGCTTTCCGGTCCACCGAAAACCTTGAGCAGTACCTTGCTGTTCAAGAAATTGCATCCCGTCTGTTAATCTTTCTGGCGATCTTCTGCATGTTTGACACAGGAAATATCATCTTTTCAGCAGCATTGAAAGGTGCAGGCGATACAAAATTTGTGATGTACATGTCGGTTTTTCTTCATTGGCTGCTGCTTGTGCTTCCGGCATATCTGCTTGTCAAATTCGAAGTAAAAAATGCGCTTTACCTGTGCTGGGTTTCAGCGGCGGTTTTTGTAGGTGTTCTTGCAGTCTGTTATTTCTGGCGGTTTATGGGCGGAAAATGGAAACAGATGCGGGTAATTGAAAAAACTCCCACACTGGTACAGTTCCCGGTTGTGCCCGATACCCAAACCGCAGAAACAGATTATTGATTATTCTACAGTGACGCTTTTAGCAAGGTTTCTTGGCTTATCAACGTCATGGCCACGCAGTACCGCAGCATGATATGCAAGCAGTTGAAGCGGTATCACAGTAACCAGCGGCTGGAGCGGTTCAGGGGCGTCAGGAACATAAATTACGTGGTCAGCGAATTGTTCAATATCCTGATCGCCTTCGGTGGCCACAACAATTGTTCTACCGTTACGAGCCCTTACTTCCTGAATGTTTCCGATTATCTTATCGTACTGTGAACATTTGGTTGCGATAAATACAACCGGCATCTGATCTGTAATCAGTGCAATAGGACCGTGTTTCATTTCCGCTGCCGGCAAACCTTCTGCATGGATATAGCTGATTTCTTTGAGCTTAAGCGCACCCTCTAATGCGACCGGGTAATTGAAGCCTCTACCAAGAAACAGCCAGTTTTCTTTATCGATATTTGCCTCAGCAATCGCCTTGATTGCACTGGATTGAGTAAGTACTTTTTTGATTTTATCAGGAATTTTCGCCAGTTCTTTAATTAGATACGAGGACTGCTCTGCAGACATATGTCTTCTTCTTGCCAGCTCGATTGCAAGCATCGTCAATACCGCAACTTGCGCGGTGAAAGCCTTTGTCGAAGCAACACCGATTTCCGGCCCGACACGCAAATAAATCCCAGCATCAGTCATTCTCGCTATCGTCGAACCTACCACATTAACCACGCCCAATACTCGGGCGCCTCTTTCTTTGGCTTGCTCGATTGCCGCTAATGTATCAGCGGTTTCACCCGATTGGCTTATCGCGATAACTGTCGTACCTTCTTCGATTACCGGGTTGCGGTATCGAAATTCGCTTGCGTATTCAACTTCGGAGGTTATTCTGGCTAGCTGTTCGAATAAAAATTCACCTACCAAACCTGCATGCCATGCTGTTCCGCAAGCAGTCAAAATAATTCTCTTGGTCTTGGTCAGATCGCGGTAATATTTTTCCACTCCGCCAAGAATCACCCGGCCGTTCTTTGTATCGAGACGTCCGCCGATACAGGTACTTATACATTCAGGCTGTTCGAAAATTTCCTTGAGCATATAATGGCTGAAACCATCGAGCTCGATCTGATCGAGCGAATATTCAATTTCTTTAAGTTCCTTGCGTACATCAATATTTTCCACGGTTTTCGTTTTGAAACCGTCGGGCGAAATAATCGCCATTTCATTATCTGAGAGATATATCGCCTGTGAAGTATGTTCAACAATTGCCGCTGCGTCAGAAGCGACTATGTACTCATTTTTGCCGACACCCAGAATCAGCGGCGAACCTTTTTTGGCGCATATCAAAGTCTCCGGATAATCTGAAGACAAGATCGCCAGCCCGTAAGTCCCTACAAACTCATTGAGGGCTTTCTGGACTGCCCATTCAAAATTATCCCGACCTTTTCCGGAATCCGCTATTGAATAAAAATACCCGATCAGGTTCGCTATCACTTCTGAATCTGTATCACTTCGAAATTTTATCCCCTGCGACTGAAGCCAGGTCTTGAGCGTTCCGTAGTTTTCGATAATTCCATTGTGAACTATCGCAATTTTTTCTGTATAATCAACGTGCGGATGTGCATTTATCTGGTTTGGCTCACCATGAGTGGCCCATCTTGTGTGGCCAATACCAATAGTCTGGTCAGACTTAGGTTTTTCAAGCAGATCTTCCAAAACGCTGATACGTCCTGCAGATTTCTTGACCTGTAAAGCACCAGATTCGAGCAGTGCAACACCCGCTGAATCATATCCCCTGTATTCGAGCCTTTTCAATCCTTCGATCAATATAGGCTGAGCGATTTTCTTCCCTAAATAAGCAACTATACCGCACATATTAACTCCACATTTAAATTCATTTCATACAAAGTATCGTCAATAAGTCCTTGTAGCATAACGAAATAACAGGGCCATTTTAAAGAAATGCGGTTAATAATTACAGATAAAAATGCAAAAAAAAGAAATTTAAGGATGTTTCCCAATGCCTCTCGCTTTAGGCGGTCCACTTACTGAAGATAATAAATATTTCTAATATTTCTTAAAAAAAATTTGTCATTTAAAAATGTCAGACGTATAAATAAGTAGAAGCCTGTTAATTTTATAGGCCTAAGCCAAAAGAGGCCATTTAGCTTTGTTTGGCGGTTTGGCCCTGAAATTAACAGTGAAATAGGCGGTAGGTAAAACTATCGCCTATTTTTTTTGCGCATAATTGCCATTGCTCTAAAGTTAAATATTCGTATAATATGCCTTTGATAATACCATAAGGGAGCGTGATGGCAGTTTTAGTAGGAATAGATGAAGCGGGTTATGGCCCATTGCTGGGGCCTTTAGTGAT
Organism: uncultured Candidatus Kuenenia sp.; assembly: GCA_964542055.1. Taxonomy (GTDB): domain Bacteria; phylum Planctomycetota; class Phycisphaerae; order Sedimentisphaerales; family CAMDDF01; genus CAZITB01. The sequence continues at coordinate 3,334 of CAZITB010000053.1, forward strand.
CTCAATGTCCGTTTTCCAATTGCCTGATAAGTCTTTAAATAAGGATCATTGGAAGGTCCTGAAAGCTGCCGTCGCAAAAGATAAAAAAAACCTTGCGGGTCGTCTTCTTATAACTGACAGCAAAAAGGCCTATAACTCTGTCGTCGGCATTGAACACCTCCAGCGGACGGTTTTAAGCTTTTTATTCTGCAAAAATAAAATGCCCGCCAATATCTACGATATAATGGGAATTCTCTGCCCAGAATGCCTAAACAGGGTCATCGAATACCAGTGGTATAAAGATATTCGCCAGTGCCAGCTTAGCTTTGATTTCGATTCCATAAATTTATCTACTTCTGTTCTAAACAGGACTCTCAAAAAAGCCAGCTATGACATTTTGGAATTGCAAAGTTTCTGCCTGGACGTGAAATATTTTAATAATCAAATTTCAGTAACAAATAACAAAGCAGTGGTATCTTTCACTTCTATTTGCAGATTCATCTCTCAATGTTTTCAAAAGTACGGCGATGATAATCTGCAGATCATAATAGATCGCCAGGGGGGACGAATCGATTACACCGGTCAGCTAATGACAATGTTTCCCGATTGTGAAGTTGCAGTTCTTAAGCAAAGCCCCAAATTAAGCAGCTACATGCTTGTAAGTAACGGGAAAAAAATGAAAATTCATTTTGTTGTAAAAGCCGATGATTACCATTTACCAGTTGCACTTGCTTCGATGACAAGCAAGTACCTTCGAGAATTGCTTATAGAGCAACTAAACCGTTATTTCTTAGCCCACCATCCCCAGCTTAAAACCACCGCTGGATATTGGAATGACGGGAAAAGATTCATCAAAGAAATAAATGAACATTGCCCGCAGGTCAAATACGACAATTCGCACTTAATTCGAAAAAAATAAGTGGCTTACACGTTTGCATAAGCCACTTACCCCCGAACAGTTTCTAAAAATTTATACTGGATGGGCTGTTGTTCCAGTAGATCCATATTGTAAATGCCATCTTTTAAGAATTGCCTTTATTCCGGCAAGTTCATAAACAGCTGACAATCCGACAAGTATGTAAACGATTCTGCTTAAAATTGTGAATTCTCCAAAGAGAAACGAAACTAGGTTAAATCCAAAGATTCCAACCAAACCCCAGTTCAATCCTCCAATGACAAGCAAAACCCAAACTATCACGTCAACAGTTTTCATTGCTTTATTATCATTCATGGCTAATCTCCTTTATCTAAACAAAAAAATTGTTTTCTATTGTTTTATACGTAATTAAGGCAGTAAATGGCAACTATTTTATGATTTTTTGCTGTAATCAGCGGGCAAAAACGGTATAATTTGTCAGTACCTGATTGAAGTTTTGGGATGAAAAACGCAATAATATTTTAATGGAGAGACAGGATGTTTGAAAGATACTCAGAAAACGCCCGTAAGGTAATGGAAAGGGCCTATCACGAGGCTCAGAGAATGAGAGATGACCACATCGGCACCGAGCATATTCTGCTGGGGCTGTTGGAAGTAAAAGAAGGTTTCGCTTACGATATTCTGGAAAAAGAAAATATTAGTATCAAATTTGTCAGAGATGAACTCATAAAAGTGGCAAACAAGGTTTTTGTCAGCGATGAATACGAAGATGTTCTCATTCACCGCACATTGCATGCGCAAACAGTTATAAATGACGCCGTAAAAGAAGCCAGAATGCTAAAAAGCACCACTATCGGCACAGAGCACCTGCTTTTAGGGCTGCTGTATGAAAATGAAGGCCTCGGAGCCAAAGTTATCCAGAATCTAGGCTTAAAACTCGACGATGTCCGCAAAGACGTCCTCGATTGTATCGAAAAAGCCGCAAAAGCTTAAAATATAAGCGTCCGTAGCTCAATTGGATAGAGCATTGGTCTTCGGAACCAAGGGTTGGGGGTTCAAGTCCCTCCGGGCGTATTAATATTAAAAAAAATTGTAGCTCAGTCAGGTTGAGAATATGTCATCCTTTTACTATATAGGTGCAGGCTTTGTTGGGTTTTTTTTTGTTCTCTTTATTGTCTGGCGGTATGCTTCATTTGGGTTGTCCATTCCCTGCCCAGCTTGGTTAGGCTGGCTGGTCGAACTGGATAATCCTGTATTTAGAAATAACAGTGCACGTTCCATTATAGAGAATCTGAGTTTGGAATCTGGGATGAAGATATTAGATTTTGGCTGTGGACCTGGGCGGCTCACTATTCCAGTGGCCAAAGAGGTTGGCCCTACTGGGGAGGTAACGGCTTTTGATATTCAATCCGGAATGCTTAGTCGTGTGCACGCCAAGTCACAGGCTGAAAATCTGAATAATATTAACTTTATTCAAGGCAACATTGGTGAGGGGAAACTTGGTTTAAACAGATATGATAGAGTTTTATTGGTTACTGTTCTTGGAGAGATACCCAATAAAAAAGCTGCGATGATGGAAATATTTGATAGTTTGAAGCCGGGGGGAACGTTATCCGTAACAGAGATTATTGCTGATCCACATTTTCAGCGACGGAGCAGTGTGACATCTGTTGCTGGATCTGTTGGTTTCAAAGAAAACCTTTTCATTGGTCATAGGTTGTCTTATACTATTCATTTTGAAAAACCAAAAAGGTAATTACAAGTGATAGTTTTCAAAGGATTGAAATGAAGAAGTGTCCATTTTGTGCGGAAGAGATACAGGATCAAGCGATCAAATGTCGTTTTTGCGGAGAGTTTCTAAATAAGCCAATCCCGTCAGCCCAAAAGCAATCACATTTGCCATGGTATTTTTCAACCAACATAATCGTACTTGCATTTATGATTGTCGGTCCATTCGCTTTGCCATTGGTTATTTTCCATCCTAAGTACAAGCCTGCAACCAAAATAATCATCACAGTTGCAGTAGTTGCTTTAACGGTTGGAATCTATATTTTCACACAGCGTCTATTAAATGAATTAACTCTCCAGTTAAGGCAAATTGGCTATTAGTTTTAAAATAGTTTAATTAGATGGAGTAATAAAAGTGACAGGTTTATTTGCAAAACCAGACCTGGAGCAAAAATTAGATATCCTCAGCACAGACGGTCAGTACGATCTGGCGTGTGCGTGCGGTACCACAAAAGACGACCGCCGCCACAGAGGCCAAAATGGTAAATGGATATATCCGGTCACTTTACCAAATGGGGGCAAAAGTGTCATATTCAAATCCCTGCTAAGCAACGTCTGCAGCAACGACTGCAAATACTGTCCGCTTAGAAAATCTCGGGACCTGAAAAGGTGTTCGCTCGATGTTGATGAAATTTCCAGAGCATTTCTTGAATATTATTACAGCAGCCAGGTATTCGGGCTTTTCCTGAGTAGTGGAGTTATAGGCACACCAGATAATACAATGGATCAGCTTTGCGGTGTGGCCCAGACCCTCAGAAAAAAATACAACTTCCGAGGTTACATACACTTAAAAATCATCCCCGGCGCAAGCGATGCAGCGGTTGAAAGGGCGGCTTGGCTGGCATCGGCTGTGTCGGTCAACATAGAAGTTCCCGGCCCAAAGAGGATGGAAATGTTATCAGCCGAAAAAAACTTTGTTAATGATATAATCCGGCCGATGAAACTGCTCCATAAGATTGGGCTTGAACGGCAAGGGGGGCGTAAAGTAAAACAGTCAACCCAGTTTATCGTCGGAGCGGCAGGCGAAACAGATCAGGAAATCGTGAAATATACATCGGCACTGTACGATCGGCTGGACTTTAAAAGGGTATATTTCAGTGCATATCAGGATAATCTGGGCGATAGAAATTTGAATGCACACAGTAACGATCAAAATTTCATCAGAGAACATCGGCTCTACCAGGTCGATTTCCTGATGCGAAAATACGGTTTTGGCAATGACGATATTTTTTATGACGAAGATGGGCATTTATCGCTGGAAAAAGACCCAAAACAGGTATGGGCAACTGCTCATCCGGAATTTTTTCCTGTGAAAGTCAATACGGCTTCCAAAAATGACCTGTTAAAGGTGCCCGGACTGGGGCCGGTTACGGTTTCAAGGATATTGACCAAGAGAAAATCAGGGAAAATTACTTGCCTTGAAGATATTGCAAAACCTGGCAAACTGTTATGCCAAGCCGATAAATACATTATTTACAACTAGATAGATCGCCGAGACCGATAAATTTTCAAAAAAACACTTGAATTCCTTTACAAATTTAGTATTATTACAATTTCCAGTATAGTAAAGTAAAGTATGTATATCCATAATTCGAAAGGAAGGTAATAACGTAATATGATAAAAGTCAAATCAAGGGTAGGCGAATCGGTCCAGCAGATGGTCAAACGTTTCAAGAAAATGTGCGAAAAAGAAGGCGTGATTCGTGATATGAAAAGATTGAGCTACTACGAAAAACCAAGCGAAAAGAATAGAAGGCGCAAACGTAAAGCTCAAAGAACACCATCTTCCCGAAGCGTTTAATTACCTTTTACATATAAAATTCCCTCCGAACAAGATTTTATATCTTGTTCGGTTTTTTATGCGCGGTAAGATTCAGTAATGAGCGAATTCAAAATAAAATCACAATATGAGTTGGCGGGCGATCAGCCCCAGGCAGTTGAAAAATTAACTGCTGGTATAAAAACATCCAAACAGTATCAGACACTTTTAGGGGTAACCGGAAGCGGCAAAACCTTCACCATGGCCAATGTTATCGAACGGGTGAAAAAGCCTGCGCTGATAATTTCCCACAATAAAACACTGGCCGCCCAGCTCTATGAAGAATTCAAGGAGCTGTTTCCCGATAACGCGGTTGAATACTTTGTCAGCTATTACGATTATTATCAGCCTGAAGCATACATTCCTCAGCGGGATATTTATATCGAAAAAGATTCCTCTCGCAACGATGATCTTGACAGGTTAAGGCTTTCTACCACGACAAGCCTGCTCAGCAGAAAAGATGTTATAGTGGTTTCAAGTGTGTCATGTATATTCGGTCTTGGTTCGCCGGAAGATTATAAGCACGCGGTAGTAGGTGTTACTGTTGGCGATTCCATAGATCGTAATGAACTGCTTGGTAAGTTTGCGGACATACAATATGAGCGAAACGATTTCGGGTTTGAAAGGGGCAAGATCAAGGTTCGCGGAGATGTTGTCGAGGTGTGGCCATCTTATGAATCTTATGCGGTAAAGTTCGAATTCTTCGGCGATGAGATAGAACGTATTTCTTATATAAATCCTACAAGCCAGGAAGAGCTCTCTGAAGATAACCAGGTCTTTATTTTTCCCGCAAAGCATTATGTCATGCCCGAGGATAGGGTTGAAAGTGCCGTCAATTCCATTAAAGCGGAACTTGATCAGCGGCTGATGCACCTGAGGCAGGAAGGTAAACTTCTGGAAGCACAGCGTTTGCAAGCCAGAACAATGTACGACATCGAAATGATCCAGGAAGTGGGTTTTTGCAGCGGTATCGAAAATTATTCCCGGCATTTATCAGGGTTAAAACCGGGAGCAAAGCCTTATACGCTCATAGATTATTTTGGTGATGATTTTCTGCTGTTCATTGATGAGTCACATGTAACAATTCCTCAGATAAGAGCCATGTACGCAGGTGACAGGAGTAGAAAGCAGGTTCTTGTCGATCACGGTTTCAGGCTGCCAAGCGCTATGGATAACAGGCCGCTGAAATTTGAGGAATTTGAAAAAACCTGGAAGCAGTTAGTTTTCGTTTCTGCCACTCCTGCCGATTTCGAAATGGAAAAATGCGGCGGTGAAGTAGTCGAGCAGATCATCCGTCCGACCGGTCTTATTGATCCCGAAATTTTTGTTTATCCGGCGACAACACAAGTTCAGCATTTGCTCGAATCAATAGGAGAAAGAGTCAAAACCGGTGAGAGGGTGCTGGTTACAACCTTAACCAAAAGGCTTGCGGAAGACTTGTCTTCATACATTCAGAAAAAAGGTTTCAAGTGTAAGTATCTCCACAGCGAAATAGATACTCTTGAAAGAATTAAAATTTTACGGGATCTTCGCCTGGGCGAATTCGATGTGCTTGTCGGAATCAATCTGTTAAGAGAAGGCCTGGACCTGCCGGAAGTTTCGCTTGTCGCGATTTTAGATGCTGACAAGGAAGGATTTTTGCGAAGCCAGACGTCGCTTATCCAGACGATCGGGCGAACTGCAAGAAACGTAAACGCGACGGTTTATCTTTATGCCGATAGAATCACAAATTCGATGCGGTACGCGATTGATGAAACTGAAAGAAGACGCAAGCTTCAGATAGAATATAACCAGGAACACGGTATCGAACCGGAGACGATCAAGAAGGAAATTCGCAGCGGAATCGAGGTTCGGCTAAAGGCACGAAAGGCTGCCCAGGAGGCGATCCAGATGTCAGAGGTAGAATATGATGTGGCAGAGCTGGCGGGGCAGATCGAAAAGGAAATGCTCGTGGCTGCAGAGGCTTTGGATTTTGAAAAGGCGGCGAAACTTCGCGACCAGCTGAAAGAATTGAAAGAGATGCCTGACATCAAGAAAGTTGATTGACTTTAGCCCAATTTTGCATGATACAGGCGTTTTGCTTTTGCTTTTGGGTGGAAATTGTACCAGAATCAAATCTGGTTTTTATAGCTTAGCGGGATTATTAGTACGGGGCATTTGGCTTTTCGGGCGATTTTTTCGGTTATGTCGCCGAAGAAGGTTTTTTGCAGCAGTGAGGTGCTCGAGTGGCCGATTACTATGAGGTCGATTTGTTTTTGCTGGGTGAAATCCAGAATTTCCTGAGAATCTTTGCCAATGCGGAATTCGGAATGGAGATTTATATTTTCAGGAAGTTTTGATGTGTAGGACTGTTGGATTTTCTGGTCGAGGTCGGAGCGGGCCTTGGAGTCAACGTCGCCCACTTCGTAGATGTAGCTTTTCCAGAATTGTGATTCTATTTCCGGTATGACGTGCAGGAGGAAGAGCTGGTTTTCGGGATTTTCGAGAGCGATTTTTATGGCGAAAAGAAAGGCGAAGTCTGCACTTTCAGAAAAGTCTGTGCAGAAAAGTATGTTTTTGAAGTTTGGCGGTAATTTCGGAGTGTTTAGATTTTGGGTCATTGCATTTCTCCGTTAGTTGATTAGATTTGGCAAAAATAAGCTTAGTGATGGAAAAGCCATCAGGATAATAACTGCTATGACAAGTGCGAGCAGGAACGGCAGGGCACCTTTGAAAATTTTCTGGAGGGGGACGTCTCGTTCGATGCCGCTGACGACGTAAACATTTACGCCGACCGGTGGGGAGATTACGCCCATTTGGGTAACGACTACGATGATGACGCCGAACCATATAGGATCGTAGCCGAGGCCTTTGACGACTGGGTCGAAGATTGGAATTGTCAAAAGTATCAATGCGAGGGCGTCGATGAAGCAGCCGGAGAACAGGTAAAAAAGTATGATAAAGCTCATTATCATCCAGCCTGGCAGGGGCAGTTGTGTAAGCCAGGAGGCAAGTTCAAAAGGAATGCGAGTTATTGCGAGAAAGTGGCTGAAGATGACCGCTCCAGTAACAATGATCATTACCATCGCGGATGTTCGGATTGTTTCTTTGAGTGAGCGTGAGATCATTTTTGGGGTTAGTTTTCCCCGTGCCAGTGCGATGATGAGACTGCCTGCCGAGCCGATTGCGGCGGCTTCGGTTGGTGTGAAAAAGCCCAGGAACATTCCGCCGATGACAAGGATGAAAAGCAGCAGGGTTTCGATAACGCCGAAAAGTGATCTGAAGCGGCTGGAGTAAGGGAATTTTGGTCCGGCGGGTCCGAGATGCGGTTTACGTCTGCAGTTGATGTAGATTGTAAGGCAAAATAAAATCGTGATGAGTAGCCCGGGGATTACTCCTGCGATAAATAGTTTACCGATGGATTGTTCAGTCAGCAGGGCATAAACGATAAATACCACGCTTGGGGGGATGAGCATTCCGAGGCTTCCGCCAGCAGCGACCGCACCGCAGCCGAGTTCCATATCGTAATTGTATTTTTTCATTTCGGGCAGTGCGACTGATGCCATTGTGGCGGCAGTTGCGGGGCCGGAACCGCAGATCGCTCCAAAGGCACTGCATGCTCCGATGGTTGACATTGCCAGTCCGCCGGGCAAGTGGCCCAGCCAGTGATAGGCGGTGTTAAACAGGCGGGAACTAATGCCGGCGTGGAAGGCGATCTGGCCCATGAAGACAAACAGAGGGATAACTGTTAAGCTATAGGAGGAAAAGGTTTCGTAGAGGTCTATTGTTATCATGCTTGAGGCGGCAGATGGTGTAACGACGATTGCAAAGCCGACGAAACCGACTATCGCCATTGCGAACGCTACGGGCATGCTTGCGCAGAGCAGCAGCAGTAAACATACGCAGCCGATGATTCCAATTTGAAGTGGTTCGCTCATGGTTTTATCATTTCCCTGTTTGGCTGGATGAGGTGGTATAGGGTTACAAGTACGACCATCAGAGAGCAAAACCCGATTACGTGAAGTACCCAGAAGACGGGCATTTGCAGGGTCTGGGTTACCTGTCCGATTCTGCGGAGCTGGCTGCCGTACATGAAGCATCTCCATGCGAGGAATGTAAATAATGCCATGCTCAGGAGTCGGCAGATAGTGTCGATAATCAGTCGCCATGTGCGGCTTAATTTATGGAAGAAGTATTCGATGGCGACGTGGCCTTTGACGGCGGTGGTGTAGGGCAGGGCCAGGGCGAGCGTTAATGCTCCGGCCACTTTGACGATATCGTAGGCGCCCACGAATGCAAAGCGGGTACTGCGGAGCAATACATCTGCGCAGGTTGCAGCGATCATGACGAAAATGCCGATACCGGCAAACGAAAGCATTGCAAATACCAGGAATTTGAGCGTCCTGGAGTAAAGCTCTAATAATTTACTGATTTTTGGCAGCATGCTTATTTGTTTTTGTATTTTAGGATCATCGCCTGAGTTTCAGACAGGAATTTTTCGCCGTCAAGTCCTTTTTCTTTTGTTGTTTTTACGTATTCATCGAGAATGGGCTGGACTGCGATTTTGCATTTTGCTTTTTGTTCTTCGGTCAGGAGTATGGTTTTTTTGCCGAGTTCTTTTATGAATGCCTTTCCTTCAGCGTCGGCTTGGTCCCATGCCTGGCCGTGTTTGTCAACCCACTGGCTGCTTACATCGGTTACGATTTTTTGAAGTTCTGGAGAGAGTGAATTCCATTTGTTTTTGTTCATTACCACAAACATAGATGTTGTGTAGCCGATCACTGATGTATCGGTAATCGCTTCGATAACTTCGCCTTGTTTCCAGCCTTTTAGAGTTTCAACAGGGCAGAGTGTTGCATCGACAACGCCTTTTTGAAGTGCTTCGTAAGTTTCTGGCTGGCTCATCGCGACAGGTGTGGCTCCAAGGTTTGTGACTATTTTTGAAGAGAGGCCGGTCGCGCGTACTTTTAGGCCTTTTAAATCATCGAGTGTTTGGACAGGTTTTTTTGATGCGAGAATGCCGGGGCCGTGGGCGTGTACGTAGAGGACTTTGACATCTTCCAGTTCTGCGGGTTGGAATTTTTGTACCATTTCGGTTGCGACGCGTGTTGCTGTCAGGCCGTCGGGGTAGCCGAGGGGCAGGTCGAGGCCTTCAAGCAGCGGGAAGCGGCCGCGTGTGTAAGCGAAACAGCTCATGCCGATATCGGAAATGCCGGTTACTACGCCTTCGTAGCATTGGGGTGCTGAGGTTAAAGTTCCGGCAGGGTAAACGGTTATTTTGAGTTTGCCGTCGCTGCGAGCGTTGATTTCGTCGGCCCAGTTTTGTGCGGTTATGCACTGGATGTGTGTGGGCGGGAAGAAAACGCTGTAAGATAGTTCGACGGTTTCGGGCTGGTCGGGGTTGTCTTTGTTGGTGCAGCCGGTAAGTGTCAGGATTAGAGAGATTGAGATCACGAGGGCAAAAAGAATGGTTCTTTTCATTTTGAACTCCTTTCAAAGTTTTAAGTTGGCCCGTGGGGCGTTTTACGGAAATCCGCTAGAGCAAATAAAATACCAGTATTATCTGGAAGATTCAAGGTTTTTTCAGAAGGTATGTTTTAAGGGTGTTTATCAGGGAATCTATGTGGTCTTTTGTGTGGTCGGATTGGAGTGAGATTCTCAGACGGCAAGTGCCGGGGGCGACAGTTGGAGGGCGGATAGCGGGGATATAAAAGCCGTTTTCGAAGAGTTTTTGGGCTGTATCAAGTGTTTTTTCTTCAGAGCCGATTATAACAGGAATGATGTGAGTTGTTGAATTGCCGGTGTTAAAACCTGCATTTTTCAAAGCATGGTGGAGATAATCGGAATTTTCTTTTAACTTTTGGCGTTTGTGGGGTTGGGATTTTATAATTTCCAGAGCTTTGAGGATAACGGCGGCATTTACGGGAGACGGGGCGGTGGTGTAGATAAAAGGACGGGCCTTGTTTATGAGATAATCGATTACGGTCTGGCTTGAGGCGACTAGACCGCCGGTTGCGGCGAAAGCTTTGCTTAAAGTGGCGATGAATATGTCCACATCGGCAAGGATACCGAGTTGGGCGGCGAGGCCGGATCCGGTTGGGCCCATGCATCCGAATGAATGTGCTTCATCAACTATGACGTAAGCATTATACTTGTTTTTGAGGTACACAAGGGTTTTGAGGTCGGCTGTGTCGCCGTCCATGGAGAAGACGGATTCGGTGATTATGAATTTGCGTTTGCAGGAAGGGTCGGCGAGAAGTTTTTCCAGGCGGGTGAGGTTGTCGCGGCGGAAGGTTCGAAATTCGGCGGGGGAATTGACAGCGGCATCGATTATTGAGGCGTGATTTAGTTTGTCAAGTAAGAGGAGGTCACCTTTTTGTGGTATTGTTTTGATTACTGCTTCGTTGGCGGTCCAGCCGGATGGGAAAATCAGGGCGGCAGGTTTTTCAGTGAAATCGGCCAGGGCATTTTCGGCGGCAGTGTGGGGTGACATTGTTCCGCTTATCAGTCGTGAGGCAGCTGCACCGTAGCCGTATTTGTCGATGGCTTTGTGGGCAGCTTTGATAATATCGGGGTGATTGGCCAGGCTGAGATAGTTATTGCTGGCAAAAAGATGTAAATTTTTTCCATCGATGTTGATAATTGGCCCTTGCGCAGAATCTATGTTTGTTAGTTTTCGGAGTAGATTTCCGGCTTTGAGCTTGTTCAAATGCTGTTTTAAATAGTTAAAATCTGACATTTTCCATTTTTAGGTTGAATAAATTTCAATTTCGGGGATATTATAAAGTAAGGTGTACCCTTTTGGGTAGGTTTTTTTGCGGCTGATTTGTGCCGGCAGTATGAGAATTGTTTAGTTAACGGACATCGAAGAGTTTTTTGTTAAGTTTAGATTAAAATAAAGTGTTGAAAAATGGGTATATACGATAGAGATTATAGTCAGCAAGGTTACAGGCCGGGGGGACAGTATTTTGGTGGTGGACAAGTCAGGATGGGTTTTCCGAGCCTGACTCCCGGTGTGAAGTGGTTAATTATCGCTAATGTGGTGATTTTTTTGCTTAGTTCGGTAAGGCCTGTCGGTAATTTTCTTGTGAGTAATTTTGCTGTATTAGGTGTTGAAGGTTCGTTTTCTTATGCGGTTCAGATATGGCGGTATATCACATATCAGTTTCTTCATGCCGGTATCATGCATATTTTGCTTAATATGCTGGGATTGTTCTTTTTGGGTACGACGCTTGAGCGGCATTGGGGGACGAGCAGGTTTATTAAATTTTATCTGATCTGCGGTTCAGTTGGCGGGATATTGTATTCCCTGCTATCGTATATTGGATTTTTCGGTGCACCTGCTGGAGCGATTCCGCTTGTTGGTGCTTCTGGGGGAGTTTTGGGTCTTTTGGCGGTATGCGCAATAAAGTTTCCTCATTTCGTTGTGTTCTTTATGTTCTTCCCGGTACCTATTAGGGTGGCGGCGATTATTTTGATAATCATTTACGTGTTTAATCTGGTAGGCAGAGGGACCAATGCAGGCGGTGACGCAGCGCATCTGGCAGGTATGGCGGCGGGTGCGGTCTATGTATGGTGGCCGAAGATAAGTTTTTTTCATAAACTGCGCGAAAAAAAAAGGAGAGATGAGCAGGAACTGCTGAGGACGATTCATTCGGATGTTGACAGGATACTTGATAAAGTCAGCAAACATGGGATAACGAGTTTGACTCGTAACGAAAAGAAGATACTGCAAAAGGCCACTAAAATGGAGCAGATGAATAAATAATTGCTTAAACATGCAATTAGTCAGTTTATCATTTCAAAGTTTCTTGCTTGGTCGGCTTGGAATTTATATTGTGACATTTCAGGCTTACATTTGGGCATTATAAGCTTAAATCATGGCAAAGTGAGCTCGTTTTCCTACATCTTTTCCAGTTCCCGGGCAAGGTCTTCGCCGAGGTTTTTCTCGTAGTAATTGGACACTATCTTGTCGCCGCTGTTTTGAAAATCTTCCATCGAATTGATCACGTTTGTCTTCATCAGGAAAAATATCACCAGACATGCCGCGGTATTGACAAGTTTATGATTGACCGCCGAAAAAATATTTATAACTGATGGCTTTGGCATTGCCTCTTTCAGCTTGCCGGCCTTTGGGTTTTCGCGGAGACTGTGTTTCAACACACCGACCGCCTTTTTGTTGGCGTTTGCAAGTAAGTCAGCGCTGTGCGTCTGAGACTTTATCATCATTATCGCATGATCGACCTTTTTAACTGCCATCAAACGCTGCTGACATTTGGGGCAATTTAGAACATGGAAGTAAAGCAGCGAATTTTCCAGCTTCAAACCCTTGCCGGCAAAGGCCTTTAACCATTGCCTCACGGAGCTGCATTTTTTTATACTTACTTTTTTCATTTTGTCTGCTCGCTATTTAACCAGATTGCCAACAGTTGTACTGCCTTGCAGCGATAAACTCTTGCGGTTGTTTCTGTAATATTCAAAATTTTACCGACCTGCCGATAGCTGATCTCTCCGAAATCTCTCAATATGATAACCTCTCTGAGGTGGGGGGGCAGTTTGGCCACCATCATCCTAAGTTCACTGCAGCATTGCTGATGATCGAAATCGTTTGGATCGGATTGTTCGTTTTGCCGGTTAAAGACCTTTTCAACGTACCTGTCGTGCAGAGCCTCTCTCCTTATCATTGAAATGGCCACATTGCTGGCGGTCTTGAACAGGTACGACTTGACTTTTTCGGGCCTGGAACCAAAGTTATGATGGGCAAGTTTCAAAAAGGTATCCTGATATGCATCGCAGACCTTTTGCTCACAGCCCAGAATACGCCAAAGCATACGAACCAAAGCCGGGCCGTGGCTTTTCATTGCAGAAAGTATCCATACCTGGCTGGATTCGACCTGGGCCGGTATCGCGAAATCCCAAAGGTGATTTAAAGTTGACGCATTCATAGAAAACTTTATAACGAACGATAATAAGGTTCCGGTTCTCTCTATAGCTAAGACGTACAGCTCTGGAAAATGTTAATATGAAAAAATTAAAAAAAATAAAAAAATCTTGATATTAACAAAATCAGTTTTCAAACGTCATAATAATTGATTATAGTGCTTTTTTCGTATGGAGTTCAAATAAAAAATGCTAAATGAACTGAGGAAATATTTCGAATCTGCTCAGGCAAACCCCAATTCTGTCGTGTTTCTTGTTGAAGAGCTGCTGGCAGAAGCGGTCAAAACCCGCGCCAGTGACATACACTTCGACCCTGTCAGCGATGGTGTTATCGTTAAATACAGGATTGATGGGGTTTTAAATACAATTGAGAAACTGCCGCCAAATATCTCAAATAATGCAATTACCCGCTTGAAAGTGATGGGCGGATTATTGACATACCGCAATGATATTCCACAGGAAGGAAGAATCGAGGTCAAGGCGAATGCTCAGGATGGGCTTATAGATCAGCGAATTTCCACATTTCCGACTATTTACGGCCAAAGAGCAGTTGTCAGGCTATTTTACAAAAATGACGAACTTGCCGGGCTGGATATGCTGGGATTTCCCAAAAGCATACTCGAAAATCTAAAAAATACATCAGTTCAAAATCAGGGCGTTGTCCTGGTCACCGGCCCTGCAGGCAGCGGCAAGAGCACTACGTTGGCTTGTGTGATTCGCAATATTCTCCAGGAAAGTCCCGGCAAAAGCATTGTTACAATCGAAGACCCTGTAGAGATACGTATCGATGGTGTTACGCAGGTCCAGATAGAACCGTTCGGCCAGATGACCTATTCCAAAGCCTTGCGTTCGCTTTTACGACAGGACCCGCAGGTTATAATGATCGGCGAGATAAGAGACTCCGAAACGGCGGGAATTGTGATCGAGGCCGGGCTGACCGGACATTTACTGATGAGCACGATGCACAGCGGCAGTTGTTCGGGAACCATTTTGCGTTTGCTTGAGATGGGCATTGAGCCGTATCAGATAACATCGAGTATTTCAGCGATAGTCAATCAGAGGCTTGTAAGGAAACTTTGTGATAACTGCAAAATTAAAGATGATGACGACGGCTATAAACAGAAAGGATGTCCGCAGTGTTACGGTACCGGCTTTAAGGGTCGTGCCCTGATCGCTGAATATGTATCAATAGATGGTGATTTGAGAAAGGCCGTTCTTGACAGGGCCGACACTGAAAAGATCAATGTCATTCTTGAAAGTCGAGGCCATAGGACAATTGAAAACCATGGAATGGATTTGGTATCAAAAGGTATTACCACAATAGAAGAACTAAAAAAAGTCTGT
>CAZITB010000053.1:18069-18270 GCA_964542055.1 uncultured Candidatus Kuenenia sp.
AATAAGGATAAATTAAATGTCTGTATTTGAATATCAAGCGATAACATCAGGCGGTCGGGCAATGTCAGGTGTTATAGAAGCGCCATCAAATGACAAAGCCAGGGAACTGCTGGAAAATTTGGGCTTGAAAGTAAATGAAGTATCTATAAGCCGCCAAAGGGAAGCCGGCAGCCCTATCGCAAGGACTGACTTTCTGCTTTT
>CAZITB010000054.1:0-18154 GCA_964542055.1 uncultured Candidatus Kuenenia sp.
ACTTAGTGTCATTTTTGAGCTTGCAGCTTTGGTACAATTTCGACCACTGACGCAAACAATAAAACGATTTCAAAAAAGTAAATTTGGACCCTTCTAATTTATTTCTTAAACTTTAAATGAGGCAACTGAGAACGAAGTTAATTGGAATTTGAGTACGACCTATGAAAAAATTGAAAACAACAATACTGATTATGATACTCTGCTACGCCGCGGGCTTTTTAACTGCAATTTACGGCCTGGCCCCTGTCGATCAGCCCCCTACTGACGACTTCAGCGAAAACGCTTTCTCTTCATTTACAAAATCTGACCAGTTCGCTCTTGAACTGGGACGTCAGCTTAAAAATATTACATGTTTCGCCGAGGATACAGCAGTAAAAACCGGGTCTATGATCCAGGACAAGATGGCTGTAAGCAAGAATTAAGAACGCGCATAAAGCGTCCTGTGGGGGGTCACTGGATCGTAACTTATGCACGTTCATGGGGTTAAAACCGGCAGCGGGGATCTGCCGGTTTTTTTATGCGCTTCTCACATGCTCCGTTTCAAATAAAACTTTAAACTGCGTCTGCTTTTGATATAATTACTGCCGCTGTTAATTAATCTATGAATTCAAGGAGAAAGCAGATGTCCAGAAAAAAAATAACCGTTGCAGGAGCAGGAAACGTCGGAGCAACCGCAGCATTTATCGCCGCCAGCAAAAATCTTGCTGACATAGTCCTTATCGACATCGTCGAGGGCCTATCCGAGGGCAAGTCGCTGGACATGAACCAGGCATCACCTGTACTGGGTTACGACTGCCAAATAACCGGTACCACCGACTGGGCCCTTACCGCCCAAAGTGATATCATCATCATCACCAGTGGAATGCCACGCAAACCCGGTATGAGCCGAGACGATCTTCTCGCCAAAAACGTGCAAATCGTAAAGTCCGTAACTGAACAAGCCGTTAGATATTCCCCAGACGCGTTTATAATCGTTGTTGCAAACCCTTTGGATGCTATGGTTTACACCGCAGCAAAGGTATCCGGCTTTAAAAAGCACAAGGTAATGGGCATGGCAGGTGAGCTGGACTTTTCCCGCTTTGCTTATTTTATCGCCGAAGCCCTGAATGTCTCTGTTAATGATATAAAAGGCGTGCTCATGGGCGGCCACGGCGATACCATGGTACCGCTGCCAAGATATACGACTGTTGCCGGGATACCGCTGTCGGACCTGCTCGAAAGCGATCGGATCGACGAAATGGTCGAGCGGACACGAAAAGGCGGCATCGAAGTCGTAAACTTAATGGGCACAAGTGCCTATTACGCCCCTGCTGCCGGTGCGGTAAAGATGGCAGACGCGATATTGAATGACCGCAAATCGGTTATATGCTCATGTGCATATTGCGATGAACAGTATTCAGTCGGCGGCTTTTTCGTGGGAGTTCCTGCCATAATCGGCCAAAACGGTGTTGAGCGGGTAATTGAGCTGAACCTTACCGATCAGGAAAAAGTACAATTGGAAGAATCGCTAAATCAGGTAAAACAGCTTAGCTGGAAAGTGGATACTTTTCTGAAGTAAATTTTAGAAGTAAGTTCTAATTTTCAGCTTGCAAAAGTCAATAAAAGCAGTAAAATTTCTTTCTTGTCAACTGCTCAGGTGGCGGAATAGGCAGACGCGTCAGGTTGAGGGCCTGATGGGAGATAATCCCGTGCTGGTTCGACTCCAGTCCTGAGCATTCCCCGCTTTTTGCAGGTTTTCGCAAGCACCCGCATTTTTAGATACGTCTGTTGATTTTGATATATACCAGCTTTTGCAATAACCCCCATGCGAATATTGACATCATGAAAATATGCTTTGACAAGCGGGCAAGGTCAATCAGGTTCATAAACTACAACCGCCCCCGTATTTACCACGATAATTTTTCTCTTGATTGTAAGATATAATTTGATATAATTCATTCAGTTTCCCTGAAATAGGGAAAAAAAGAGGATTAAGGAAAAAGGAGAAGAAGATGAAGAAAATAAAATTGGTGGCTGTTTTGTTTTTTTGTTGCAATTCCTCATTGCTAGCAAATATTTATTTCAATGATGGTGGAGTGCATGATGTCGATTATGCCATAAATGAACCTATTCAAATTTATAATGAATCATTTTGGGATTTTCCAACAACTGTAAATTTTTTAGCAGGAGCATCTCTTTATGTGGTTCATGGAAGTGTAGGATTGTCAGTTATTGAAGACAGCATTCTTAACGTTTATGGCGGTGTATTAGATGCTGTAGTTGTTACCAGAGGGAATTCAACCACCTCCATAAATGCAGGTAATATTATGTATGCCCGCTTTGATACACATGCGTCAAGCCAATTAAATATAAAGGGGGGAATACTCCAAAACCTGAATTTGTGGCATCAGGACTCAAGTATAGTAAATATCACTGGAGGGACTATTTATACTACCCCTCACTACAGCATAATTTGCGAGGATAATTCATCAACCTTTATTACTGGTGGAAATTTTATCTGCGATGAAAATTTTAGAATTTCAGTCCGCCAATATTCAACAATGTTAATCTCTGGTGGCATTAATTTCATCAAACATCTAAGTATAAGCGATAATTCTCACGCTATAATTAAAGGATACAATTTAAAAATCAATGATATAGATGTTCCATCAGGTAATTATAGCGGTACAAGATCTGGAATCATGACAGGAACCCTACTCGATGGCACAGATTTTATTTATGATTTAAGTATTACAAATAATGCAATTTTAACCGTACACAATATTCCCGAACCAACAACAATTTTACTATTTGGCTTAAGTAGTCTTTTCCTGCGAAAAAAGATTTATTGAAAGGCAATTCAATGCAAATTAACTGCCCCCATTGCGGAAAACAATACAATGTTTCAGATGATCAAATCGGCCATAAAGTCCAATGCAAAAACTGCGAAAAAAGTTTTTCCATATCACCCAAAGAACCCACTCCGTCAAAAAAAACAAATTATAAAGCTCAAGGTAAAATCGCTGTAACTTCGATAGTTTCAGCATTAACAATAATAGGTCTTTTGATTCTTATCATTATTATTAACAATAGAATAGTATCCCTTGATTATGAATTACAAAATCAAATTAATAAAACCGAATCACAATATTCTTATTTAGAAAGCGCAAACCGTGAATTAGTTGAAAATGTTAATAATGCTTTTATAGAAAACAAAGAACAATTTAATAAAACCTTGCAAGATTACTTTGATTATTTTATTAACGAAATTCAAATTATTAATGACAACACTGCTTGGCTTGATCCCGCAAAAAATCATTATTCTATTATGAAAAGTAGGGGATTGCCTTTGCTTGTATCAATAGCCAAAGTTGAACAGCATTTAGATAGTTGCAAGGTCATTTTAAAACTTGGAAATATCAATAATTTAACATTAAATGACCCTGTTCTAAAAGTTAAATACGGCAAAAGATTTGAAGGTGATTATGAAATTGAAAAATCCGATAATTGGAAAAAAAGTTTACAATCTTCAGAATTTAAAACAGATATATCACTGGTGCCGGGATATTGGACATTATATGAAGTTGTTCTTTCAGGTATAAAAAAAGAAGATTTAGGCTATGTCGAAGTAGATTATACTTTTTCCACTATCCAAATGCCTACAATGACTAGTCCGTTACAGGGAAAATTAAATAATTGATTTTTTACAAAAGCCCTAACCCCCCTTAAAAGTTCAGCTATATGAAAGTGATTGACTCAAGGTCTTTAGTGCTTGCTGTTATGCAAGTATTTGTAATATATGCCTTTACGTCAACCGCTATGATTTATCTTTTGATTAGACTTTACTGAACCTTATATATAAAGACTTGAATTGTCTTTAAAGTGAAAATCGCATGTTCTCTTTAGCCTGGAATTATTATATAATAACACCGGGGCTATGCCGCCCCCCTCCGGGGCTTTGCTGTCATGCCCCCCTGTCAGTCATTCAATCAGTTCAAGTATTGCCTGTTTTTTATCCTCTGACAGGTTCGGCCAAGCGGTTATGATTTGCTGTAAATCGGGGCAAATTTGGTTTCTATGCACCGTATTATGCACCCTCTGACAATCGCCGCTTTCGCTAAGTTCTTTATCTATAAGCCCTTTAGCGTTTTCGGTTCGACTCCAGTCCTGAGCATTTTTTTAGCTGCTTTTGAGATTTTACAAGTTTGTTAACCAGTATTGAACGAAAATAAAAAAATCATCCCAGTCAACTATGCCGTCTTCGTTTATGTCTGTTCCCATGCAGTTATCGCTGTAATCGTCGCATGTTTGTAACCACCAGTGATTGATTCTGGCCAATTCAGCCATTTCAAATTTTACCAGATCGGAAGTTTCTGCTCCGTTTTCAATTTCCAAAGTTGGGAACAGTGCCGGAAAACCTGGTATATCATATGGAGCTTCAATGTTTTCAAAAACAGTTTGCCACTGTGATTGATCGTTTATTCTGTAATATCCACTGCAAGTGGTGCCGTTTTGGACCTGTAATTTTAATTCTACTTGGGTTATTGCTGGATCCAAATCATAAATTACCACGGGTTCATTTGACCAGCTTTCGTCTTCGATCTCGTCACTTACTTCACCTATAATAACCAAAACATTTTCGTAGTATTGACCCTCATGCCATCCAGTATACCACTCGCAATTAATATCAACTTCGGCCAGAGAGTCCCAGCTTTCCATTCCAATGCCCCAGTAACTAAATTTAAAAGGAGCACCCTGCTGGTCAGAAGAATGGAAATTCGCTACTTTTGCAGAGTAACTCCAGTTTAACGGTTGGGTCTGGGAAGCGTTAAAAGCTCCCATGCTCATAAAATCCCCTATGTAATCATCTTCGGGGTCGCCGTTGAAGTGCCAAGCAGGAACTGAAAAGCGGCAAATGCCGGGATCAGTTAAAAGTTCAACTTTTCCGGTGTTTTTGATTGTGGATTCCCACAGAAAAGTAGTTTGGGATTCACCGGTGGCGTATGATATTACAGCCGAAGAAGGTATTTCTATCCGGTTGGGCTCATTCATTTGACCAGATGTAAAATCATAACTTATGTTTCGACCGGCATCATCGGTGTAATTGAAAGAAAGAATGTCAACCGAAAATGAATCTGCATGTACATTTGTAAACATCAAAAAAACAAAGATAGCAATCAAAGAAATTCTTTTTTTCACCTTATTAACCCTTTCAGTAATTCCCAATATTATTAAAGCTATATTGTATGGATTTTATAGCCACTTTCAAGGTTAAAAATGAAATTGGGTTGTTTGGGCAGTATGAATCTTAACAATCGAGATTTATGCAGAAATATCAAAAAAAGTTTATGGCGTTATTCAAAATTTTTTTTACTCAAAATCATTGAATCAGCTAAAGAAATTTCAATGTTTTTAGTTCTCCCTGCAGACATGAAAATGTTCTTTTAAGGCTTTGCCTGGTTTTTCAGAATTCCCAAGAAGCTCTCATACGCATCGATATACTGCTGGCGGGAGGTGTTGTCGGGCTCGATGGTTTTTGTGCGTGTTAGTCCTGTGAAGGCTTGCTGGGGGGAAGCGTAGATTTTTGCGCCTATACCTGCTGCCCTTGCGGCTCCCTGGGAACCGTCGGTATTGTACAACTCGACCGGTGCATCTAAAACAGTGGCGAAGGCATTTCGGAAAATGGGGCTGAGGAACATGTTTGCATCGCCAGCTTTGAACTTGCTGACTTTGATCCCCATATCTTTCATGATTGACAGGCCGTAGTTCAGGCCGAAAACAATGCCTTCCTGTGCGGCTCTGAGGATATGCGAGAGGTTATGGATGTTGAAGTTTATATTATGAAAAGATGCACCTGGATTTTGATTTTCGAGTATTCGTTCAGCGCCGTTGCCAAAGGGAAGTATGCAAAGGCCGTCGCTTCCGATTGGTGCTTTTTTTGCGAGATCATTCATTTGCGGGTAATCGATACCTGCGGCGAAATTATGTTTTAGCCAGCTGTTTAAAATTCCTGTTCCGGCTACGCACATCAAAACGGCAAGTCTTTGGTCTTTGTTTGTGTAGTTTACGTGAGCGAACGAATTTACCCTGGATTTAGGATCGTAATCCGGGCGGTCGCCGATTCCGCATACTACACCGGAAGTGCCGGCGGTAGTTGCTATTTCGCCTGGCTCGAGGACGTTTAAAGAAAAAGCGTTGTTGGGCTGGTCGCCTGCGCGGTAGGTTATCGGGGTACCGGATTTTAATCCCAGTTCGTTTGCAGTTTGTGAAGTCAAAAGGCCCTGCTCGCCGAAAGTTGGAACTATATCAGGTATCAGATGAACGTCAATATCAAAAGCGTTTAAGATATCCTGAGATAAATTTTGATTTTTGAAATCCCAGAATATTCCTTCCGAAAGGCCTGAAATAGTTGTGTTTATATGGCCTGTCATTTTCATTGCTATGTAATCGCCTGGCAGCATAATCTTGTAAATTTTATTGTAAACCTGCGGCTGATTATCTTTGACCCATGCCAGCTTTGCAGCGGTAAAATTGCCGGGCAGGTTTAGCATATTTTCAAGGCATTTTTGATGGCCGATTATCTGTGCGGCTTTGCTGCCGTATTCGACTGCCCTGCTGTCGCACCATATAATCGAGGGGGTCAGGACTTCTAGATTTTTATCGACGCAGACCAATCCATGCATCTGGTAAGCGATTCCAATGGCCTTTATATCAGATGGGTTTATATTATTGTCATTGATAATTATTTTTGTTGCAAGCTTAACATTTTCCCACCAGTCAAGCGGGTTCTGCTGGGCCCAGCCGTTTTGCGGTGCGGCAATCGGCATTTCCTTATGGGGTGAGGTCGCAGAAGCAATCGTTTTACCACTTTCGGCATCGAGCAAGCTGGCCTTTATGGATGATGTTCCGCAGTCATAACCAAGTAAAAACATTTTAGCATTTCCTAAAATAATTCCATACATTAATAGGATAAACTGTCAATAAAGGGCGTATCTTTATTACTGAGATTTTGAAGCCGATTCTTCTTTCATTTCGCCAAATTCATCCAGTTCGGCACGGACGGTTTGTGCACCACCGGCGGATTTTGCTTTTTCGAGAAGGTCGCTTGGGTTTCTGGATTTATCAACCATTTCTTCCAGTGAGATAGTTCCTTTGGCGTAAAGCTCCCACAGGTGATCATCGAGAAGCTGCATACCCAATTTTTTACCGGTCTGGATACTTGATTCGATACGGTATGTTTTATTTTCGCGGATAAGGTTGGCGATAGCGGGAGTTACGACCATAAACTCGTAAGCAGCGACGCGGCCTTTACCTGTTTTTACGGGGCAAAGTGCCTGGCTAAGTACTGCGATAAGGTTTGTGCTTAGCTGAACCCTGATCTGTTCCTGCTGGCTGACGGGGAAGGCGTCGATGATACGGTTGATGGTTCCCTGGCAACCGGTAGTATGAAGTGTGCTGAATACAAGGTGGCCGGTTTCGGCGGCACGAATGGCTGATTCGATGGTCTCAAGGTCACGCATTTCACCAACGAGGATAACGTCGGGGTCCTGACGGAGAGCACGTTTGAGCGATTCAGAAAATGATGGGACGTCGATTCCGACTTCACGCTGATTTAAGATCGACTTTTTGTGCTGGTGATAATATTCGATCGGTTCTTCAACGGTGATAATATGGCGGTCGAAATTTTCGTTGATGTAGTTTATCATTGAAGCAAGAGTCGTTGATTTACCCGAACCTGTCGGGCCGGTTACCAGGAAAAGTCCTCTTGGTCTGCGGCAAAGGCTTGCACATATTTTCGGCAGTCCGATCTTTTCGAAACTTAACAGTTCTGAAGGTATAAGACGCAAGACCATGGAGATGTTACCTCTTTGACGCAGCACCGCTACACGGAAACGTCCGGCGTCGCCGAACGCGAAACCAAAGTCAGTGCCTCCCCTTTCCTGCAGCTCTTCCTGGTTTCTTTCGGGTGTGATACTTTTCATGAGTGCAACGGCGTCTTCGGGTGTAATTACCTTTGTTTCAAGGGCCCGAAGTCTTCCGGACATTCTTAGGATGGGAGGTCTGTCAACAACAATGTGGAGGTCTGAGCCGCCCATTTTGATACAAGCTTCCAGTAACCTGTCAATATGTAATGTAGCCATTTTTAACCTTTATAAATTTATGATATCAATCAACAACAAGTCCTTCGGCCTGGCTTGTTCTTGAAACTTCTTCGGGGGTTGTTATTCCTTTGAATATTTTTGCTTTTCCATCTTCGAGCAGTGGTTTCATACCGCTTGCTTTTGCGGCTTTTCTAAGCTCGGATGCGGTTGAACGGGCAAATGCGAGTTCCCTGATTTCGGAATTCATTTCCATCAGTTCGAAAATACCTACTCGGCCTTTGAATCCGCTGCCCTGGCATTTTCCGCAACCTTTGCCTTTGTAGATTTTTTGCGTTTTCAAATCCTGCGGTGTTATATTGAGCAGTCTTAAGAACTGCGGATTGGGGTGTTGGTCAACTTCCTTGCATGCGGGGCATATCTTTCTTACCAGTCGCTGAGCCAAGACGGCCTGGATAGCACTTGCGGCGAGAAACGGCTTTACTCCCATGTCGGTAAGACGGGTAATGGCGCTGGGAGCGTCATTTGTATGCAGTGTGCTAAATACAAGGTGACCGGTAAGTGCGGCCTGGATGGCGATATCTGCTACGATTCCGTCACGAATTTCACCGATGAGAATAATGTTTGGTGATTGACGGAGCATAGATCTCAGGATCGATTCGAATGTGAGGCCGATGTCGGCACGGACCTGGCACTGGTTTATACCGGCGAAGTTATATTCGACCGGGTCTTCGGCGGTGATGATCTTAGTGTCGGGGCGGTTGAGTTCCTGGAGTGCGGCGTAAAGAGTAGTTGTTTTACCCGAACCTGTGGGGCCGGTTACAAGGAAAATGCCGTTTGGTCTTTTGATGATATTCTTAAATCTTTCGTTGTCCTCTTCCTCAAAGCCCAGAGCACGAACACCGATGTTAACGGCGTCAGGTCTTAAGATACGAAGTACGATGCTTTCTCCGTGATATGCGGGAAGTGCCGAAACACGGAAGTCGATATCCTGTTTGTCGATGGTTCTTTTTATTCGGCCGTCCTGTGGTATTCTTCTTTCGGCGATGTCCATGCCGGAAAGAATTTTGAGCCTTGCGGTGATAGGTGCCTGCATGTTTTTGGGTACTGAGTCTCTTTCATCGCAGCGGCCGTCAACGCGGTAACGTACCTTGACGCGGTCGGCCATAGGTTCGATGTGAATATCTGATGCTTTTATTCGGTAAGCTTCATCGATGATGAGGTTAACGAGCCTGATGACGGGACCTTCATCGTCTTCTTCGGCTTGCTGGGCACGTTGAACTTCGGCTTCGATGGAGTGGCCTGCCTCATTTAGTTCCTGGGCGGTTGCGTCGAGACTGCTGCGGACTTCGTCGAGATTTTTGAGGATGTATGCTTTTATTCTGGATGGCGGCGCGAGGCAGCAGTCGAGTTCTGTGTTTAGCCTGAATCGCAGCATATCGAGGGTGTCCAAGTCCATCGGGTCATTGATGATGAGTTTTAGTTTTCCATCATTCTGGCCCAGCGGCAGGACGTTGTGTTTCATTATGAGTTCTTTTGGAACCAGTTTGAGAGCGGCCTGGGTCAGCGGCGTTTCTTCGAGGTCGATGTATTCCATTCCGAAATGTTTGGAAAGTGCTTTTGTGACCTTTTCCTCGTCGAGCAGTCCGTTTCCAATGAGGTATTCGCCAAGCCGCTGATTTGTCTTCTTTGATTCTACTATAGCTTTTTTAAGGGTGTCTTTGTCGAGATACCCGAGTTTGTAAATAATTTCGCCTAAATGTCTTCTTTTTTTTGTCATATAAATTCACTTTTTGCGGTTGATAATAGAACCGTATCATAACATAAATATATATTGCGGGTCAAACTTGAATTTTAAGTCTTAGCAGATTAAGGGCAGTTTGAGCCGTTTGTAACCTTATGAATTCGCGGGACCTGGAGAAATTATACTTGTGTACATCAAGATCAGTCCCATCGTTAACTGATATATATACTAATCCTACCGGTTTTTGTTCGGTTGAGCCGGTTGGCCCGGCAATTCCGGTTACCGCTATCGAGTAATCGGATTTTGCGGTTTTGGCAGCTCCAAGGGCCATTTCTCCGGCGACCTGGGGGCTTACGGCTCCGTGGTCAAGTAAGGTTTTTTCGGATACTCCGAGTTGGGATATTTTGGCCTGATTGGAATATGTAACCCAGCCATGAGTGAAAAAACGGCTTGAGCCGGGGATGTCAGTTAGCATTTTGGAGATGAGCCCGCCTGTGCAGGACTCGGCAAGAGCAATAGCTTTGCCTTTTTCGGTTAGTAATTGGCCTACAATTTCGGGCAAAGTCTGGTTTTGATAGCCGAAAATCAGGTCTTTGAAAATTTTTTGGATGGTCTGGAGATCTTTTTGGATGAGATCGTCGGCTTGGGTGGGGTTTTTAGCTTTGGCGATGATGTAAAGTGTTAAAATGCCGGTGCTGACGGTGCAGTTTATCTGGGGGTTCCTGGTGCGGTTCATCATCTCGCCTAATTTTTCGGCGGCCATGGATTCGCCAATGCCGAAAATGTGTACTTTATGGGACTTTATCACTTGTGTGGTATTTAGGTTTAATAAAATGGGGGTAAGGTGATCTTCGAACATTTTTTTCATTTCGGAGGGGACGCCGGGAAAGGCGGCGATTATTTTGTCCTTGGGGGCGACTTTAAACCCAGGTGCGGTGCCCAGAGAGTTTGAGAGTATTTGGGCGGTTTTGGGGAAATATGCCTGTACTTTGTTTCTTTCGGGGGTTGGGTAATTTCGGTGTTTAAAATATGATTGAATCTTTTCCCATGATGGCTGATCAAAAACAAGCTGTTCGTTTAGAAAGTGAGCCGCTGCATTTCTCGTGATGTCGTCATCGGTCGGGCCCAGACCGCCGGTTAATATGATTATGTCAGCTTGAGATGCGGCTTCTCGGATGGTATTGGAAATAATTTCGATGTCATCGCCGACAGTGTAAGTGCAAATAACAGGTATTGAAAATGAGGTAAACTGCTGGGCGAGCCAGGCGGAGTTTGTGTCGATAGAATCGCCGGTTATAAGTTCGTTTCCGATGGTGATTATGCAAGCGGTTTTCATACTTTTACACATTAAACCTGAAATTTATAATATCGCCGTCCTGAACGATGTAAGTTTTTCCTTCGAGCCGGGATTTGCCGGCGGCTTTAACTGCTTTTTCGTCGCCGAGTTCTTTGAGGTCATCGAAACTCATGGTTTCGGCGCGGATGAAGCCGCGTTTTATGTCGCTGTGGATTTTTCCGGCGGCATCGAGTGCGGTGGTGTCTTTCTTTATGGTCCATGCGCGGGATTCATCTTCTCCGCAGGTGAGGAAACTTATCAGCCCGAGAGTAGAATAGCAGCTGCGGACGAATTTTTTTGTTGCGGGTTCTTCGATTCCCAGATCCGCCATGAATTCTGTTCTGCTTTCGGGGTCGAGCTGGGTTAATTCGCATTCGATATCGGCACAAAGGGTTATTGTTTCGATATCGGTGTCAATTTTTGTATCCTGGCCGATCTGGTCTTCGGATATATTTAGAACTGCCATCATTGGTTTTAAGGTTAGAAAGCCGAATGAGCGGATCAGTTCGAGTTCCTCTTCGGATTTTACAACTGAACTGATGGGCTTTTCATTTTCGAGAGCGTCCTGAAGTTTTATCATCAGTTCGAGTTCGGCTTTGTCGAGGGCTTGGCGTTTTGAAGGTTTTTTGACGTTTTTTTCAAGTGTTTCGATACGGTTTGCGACCTGTTCGAGGTCGGCAAGGAGGATTTCTGTTTTCAGGTCTGAAAAGTCCCGGGCAGGGTTAACGCTGTTGTTGTATGGCGGGACCGAAGGGTTGTCAAAGGCTCTTATTACCAGAACGAGCATGTCAACGGTTCTGATCTGGTTGATCAGTTTACGGGCTGCTGAGCGGGAGCTTTCGTCAGTGAATGAGAAACCGGGAATGTCGAGGCAGTCGATGGTGGCGTAAGTTTTCTTTTTGCTGTTATAATGGTCGGTCAGCCAATCGACACGCTGGTCGGGAACGGGGACGACGGCTTGTTGAATGGCGATGGTACCGGCCTGGGGAGGCTCTTTGCCGGTTAGAGCCTGTAGCAGTGTGCTTTTGCCTGATTGTAATAAACCTATGAGTCCTACTTTCAAAATGTATCTCCAAATTACTGATTATATACTGAGTTTCCTTTTGTGTCATACGCAACAATTGCAGGGAAATCTTTTACCTGCAGCTTTCTTACCGCTTCGGTGCCGAGTTCTTCGAAGGCTATGATCTCGGCGGAGGTTATATGTTTTGCCAGCAGCGCCCCTGCCCCGCCGATGGTTGCCAGGTGTACTGCATTGTTTTCTTTCAGTGATTCTATAACAAGTTGGCTGCGGTAGCCTTTGCCGATTGTGGCCTTTAAGCCGTGAGCAAGCAGTGTTGGGGAAAACGGGTCCATTCGGGAAGAAGTTGTCGGCCCTGCGGCACCTATGGGGCGGTTTTGAGTTGCGGGAGTGGGCCCGACAAAGTAAATTATCGCTCCGTTCAAGTCGAACGGCAGGGGTTGGTT
Organism: uncultured Candidatus Kuenenia sp.; assembly: GCA_964542055.1. Classification (GTDB taxonomy): domain Bacteria; phylum Planctomycetota; class Phycisphaerae; order Sedimentisphaerales; family CAMDDF01; genus CAZITB01. Next base: position 12,626 of record CAZITB010000054.1, read on the forward strand.
TTGATGAAGAAGTTCGCACAGGCGTTTGTGGGCCTGGTCGCGGGCGGTGTAAACTGTTCCGCTGATGAGGATTTTGTCGCCTGCGATTAGTTTTTTTGTAACTTCTTCGGTCAATGGAGCCGAGATTTCAATGGTTTTCGACATATTACGCCTATAAAAATTTATCAGGAAAAAAGAGAATATACAGGTTAATGGGGGTTTGTGCAAATATTTGATATGCAATTAGGTTTTAAATTAAAAAAAAATGGGCCGAGCTGGATTTGAACCAGCGTAGGCTTGCGCCAACGGGTTTACAGCCCGTTCCCTTTAGCCACTCGGGCATCGACCCAAATTCTTTTAATTAAAGAAGTTACGGTAAATAACTCCTTTGAATTCTAAACAAGAAAGATGATTTTAACCCAAGACAATTTGTTTTTCAAGCAAAAATAGAAGCTGAATATAAAAAAGTTTTAGAATTAGTTTGGGGTTTAAAGTGCTTTTTTCAGCTAAGTGAGTCGATTTTATCGATTCTTGCCTGGTGTCTTCCGCCTTCGAACGGGGTATTTAGCCATATATCGACGATTTCTTTTGCCAGATCGAGGGGAATGGTTCTCTGGCCGATAGAGAGCATGTTTGCATGGTTATGCGAGCTGGCCCATTGAGCGGTATCGGCGTTCCAGCAGAGGGCGCATCTTGCGGATTTGATCCTGTTGGCAGCCATTGCTTCTCCGTTTCCGCTTCCGCCGAGAACAATGCCTTTTTCAAATTCGCCAGCGGCGACGGCTTTTGCAACCGGAATGATGAAATCGGGATAATCGCATGATTGATCGGAATCTGTGCCGAAATCCTGGACTTGATGGCCTTTTTCTTTCAGGAAATCAATTAAAGCCTGTTTGTATTTAAATCCGGCATGGTCAGAGCCAATTGCAATTTTCATATTGTCACCTCAAATTGTTTAATATTGTCATCAGGAAGCAAAATTAACCAAAATTTGGTAAAAAAACTACTAAAAAGCAGAGAATATTATGATTTTTTTGGGTTTAAACAGCTAAAAATGGGGATTTTGGCTTGCAATTAGGGTGTTTATGGTGCAAAATCATAGAAAATTGAATCAGAAAGGAAGATTTATGGCAACCGGATTAGTGATTTATTATTCTCGAAGCGGCAATACGAAACAGATGGCGGATTTGATCTGTGATGCGATGAACAAAGCAGGTCTCAAGACCGATTGCAAGGATGTTTCAGATACCAGCCCGGAAGATATGTTGAATGCTGACGCGATCGTTGCCGGTTCTCCTACATATTATGGCCATATGGCAGGTGAGATAAAGAAGCTTTTTGACGAATCCGTTTCTAAACATGGCAAATTAGATGGTAAAGTCGGGGGTGCTTTTTCCAGTTCGGTCAATATAGGCGGCGGAAATGAAAGTACTATATTAGGTATAATCGAATGCATGCTGGTTCACGGTATGGTAATTCAGGGCGATGCCCAAGGCGATCATTACGGCCCGGTTTCGATCGGTAAGCCTGATGACAGAGTGATCAGCCAATGCAGCCGCAAAGGCCAACGCATAGCAGAACTGACTTTAAAATTGTATAAGTAAAATTTACCCGTAATTTAATTTTTTTTAACCTTATGGAGGTAGTAACATGCAGGAATACGAAAATTTGAAAAAGCTCGTCGCTGAAATCGAAGCAGACATCAACAAGGCAGAAGGCGGAAACAAAGCAGCAGGAACCCGCGTTCGTAAGCAGATGCAGACCATCAAAGCCGCAGCACAAGACCTTAGAAGTAAAATTCTTGAAATCAGGTCTGAGTAACAATCGATAAATCGATTTTTGTAATTTCAAGGGCACATAAATTAGTCAAGAGGAAAGTAGATGCCGCCAACAGAGTTATTTGACCTTTCGAAGATAGATTTGAATAAGGTCATCTTTGACAGAGAAGAAATCAAGAAAGAGAACCCGCAAGATTTTGAAATGCAGCAGCTTGACGGGATTATCTGGTATGACAAAGAGAAATTTTTGATCCTTGGCTATAAGGATGTTACCGAGACCGAATTCTGGGTAAGGGGCCATATACCAGAACGGCCGTTGATGCCGGGCGTAATAATGGTAGAATCGGCTGCCCAGATCTCAAGTTTTGCAGTGAAAAGGATTTATGGTCTGGAAGGTTTTATCGGTTTTGCAAGTATTGAAAACGCAAAATTCCGCAAACCCGTAGAACCCGGTAAGAGGTTGTATTTGCTTTGCTATATTAAAGTCTTCAAACGCAGAAAATTCACCGCTGTTGTTCAGGGAATTGTAGATGGTACAATGGTTTTTGATTGTGAAATATCAGGTTTGAATGTTTAATGAATGGCTGCAGATTTAAGTGAAATATTTGAAAGCCGGATAGATATTGATCCGGAAACGAATTTCGAGAAAGTTTCAATAATCACCCCTTCTTGTAAAGGGGTGATTTTGTTTACGGATAGTGAGGATAGCCCTGTTGTACTTCTAACGGGGGCGGATATCCGCAGGACAGTCAGAGCCAAGTTATTTCATGAAGAAGAAGATGCCAAGACAAGGCGAGCAGACCTTTTGGAGATTGTCAGGAGTATTTATTTTCAAAGGTGCTGGTGCGATTTTGAAACGGACTGGAGGCATTACCGGGCGGCGAGGGTTGTGTTTCCTGACAGTTATAAAGAGCAGATAAGGAATTATAAGTGCTTTTTTTTGAAGATCGATCAAGGCAAGAAATGGCCGGTTTTTAGTGCGACTGAATCGCCTGGGGCTAAGGGATTGGTTTATGGGCCTTTTGCTTCGGGTAAAGATTGCAAGTTTTATGAGGATGTTTTGATCGAGGCGTTTGGGTTGTGTAAGAATCCGGCATGTCTGGAAAATTCGGACAAAGCCCCAAGCTGTCCTTATCTGCAGATGGGCTTATGTGATGGGGTTTGCGTGGGGAAAATATCCGAGCAAGAATATAAAAACAGGATATACGCTGCCATCCATGCGATTGATAAGCCGGAAATGATTGAAGAAGAGTTAAAAAGTAAGATGCAGGATTTGAGTAAGGCGATGAAGTTCGAACAAGCGGGATCGGTGAAGAATGTTTTGACTGATTTTTCGAAACGGCTTAGTTCGTTCGAATGGGTATCGAAGGTTGAAGATTTTGCGGTATTGCATTTGGATGTTTCGGAAAAAGTTAAAGTTAAGGGTGAAAAAAAGAAAGTGCAGCTTTATGCGGGATTTTTTTTGAAGGCTGGACATATATATCCTTTGGGAAAGTTTCGGCTGGAGCAGCTCGAGGATATGGTTGAGACAGTTTCTGCGGTGAAACCTTTGAGTAGAATTGCGGTAAAAGCATCTCAGTTGAAAGAGCAGTTCGGGTTGATAGCATTTCATCTATACCGGTCGAACCGCAAAGGTGTCTGGGTAGATTGCAGGGGAAAAGTCGATGCAGAGATTTTTAAAGAGAATGCGGCAGAGTTATGATTTTGGTTTTATGAATCGGGACAAAGCGATGACAATTGTTGCCAAAGGGATTATTTCAGTGCCGGGCAATGTGCAGTAAATACCGGCAAGTATTGACCAGAGGAGTTTGGATTTGGGTTTGAGGTCGTATAGCCAGCATGCCAGATAGGTTATTGCGGAACCTAGTAGAAAGCCGAAAAATATGCCGAAATGAGCGAAGGTTGCCAAGTCGATTAAGTCTATCAAAACGGCTGAGAGGATTGGAATGAGCAAAAACTTAATCACACGAAAACTTTTTTTTGGGGCAGAATTTTCAGGTGGACCGACGCGTTTAACTTCGACATTTTGTTTATCGGGGCTTTTATTCCGGTCGTCTGAGTTCATTTTAGCTTACCAATTTGCTCTAGCAAGGCTTCGATCAGTTGAGCTTCGGGTATCACCGCTATTTTTTCGCCGTGGGCATAGAGATAACCTTTGCCTTTGGCAGCACAGATTGCAATATCTGCATCGGCAGCTTCGCCTGGTCCGTTTACTATGCAGCCCATTACCGCGATTCGGATTGGGTTGTCGATTTTTGCGATCGAAGATTTTACCTGCTTTGCGAGTTTTACAACGTCGATCTGACATCTTCCGCAAGTTGGGCAGACAATCAGCTGGGGGCCTTTAAAGGAATACAATCCAATAGAAGCTAGTATCTCTTTTGCGAGTTGGGCTTCCTGAACGGGGTCGCCAGCGAGTGATATCCTGATGGTATCGCCAATGCCTTGCGATAAAAGTGAACCGATGGTAACGGCTGAGGGAATTTGGGCATCTTCGGGCAGGCCGGCATGGGTCAGGCCCAGATGGAGAGGATAGGGGAAATTTCGGGCGAGAGCTTGGTTTATCTCGATAGTTCTTACCGGGTCTGCGCTTTTGGCACTTAAGACAATATTGTCGAAATTTTGTGATTCGAAAAGATTTACATAGCCGGTCATTTCTTTTAGCATAAGGTCCACTCGCTGGTCGTGCTGGATGTCGTTTGATGTTTTCAGGTCACGGATGCTTGCTTCGTTGACGCCTATTCTGATTGCGATTTTGTGAGCTTTCGCGCAGTCGATAATTTTGGTTATATCGTGGGGATCTTTGATGTTGCCGGGATTCAAACGAATTTTGGCAGCTCCGGCTTCGATTGCTTCAATGGCTCGGTCGTGGCTGAAATGGATGTCGGCGACGATGGGGACGGGGGATTTATCGATTATCTTTGCTAAAGCAGCGGTATCATTTTTGGTGGGAACGGCAATACGTACGATCGCACATCCGGCATGGGTAAGGGCCTTTACCTGATCGATACATTTGTCAATATCGGTGGTTGCGACTTTTGTCATCGACTGAATTGCGATGGGATGGTCAGAGCCTATTTTTACGTTACCGACGGTTGCGGTTTTGGTTTTTCTTCTTTTAATCATGCAAGTGATTTTATCGTGAGCAGGCGGTAATATCAATTTAAAATTTTCGGACAAGGCCCAGAACGATGGCTTCTATGCGGCAGTTGCTGGTATAGATCGGTTGAAAATTCTCGTTGGCGGGCTGGAGACGGGCTGTGTGTTTTTCCTTGTAGAATCTTTTTAAGGTGGCGTAATCCTGGTCAACGATGACGATTGCAAGCTGGCCGTTGTTTGCCAATTGCGATTTTTTGCAAATAACGTAATCGCCGTTTCGGATATCTTCTTCGATCATGCTGTCGCCTACTACCTGGAGAGCGAAGATATTGTCGGAACTGCCGAACTGAGCAGTCAGCGATAGAGGCTGACTGTCTGAGATAGTTTCGATGGGGTTTCCGGCGGCCACCCTGCCGAGCAGTGGAACGCAGTCGCTGCCGTAGTCGATAGAATCTTCAGGCTGGTGCGAATTTTCAAGCAGCTGAGTAGCTAAAGCTGTGAGAGTCAAAGAGTGTGCCCTGCCGGTGGAGGCTTTTAGCATTTGTTTTTTTCGAAGTGACTCGACGTGTTCGAACGCGGTTGTTCTGCTTATGTTTAGGTTTTGTGCCAGCTGTTTTATTGATGGGGAATAGCATTTGCTGCTGCTGTGGGATTTTATTGCTTGCAAGACCTG
>CAZITB010000055.1:0-17171 GCA_964542055.1 uncultured Candidatus Kuenenia sp.
TATTTGAAATCGCATGTATTTCTTTGGTTAATTCATCAGCCTTGTTCTGAAGTTCTCTGTACTTTGGATGTACTTTAAATGTCCGCAATGAGCCTTCTTCACTCTCAAGTTCACGCTGAAGACGAACACGTTCAGCTTCCAATTCTCCTTTTGATGATGCAATCTCAAGTTTCACCGCTTCATCAAGGGCACTTGCAGCCTTGTTTTTATCTTTGAGAATCTGAACATCCGATGCATACTCCCAGTTCAGGCCAAGTAAAAAAGCATTGGCCGCCTGGATCTGCCAAGAAGGTTGATTCTTGAAATAGCTAAATGGATTGCTGTATGCGTCTCTTCCAGTTCTAACAAAATAAGATATTAATGTACGAAAGGAAGGAGTGTATTTTGAGCGTAGTGTGTTTTTCAACCCGAATAAGCAAGTACCAAGCAACTCTCTCCAGTCAGATATTTTATAAAATATCGTGCCTTTTTCACTTTCAGGAGATATTGGTAATACTGAATGATTTCCTTTAATTTTTACGATGCTCGAATTCTCTATACTGCGGCTTGCAGTAAATTTTTCTCCACATAAATCAATGTCGACGAAAAACACCCAATCTTCAATTTCATCAACGGGGAGTTGGTCTCTTTTGAGGTCAGACCCAAGGCAAAAGTGTAGGATGTTAATGAACGTGGTTTTCCCTATACCATTTCTGGAATCCTTATCACCTGAATCACTCTTCCGGTCTGCAAGTATAATATTAAGCCCTTTTTGAAATTCAACAGTCTTAAATCTATTATCGTTAGCGTATAATTTATGTATCACAGCGACACCCTCACTATACTATTCTCTTTAAATTCAATCAGTCCTAATATATGCAAAAGATCAAGTGTCAGGATAAATCGCTCATAGTTGTTGATATGTGTAAAGTTCTTTGTTCTATCCCATAGATCGGATAGTGTCTGTTCTGAAGTCAGACGGGATAATAAGATCGCACCTGCTCCAATCAAAGCATCACCTTCCTGAACATATTTGTTGGGCATAATCATTTTTCAAACACCTCGCACAAATGGAATAAATGGCTCAATAAAGCTAAGCTTGCGGCCTGCTGCTTGAAATCACGTTGTCCTGCTTGAGCAAATTCTAGCATGCCCATAAACAAAGTATCTCCAGATAATGTCTTTTTAAGTTCTTGATATTTTTGGCGGAAACCATCTTTTAGTCTAATAGGAAACTGATCATCCACCTGAGACATATCAGAAAGAAATTTTGTCACTTCGCCACTTCGGCTCAGTCCCATTGAGATATATGAACGGGATTCAGGGCCGAGATTATTCTTTTGAATCTTATCTTCTGGGGGAATAGCAGTAAGATCATTGTTGTTCGAATGCATTCCCGAAGCAATCGCTTTTGCTGCAATATCAAGTTCTGCAAAGGTTACTTCAGACATATTTTCATCAAGCTGCTGGGCAACCCAAGTTTCATGTTCCCTTTTGAGTGCAAACAAAAATTCAGCGGAATAATCCTTTTCCTGTTTGTCAATCTTTGTATGACAGGATGGACATAGATAAATGAGATTGTTATAATGATTCCGCTCTTCATCTGTCATGTCATTTTTATAACGGGCCGAAGGATACTTGGTGTCTGTTCCAGGATTTTCACCGTAAATATGTGCTGCTTCGCCGATGACTGCAGGATTGGCGTTTACTCCATCAATAGTAAGGGGCTTTCTGCAATCCTTAAAAGCACATAAATTGCCGCTTCTCATCGCAAGAAATATTTTTGTCGGATAAGATACGCTCATGCTATGTTCTCCAACGATTTTTGCAGCCCGATTGAATATACAGTACCACGCAACTTTCTGTTAGCTGTATCATTCATTTGCCGATTCCAATATGTAGTCAATTTAAAAAACATTTTGATTCTCATTAAGCAATCATATAAGTTTAGTCACCCTTCTTTTTTAATGTATTTAAATCTTTTTATTAACTTCCTGTTTTTTTTCAGTCAGCCACTTATCTACGGCTTTTTTATGAAATCGCCAGTGCCGCCCAACTTTCTGACCGGGAAGTTTTCCTTCTTGAGCCAGTTTGTAAAGCGTCGATTTGGCAATCTTCAAATAAGCCGAAAGCTCATCAATCGTCATTACACTGTCTTCGTTTTGGTTCATTACAGTTCACTTTCAAAAGAATTGGTGATACCGGATGGCCCCGGCTATTCAAAACGCTCATATTTAACAGTTATTAGAGCCTGCTGTCAATTGTTAATTCACGAGAATAACCCCAATAAACTTATTGTATTTTGGCTAAAATTTCTATAAAGTATTTGTTTGCAGCTACTTACGCCTTGTTTTCAAAAAAGTCTTAGTTACCTTGTCCACATAAATAAGAATAAATGACCCAAGAATCCGCAGGGGAACCCGTCACCAACACAACACTGCCACCACTAAAAGCTGCTTCGATGTTGTTTTGGCCATAATCTTTAATATGGCAACTGATTCCTAAAATAGGTGAGCCAGCATCGATCATCCCCATTCCAGATGCATCTAAATACGCACTCCCAGCAGCCAGTTGCACTAGAGCCGATCCGATCATAAATTGTTGTTGATGAGAAGGGTTGATACCAGCACCAACTTCGGATCGCAACCGATTGATGCTTTGTTCTAATTGGTCATGGCATGATCTGCAAATATCTGGAATGATATTGTGACCATCATCAGAACCATTATATTTTTGAGCGATTATATGATGACGGGTCAATTCCTTTACATGACCACAAAAATTACATATTCCTGTCATTTACTTAGCCTCAATCGTATTTTGGCACTGCTGCATTATTGTATCATTTTGAATAGAATCACAAATCGACGAATTATTATTTCTGTCAGCCAGTTTCTTATAGCAGTAATCTTTTTCCTTATTCATGGTCTCAGAATCAGAATTCCATATATATTCACACACTCTTGGGTCTCGTTCTTCATCCAATATCCAGCTTAATTTAATTCGTGAAGGAACTACATGCCATTTAGATGTTTCATTATTCCAGTAAACAAAGACTTTATTGGTGAAAGAAATTGCATCATCAGGGCTATAGGGAATCCCTGCTAAATTCACTTGGAATCTGATTCCTCTGGCAATTTCTTCTTGAGCATTTTTGTCCAAATATAATTTTCTTAAATCATACAATCCTTGTGATATACAGAAATCATCAAACATTAAAGTGTTATCATAATTAAATATTCTGTAGTATCCCTCCTCGCTCATTTGGCCAATCAGCTTCATACAAAGATTTTTTGTCCATTCTTTATGGGATGGAAGAGTAAGTTTATCGAATCTATGGTCATATTCTTGTATGGTTGCTGGAACTTCCAACTTATTAGTCGTTTCTTGTTTTAGTGGTGGTTCTTCGGCAGCATTGAAATCAGGTTCAGCAGACTGTTGATCGTAGACTTCTTCTGATCTTTTAAATTGATTACTTATTGATGATTGATGGTTGTTTTCCGAATATGAAGAAGCTAATGTTTCAGATTCGACACTTATTCCGATTATGATAAAGCCTATAATTATGATTGCAGCTATCAGTCCTTTGGATAATTCAAAATTCATCTTTTCTCTAAAAACTGTTTTTATGGGGGGAAATAGAACCGCAGCCATAACAAACATTGTAATTCCTCTAACATATGAACCCGAGAGAAATGCACCTAATCCGCTGAATACAAAAATTACACCAAATATCCAACCAACAATTCTGCCTAATGTTATTTGTTTGATTTCTTTTTTATGTTTTGACATGATACCCCCTTATTGTGAATATACACGATTCGGATGGCGACAGTATATTTTATAAAGTTTTTCGGAATAGCGGCATACTCGTTGTACAAATCTTACTTTCGAGAACATTTTTCCAATTCTGGGGATATTAGTAGTCATCTTGTTAGTATCACATATTTGAGTCAATGATCTTCTTCAACAGAATCTTTATGACTGCAATTATCTACTTGTTTATTTAATAAACTGTTTGCTTGTTCATAAAATCCAAACATGTTGATCATCAAGCACCACAATCCAAACCCTGCAAAAAATCCAAAGGCTGCGATACCTATTTTCCATATTTTTCTTAAGCCAAAAATTGTACCTAAAGGATCAATCATCCAATTATATACATAATAAATTGTTACGCCTGTTACCACAAAACCGATAACAAGTAAGATTTGGTACTTTTTCTCTGCTGGCCCCATCTGCCTTTACTAGCACCATAAAATATTTATAAAGTTTTCCAAGAATGTAATCCTCGACAGCGTTTACAAATAAATTTAGGGATAACAATAAAAAAAAAGGGATAAAACTGTTCGTCAAGATAAAAAGAGATAGATGCCCCTGCAGGTTTAACAATCAATCTCTATACATCTGATCATACAGCCGTACAGGGAGATGGTCCCGGACTGCTGTATCTAGACTTTCAACCAAAACCCTGCCCTTTGACAGCTTTCCTCGGCTGAAAACAGTGTAAATATCCTGAAGGTCGGAGACATCTGTAAACGTGGTACCGGCCAGACCGTATTCCTTTGCATCGACGAATTCTTTGCCGGATCGGATCAGATCGTTGATTTCATACTGCAAAGTCTGCATGTCATCGATATACTGATCAATCAGATATCCCGGCGGAAGCTTTGCCTGAATCTGAGACCGCTCATCTTCTGTTAGCCGCTCAAGAGGTGATTTTGGTGTTTTTCTTTTATCTGCCATAAGCATAATACTCACACAGAAGTTTTTAACAGCTCAACTGATTTGCACGGCATAATTATGATTTTTTTGAAACACCAAAACATTTAAATATAACTGTCGTTTCCCGACATACGTTGTAATGTCAAAGAATGCGAGGGAAGAAAAGTCCCATTTTACTTCCCTTAAATTCTTTTTTTCTGCCATTGTTAGAATAGAAGCAGTTGTTGATTCTTGGATTTCAGAGTTCTTGCTGTACCTTGATTAGCTTTCAGCCACTGCAGCACAATTGCCCGACAGTGTGGCCCAACTTCCTGATTATAGATTCCAAGACATTCAGACAGCATCCACTCATCACAAGCTGCGTTATATTCAATTTCAAGTGTTGCTCTCTCCGGCCAAAGAACTCGATACAAGTATGCTTTACCATTTGCAATCCTGCGGCAATAAGACTTATCAGCAGCACACGTACTGCCCTGAACTACAGCCTCATGAATAAGCAAACTGGGATTTTTCAACGGCAAAATATTCTTTGCCGCAGGGAATGGAGGCATTGGTAATCGAAAACTACGTATGGCAGCAAATCTGCTGGATATATCATAGCTTTCAATATCCCGAAACGATTCCTCCAATTGATGCAGTGTGTTGAATGTCGGCAAGGGCGAATTGTACTCATCGTATTTCACCAATGAGCTTATCAAAGTCAGCATGCCTAAAACATCAGGAAGGCCGTAATTGCTTTCCATCAAATGAATATCCCTGAGCAATTTATAGGACACCATAGAAAATAATAAAGGGTCAGACAATATCGCAAGCACCTGCCTACCAATGGCACCTTGAAGATGACAAGCCGCCTTCAGATTCTCCGAATCCGCCAGAGTTTCTCTCAGCCCCCACAATGTACCAAGATCAAAATAATTTCCGCTCATTCGCCCTAAAAATCGCCAGGAACGGTCAGGAAAACCACAGAATTTAACTATGTCACGATCTTTTTGACGACACCAATAATGAATCTCAGAAGTATTGAAATCAACAGTATATGCCAACGTCCACGCAATGAAGGGGCGACCCTGCAGGAGTTGCTTATATTCAAACAATTCTGCAGGATCACCCGACAAGGTCTGGAGAACCGTCACATTTTCTTCTATTGCAAGCATGAGCTCAATTCATGCTCACTATCGCCAGGACATCAAGCTATTTACAGATTATTTCCTAAAAGAAGCTTAATCGCAATCTTCTTTAATTTTTACTCCCCATGTTTGTTGGGATAAAGGGCTTGAAGTATCTTCATAATCTTTGTATTGCAAGGTTACTTCCCAGTAATTCGACGGACCAGCATCCCATTCTAAATTTTTTGCATCATCGTAGCCCAAACTTGCTTTTAAGTATCCCCATGCGGTAAATTGAATCCTCGCAATACTTCCAGCTAATTGTGAATCAGAATACAATTCCTTCATGATTTCATATAATATATTCTTAGCATCATAACAGTTATTAAACTGGTTTGGTTTTGAATTTACAATCACTTCATAAGGAGTGGAACTTTCTATTGCTAATTCTCCCTTTGAATCCCAGACAGTAACTTCGTAATCGCCAACTCCACTTACGATCTGTTCAATTCTTTCCAGAGGATTAGAAGATATATTTTGATTTGAGTGTGCTGGTGTTTGGGTTGTTGTGGTTGGTTGTGAGCCAGTATTTGTTTCAGGAGAAGCAAAGATGCTTCCAATAAACCCAACTGCAGCAAGAACTATGACTATAGACCACACAGGATGTTTTTTTGCGAATGATTTTATCTTTTCCATTCTAGGTAATACATTTGATAAAGATGTTTATAAAAGTATCTATAACCCTTGTTGACAACATAATTGCGTCACTGCAATGACCACTGCCGGAACATAAAGCTTATTCGTACAGATTAGCCTCTTTTTCCGTTTGCGTGCAAGAATCCAAAAACCCTCTTGACACTACATAAGGATGGCCGCATTCATCAAAAGCCTGCTTTACGGCATCTTCGCCTTTGCTGGACGCTTTAACCAGATCTTCGAGGAATGTCATTACAGAAGAATGCTGGCCGAGATCAACGCCAATCTCATCGCCAAACTGACCGCTTCTCATCATAGCCTGCCAAATATCCGGCGGAGTCTCCTGTCCGTTTGAAACATATGGAGTTCTGTGGATGATCAATCGATATTGAGATTGCGGGGCTTTGTTCCAAAAAAGCTGACATAAACTGCCTTCATATAATTGCCGAGTTGGACCTATGACATACGTTCGACAGTCAAATTCTGATGGGTCAAAACCATGATATGCAGTCTGCCTCTGTGCTTCTGTTGTTAGATGCCAGGCAAGACGTTCTTCGGGTATATCAAAAACAAATTCTGTCTTTGTACGGGTTATTGGGCATCTGCTCGTTACTTGCATCGGAGTGTCCAATGAAGGCATCATAAGGCCGGTTGCAACCCATCCGTATTTATCATTCCATTTTATTATGTCAACCATTCATATCACCTAGGGATATATCCGGAGAGATGTCGAAACGGCTGCATGTACCTGTCAAGCCCATCAGGATTGCAGTCAACTCCCTCCAGTTCCTTATAGATCGCTTGTGCCGCGATTCTTTGTTCTGCAGGATTGTCCGCAGGCACAGCAGACTTGAGTTCAATTTCCGGCGTGAGTATCTGAACATTGATCCAGTTAGTGCCGGGTTTACGATTGTATATTGCAAAGTGATGTCTTTGGCTTTCTATATCTATCTGAGTATATCTTGGATGGTGGTGCAGACCTCTTTCAAGCCCGGCATCATACGCTGATTCTATCACATTACGAACCTCAGCAAGACTGAAATTCAAAGGTACTTTATCCCAATGCTGCACTGAATAGGCGTTGTCAATATCCAGATGTTTTTGTACTACATCTTCCAAAACATTTCGTTTAATTATATCTTCCATTTGGATTCACAAAAAATATACAGTCACAGGTCTTTTATGAATGCTCAACTGAATTCGGGGGTATGAACAGAGAGTTGTTAGTTCTGTTCGGATACGACGGCATCTGCTGGGATACCATCATTTGCAATTGCTGCTGAAGCATCATAATTTGTCGCTGCAATTGTAAAACATCGACATTTCCTGTTTTTGGATTATACTGTGCATTGTTGGGAACTTCAGGAAACGCAGGGAATGCAGGTTCTGATTGTAAAGGAACCTCATCATTAAGTTTTTCTCCATATACCTTTTCCATCACAGTACGCTTCATATCTTTATTGTCCAAGTGGACATACACATTTTGCTGCTTGCTTCCGGGAACATGACCAGCAAATTTATTATGCTCAATACCTTTGACACCAAGAGTGTAAACTTCAGTAAGCCTCGAATGCCTTAGCAGGTAACTGTGAACTCTTCTTTTAATCCCTGCTTTTTTTGCTAAAGTCTGAACAATCCTATTAATAAATGATGTTGAGATAGGCTTATTTCTTGGTTGTCTTGCCCTTGCCAATGCAGGGAAAATAAAATCTTCTCCTTGAGGATCAGGATAAGCCCAATTTTCATACCACTGTTTCAAAAACTCACACGATTGAAATATCGGTAAATCTCGATCTCTTCCAGTCTTGCTTGAAAACAAATGTACTTCTTTTTCACGCCAATTGATATCATTCCATCTTAAATCCCTGATTTCCTGTGGTCGTGCACCGGTTTCGATTAGCAGAAACAATAAAGCTTTTTCTCTTATACGTTCTGCAGCATGAAGCATTAGATCAAGTTCTTCCTTGGTGAATAACGTTGATTTGTTGACTCGTTTGGGGTTAATAATATCTGTTTTTGTTCCTTTGAGCAACTCAATCATTTCCAAGTCTTTATAATACCATCTCAGGAATCTCTTAACAGTGCTTTTTATCGTTCGTGTGGTCTGTTTTTCATGAGGGGATCGATTAAGCAAAGCCCAAAACGCAACTGCATCTTCCTTATTTATCTGATCATACGACTTTTCAATGACATCTCTAAACTGAAGCATATAACGCCTGTAGTCTTTTACTTTATTTGGACCAGCAGTAATTGAACATAATGACATGTATTTATTCAATATTTCTTTATCATGCTCAGATAACCGATCTTCTAGTAAAGATGACTCATGGCCGTAAATAGGATATTCAGATTTCATGATAACCTCCATAAAAGAATTGTTCTGTTAAAAAGATTGAACCGATTTGCGACATTATATGCTGTACATAAAAGCCAGAAGTTCTGGGTTTCATCCACGTGTGGATAATTGGCTGATATGTTGAATCCCTGAATAGGATTTGCGGCTGGAATGCGGACGCCGTGAGTGGGCTGATGTATTCGAGCTTTCCAGCCCTCGAATACTTGCTTTTTGTATAAATCATGGCGCTGTATACGCGCAGATGACTTATAAATATTGCGCTGAATCTAACTTGTATTCAGCTAGTAGCGATTCTCCTCTTTGCCATTTCAACATAATCAGGATTCAAATCAAATCCTATAAAGTGCCGACCATGTCTTTTAGCAACCACTGCTGTTGTTCCGCTGCCTATGAAAGGATCAAGCACAATGCCTCCAGCTGGACAGCCTGCCAACACCGGACGCTCAATAAGCTTTTCAGGGAAGATAGCAAAATGTCCTTTGGACCATTTACGCCCCTGAGCTGAATTGATTGCAATTGACCAATTGTCTCCGGGATTTTTGCCGTCCGGATTATACCATCTTGGATCGATGTATTTGCTAATACCTGCTCCTCCACCGGGTACACTGCCAAACCAGTCCGATCCATAGGGTCTGTCAAGTGCAAACAGTTTATCCTTTGAGCGTGCCTCCGGCGGTATCGACCAGTGATCAGCAGGATTTTTACCTTTAGGATGAAACGCTCCTTTTGCTATTGACTTTGGAGGGAGCCTTCTTCGATCAATATGAGGACTGTCTCTTTGCTCTTCTTTTGTATGTGTATTTCGTATTATGCTTTGGTGTGGGATTCTGATCGCATCAAGATCAAAGTTGTATCTTTTGCATTTCGTAAACAGGAAAAGATACTCCCAGCTGTTTGCTAATCGATCCTTTACTGATGCAGGCATGTGATTTGGTTTGTGCCATATTATTTTGTTCCTCAGTATCCAGCCTCGTTCAATCATTTCCAGCATGAATCGTTCTGGGATTCCCATCAAGCATTTATCCCATCGACCGCGTGTATGAGCTTGTTTTGGCAGGTATTCTAAATTATCAGGAAGTATTGAGTTTTTACCCTTTCGTTTGACAGCGTATGCAGTGTTCATGGATTGGCCGCCGTAAGTATCTCCAAAATTTACCCAGCAAGTACCTTTGGGTTTCAAGATACGCTTGATTTCATCAAAGATTATAAGCAGTCTTAGAAGATAATCCTGAAATGATTTCTCAAGGCCGATTTGACCATCAGTTCGGTAATCTCTCATAGCCCAATACGGAGGACTGGTAATGACACAATCAATACTATTATCAGATAATTTCTTCAGACCCTTTAACGCATCACAGCAATGAATCGTGTCGATATTGAGCCTTTTGCTGCTTACCATCCTGAATTGCTTTTCCCACCCCTTAACTGAAGATATGTTTTCAAACATTCTGTGCTGCAAAAGAGTATATCTCGTTCAAGGTTCAAAAAGCCTCTTGCGCCTATAACTCCGAAATCTACTTTGATTGCATGCCTTCCCATCTGTAGAGGGTATTTGCATTGCTGACATTGTTCTGTTGCCATTTGTTGTTTTGGTGATCTAAGATGTTCAAAAACATTCAACCGATTAGGGCTGGATAAAATATGTTAGAGTTTATCCGACTGTAGCGGTAAGCGATATAAATAAGTACAAAATCCCGTTTTTATGCAATCTTTTAGTCACTATACGGGGACGACAGGTCATCAAATAGAATTTACGAAACAGGTTTTGTACAGCTGCAGCTCTGATCATTTCTCAAGCGGTAGTGATATCTGTGTTTACAGGCCGTTTACCCCCCAAATCAGTTCAAAGAATGTAATTGACCCGCAAGCAACAGGGGTCATGAAAGATCACGAGATTGGCCCTTGGCTTCTCAGAAGTCACAGAAGGCAGCGAGTTTTGAAAGAATTGGATCAGCCAATGACAGCCACTCAGCTTAATCCACGAGTGTTACTGCCACGCAGAGAATGCAGCGATTTGCTCCACGAAATGAGTCAAAGCGGTTTGTTGTGCTGTCTTAATCCCGATGCAATTCGCAGCAGGGTTTATGGCTTAACAGAGCAGGGTAAAAAATGGCGTGAAAAATTATGGCCGTTTTTCCCTTCATATGAACAGCCTGAAACCGTTGACTGGCAGATATATGGTTTGATGTGTTTCAGTCACAGATTAGCAGTTATTACATCAATAGACGTTCCTATGAATCCGGCGGCCATGAAAAGACAGGCACTCCGAAATAACCCTGATATCCGTATGAGTGCAAACAATGTACGCGATATTATTCCAATACTTGTTGATCTTGACATATTATACCCGTTCATTCCGCGTAAAGGTTACATCCAGTACACATTGACCAGAATAGGTTTTACTATCAAACGTCTGCTCCTGAGAGCAGCAGATACACGCTCAGCGGAGATAAGATATCAAATTCAAAATGATGCAAGAAAATAAAATCCACCATATTGAAGCCCTTGAAGGGCTCAGTAAAATAAAAGATGACAGTGTCGATTTAGTCGTCACTGATCCACCATATAATATTGCTTCGAAACAGGCGTTGACAATCCATAGAGGAAAGCTTATGTCGACTGATAAGGCTTGGGGCAAATGGGATACGTTTCATCCTTTTGATTATAAAATCCTCATCTATAAAATAATCAGTGAAGCATATCGGATACTTCGTCCCGGAGGAGCCTTGTATATGTTCACTGCACAGGAGGATAATGGATATTTCATTCATAAAGCGAAAGAACGTGGTTTTCTTCTTCGAAGAGTGCTTGCAATGGTTCGCAAAAACCCTCTTCCAAGCATGGCAAAACGCAACTGGCGAAGCGGTTTTGAGTTGTGCATGTATTTAGTAAAACCGGATAATAACGGAAAGGCTCCAAAAAATCCAAAAATGACATTCAATTTTCTCTCACAACAGGAATGCTGTAATGTCTTTCATTATGCCAATGGTCATCGGCTAACTACCCACCCGACAGAAAAACCGCAGGCATTCATTGAGCGATTGATAGAAGTCAGTTCTAATCCCGGTGATCTGGTAGTTGATCCTTTTGTTGGAGGAGGAACAACTGCAGCTGCATGTAAGAAATTATGCAGACGGTATATCGGCTTTGACAGCAATGGCGAATATGTAAAGATGGCTCGTGACAGAGTTCAAAATGTAGAGACCTCAGGAGCTGCAGCATGAACAAAGACAGGTGCACTAAAAAGACAGTAACTCAGTTATCGCAAAGTGCATCTGTTTATCATTGTAATTTGGGCAGTTTGGAACAGGCGACCATCCTGCTTAAAAAGACTATTGGCAATGCTGCAGTAAAATCTATTGATGGGCCTTTAGCTGGTTCTCAGCGGGAGGCTCAATTTCTTCTCTGGCAGTTTAATCAGCTCGAAGAGAACAGAAAAACGGCGCATGATCAGCTGCTTGAGGTCGAATGTCAGGTGACAACCGATCTTGAGCGGCTTCATATGCTTGGTTCACGATATATTAATCCGGTCGATCCTCGCGGAGCACAGCTCAAAGACCGGCTGGCTGCAATAAAAGAAAAACGTCAAAGACTGGAAATGGACATCTTTGATCGTCAGTGCAGATGCCTTGAAAGATTGTCGATTCTGGTCGGCAGACAAGAACTGCTTGGCATGCGATCATGAACCCTGAAAAATTAGCTCAATGGCTGCGGCCTTTGATGCCCAAACAAGTTGATACTTGGTTAAAGGCAAGAGATGTTGCTGATATCGGTACTCGGACAGTAATTGATCAGCATATTACCATGACTGCTTATCGTACATTTGGTGATATTCGTAATCGTATGATATTGTCTTTGCCCCCTGCACAAATTACTGAAAAAAAGCTTAAATTAGGTCGAGTTCTGTATGACCGGCCAAGGCAGCAATTTGGTTTGTCTTATTCGCAGATGCTGCAGCACACTGCGATTTTTGGCCGGACAGGGGCTGGAAAAACTAACATTGTCATGAACCTGTTTCGCCAGCTTGTCTTAAGAAAAATTCCTGTTTTATTTTTAGACTGGAAGAGAAACGCAAGGGAAATCCTGCCGCATGTTTCTAAAAAAGTTCAAGTCTATACACCGGGCAGATCATTGGTGCCATTTCCTTTCAACCCTTTCCTGGCTCCGCCCGGAATTGAATCTCATATTTATATTCAGCATGTTGTTGATGTTTTGGCTGATACCTATACACTAGGCGACGGATCAAGGCGGCTCGTCCAAAAAGCAATTACTGCTGTATTCGAAAGAGAGAAGCGTGCTCCTGATGTTGCTGAACTTATTACGGAAATTGAATCAATGCATGAATCTAACCGGGCGGTCAGGGGCTGGAAAGCGACTGCAATACGTGCTCTGGAAGAGTTGAAGTACGCTCAATTGTCAGGTGGTTCAGTTGAAGAGCAGAAGCGTTTTACTCATGAGTTGGTTCAGGGCGTGTCCATTGTTGAACTGGATGGATTGTCACAATCTTCACGCAGATTTTTGATTCCATTACTTTTTTCATGGGTCTATCAGGTGAAATTAGCTCAGTCTATGCGAGAAGAATTATCTCTTGTAATTGTTTTAGAAGAAGCACATAACGTTTTATACCGAAGACAGCAATCTACCGAAACCTTAACTGAACAGCTGCTTCGTCAGTGCCGTGAGATCGGTATTGGTGTGGTACTGGTTGATCAGCAGCCCAACCAGATATCATCCGCAGTATTAGGGAATGTGCATACCAGCATCTGTCTAAACATGAAAGATATTGCTGATATTTCCCGTGCTGCAGGAATATCTTTATTGTATGAAGATCAGAAACACTATTTAAGTCAATTGGAAATTGGCTGCGGTATAGTCAAGCTTCAAAGTCATTGGCAGCAGCCGTTTCTTGTTCAGTTTGATCATTTTCAAATTGATAAAGGAACAGTAACTGATGAAGTCCTAATTCGGCTTACAAGCGGAAATTTAACGCAGTCAGGGCTTGGTCAGCAGGTTTTGGGTAAATACCCGCAGGGTTCGCAGGGTCAACTCTCAGATGCAGGCTTCGAAGGGACAGAGGATCAGGTCGTTGACCTGATCCATGATATACTTCACCATCCCAGCGATGGTGTAAAGATTAGATATAACCGTATAGGAGTGAGTATTGGCAAAGGAAACAAGCTCAAGCAGGATTTGCTTGCTTTAGGCTGGCTGAGACAAATAACTGCTGCCGTTGGTGTCAGTCGTAAGGCCATTCTTGAACTGACTGATAAAGGTCGAGAAGTGTTCGGCCTGCCGGTTCCGCTTCCAGTCGCTGATGGTTTGTCAAAAAATAAATGGATCGATGTAGGGCTTGTTATCGATCTGCTTTCTAACAAACTTGAACCTGAGTCTATGGAGCACGCATACTGGAAATATCGGTATGCTTCTCGGTTAAAAGAATGCCGTTATGAAGTAGAACTCGAAGGTGACCGGATCGGCGGTAATGCAGATATCATTGCAGTCGGTTCGGAAGGCAAACTGATATTTGAGATTGAAACCGGCAAATCGGATTATCTTTCTAATGTTCGAAATGGACTTTCTACGGATGCTGATCGTGTTGTTTTGGTTGCTACAAATGAAGCTGCCATGAAGCGAGTCGAGCGTGATCTTGCTAAAAATGAATTACTGATTCCTGATCGTATTGAGATTGTACTTAAGGATCAATCAAGGTGGTTTGAGAACAGGTGATAAGATGAAAGACGAATATGAAATACAAAGGGCATACACACATACCCAACAGGATATATCCACACTGATAGACTGGCTCGAATGCGAGCTTGAACAACAGCCTGACGACATTAATTGGGGGCATGTAGGAAGTCTAAAACATGTACGATCTAATCTTCTGGAAACGCTTTCTTTTGTTTCTGGGTTTGATCAGAAAGGACTCGAAAAAGAGCTTGAGGAATGCAACTATGACATCCGTCAGCCGAAGCGATACAAAGATTATGAAACTGATGTGCAGTCATTAGTGGAGCGGGTTGGAGGTTTACAGCAGGAATGCAATCTTTCAGTTCGGGAAGGCAGACTTGAAGAAGCACAAGAATATGAGCGAAATGTGAAGCATTTGACAGATGTGCTTAACTTTGTTCAATCAGATGACCATAAATCAGCATATTCTTGTCTTCAGGGTCTGGACGACGCTTTAAAACGGGAAGTTCCGCCGAAGCTGTATGAGTATTTGCTGATTGTGAATAAGTATCCTTAGAACATTTTTCTTATTTCTTCAATTAATTCTTCTTTCCAGCCTTTTTCTTTTAGGACATTTGCTCCTTCTTCCAACCTGTCTTTGACATGGCATTGTACCAACCAATGATAGATCTTTTCCACGTGTTCTTTTGGGACATCATGTTTCTTGGAAAGAGACCCGAGAATGATACTTTTATGAGCAGTTGTTTTGTGAAGTTTGTAATAGATAGTGCCTGTTCCGAGGACACCTGAGATGAATAGAATGATTACGAACGTAAGCAATATGGAACCTTTTGATTCATTTGAAGCAGGTTCTTCAACATCTGGTTGCAATGATTCTAATACTTCTTTAGGGGATGAAATTTGGGGTAACGTTTTGTTTTGTTCTTCGATAATTTGAGGTGTTGGTTTCGCAATGTTTTCATGCCGTCTTAATTTGAGAGTAATTTCATTGCCTGTGATTCCGGTATAAATGAGGTCTGCTAGAGTGCCATTGAGATCGATCTGCTGGGACTGATTTGCAGTCACCGAATAGACTTCATTTGTAGGAAGCAGGCTGAATGTCAAAGAATCTGCGTCTGCGTTACTGAACACAGCACGATGCAGATCAGCGCTGATATTGAAGTAAATCACTCCTGTACGATAAAAGGTGTATTCGGTCCAGCCATCATCAACGGTTAGATAAGTAGGAGGAAGTGCAGGAGCACTGCTGCCGGAACCACCGCCGCCAGAACTGCCGCCGCTTGAGCAATCAGCAGAACAAGTTGAGGATGTTTCGCCGTTATTGCAGACATTGTCTCCACAATATGGGCCTTCGACAACTTCGTAAGTGCTGAAAGAACTTACGTTGATTATCAAAGTATGATTATTGCTGCTGTTCGGGGATTGCAGTGTTGAATAATTGGTGAAGAGTGCATCATCTTTTTCGACCTGGGGATTCTCATACGTGATATTGTAGAATGTAAGATTTGCAGAGGTGTTCAGCATCGGTAAAGCAGAAGAATTTATGCTGATTCTTCTTAAACTGATATTAATATAAGCGTCAAGATCAATTTCTACGAAATCAGTTCCATTGTGCTGTATCAAATCGACCGGGCCATTGAAAGTAACTTTTGCTATATTTGGAACCCCAATGCTGATTCGAGATGAATTGATCAATGGGGTATTGTTGAAATCAGTCGTGTCATTGTTCTGATAGCGATTCCATTTTGGTTTTGGCAGGGATTCGGCTTTTTTCAATATGACTGAATGATTCTGCTCAATATTGCTCCAGGAATCATTGCTTGCGTATCGCAAATAATAAATGCCGTCTAAAGTATGATTGAAGGCTGAAAGATATTTACTTCCTGCCCACGGATCGCAGGTGTTGTTTTGGTCAATGCAGTAGTAAGTTGCATCACATGCCACATTGTCAGAGCATGAAAATGTTATTGAAATATTACTGCTGTGCCATTGGTCATTGTATGTGAATTTATCGTTCAGAAATGCTGTGGTGATCGGTGGTTGGTTATCTGAGAAGATGCAGTCACCATTCAACTGATATTCATAGAATGTCAGATTACCTGTCTCTCCGCAGTAATTCTCATCGTACTGAATTCTTGATCTGCTCTGGTTCATTAGATTGAATTGAACACAGGAGATATTCGCCCAATCAGACCAAGTGGTGTTTATCAAGGATGGAGTGCAATAATCACAAGCCAAAACATTCTGATATTCATAATGCGTGATATTGCTGCCACCGTTCCAGAGGTCGGATTCCTGTGAGGTTACAGCATAGCAAGAGTCATAATTAGCATCATATTCAGTTCTTAATCTGCTTTGGTTCATAGTGTCATCTGATAGACAGGTGATATTAGTCCAATCACTCCAAGTAGTGTTCAGCACATTATAGCTGCAATAATTGCAGGAGATATCCTGTGTTTCAAAGAACGTCTGGTTTGAATATCCCCCGCAATTATTGGCATCATACTGAGTTTGATTTCTGATTTGTTGAATGGTGTCATCAATTCGACAAGAGGAGTTGTCAGCCCAATCAGACCAAGTGGTGTTTATCAAGGATGGAGTGCAATAATCACAAGCCA
>CAZITB010000055.1:17271-18123 GCA_964542055.1 uncultured Candidatus Kuenenia sp.
GGTGTCATCAATTCGACAAGAGGAGTTGTCAGCCCAATCAGACCAAGTGGTGTTTGTTAAAGCAACTATACATGATGTAGAGACTGCAAAAGTTACTTCGTCAGAGCCAATTATAGAATCGCTACTGTTACAGTGGACCATCAATGTTGAGCTTCCAAGATTAAGACCTGTCCAGTTTGTTCCTGCAGAGACAGCACTTGAATTTGTCGCTCCCGAATCGGTTGTATACCAGCATTTACTGCCATTAGAGACTGTGTAGTTGATTGCAGTTACATTTGAAGAGTAGGTCGTGTTTGAGGGGAAGGCAATTTCGACAGTCGGAGGCTCTAAGCAGCTATCACCTACACCTCCTTGAGAACAGAATATATTTTCTATTTGCCAATCTTGAAGTTCTTTATTGTAAATAATGACATTGTCCAATAATCCCTCAAAACCATTTGTCCAATTACGACCTAAGAAACCATCTTCATTTTCAATTCTCAAAGGATCAACAGCAAGAGTATCATTCCCTTCGTTTACTCCATTCACATAAAATTTTGCAACATAATTTTTGTAGGTCAAAGCAAGATGATACCAAACATCTTTAGAAATTTGACTATAAGTCATTTTGCTTCCAGATGCCGATGTTCTGACCTGAGCAAATATATCATCATCGTCTATATATATCCTAAAGGGCGATACATACATTTTATATAACAAGTCTCCATCCCCAAACTCTGTTATGTTTACCCACAAGGATACGGTGAACTCATCTGTTGAATCAATATTAAAGTCACTTGAGCCAAGACTTATAGGGGTGTCGGAACTTCGACACCATATTTTGCTAAGTCCTTGCTATTTCGTATCTTAGAA
>CAZITB010000056.1:0-12815 GCA_964542055.1 uncultured Candidatus Kuenenia sp.
CTTTATAAGCGTGAAATTTTTGACAATATAAAGATGGAGAGTACGGGGGCTTTGATCGATACTGAAATACTGGCGAGGGCTAAGAAAAAAGGTTACACGGTCAAGCAGGTTGGGGTGCATCATTATCCCCGGACGGCAGGTGAGCAGACCGGGGCAAATATTGGGGTGATATTGTGTGCATTCAAAGAGCTGTTTGTGCTTTATAAGAAGATTAAAAGCGATTCGTTGGTGTGAGTATGAGCGCGGCAGTGAAGAAAATTCTGATAATCAAACCCAGCGCATTGGGGGATATTGTTCATGCGCTGCCGGTTTTGAATGGGCTGCGGGATAGTTTTCCAGATACAAAGATAGATTGGTTTGTGAGGAAGGAGTTTGTGCCGCTGATTGACAATCATCCCTGGATCGATGATCTTGTGATATTTGACAGGAAGCAGATGGGGCAGTGGTGGAAAAATCGGCAAGCGATGGGTAAATTTCGAGAGCTGCTTAAGAAATTGAATAGTCCAAATTATGATATAGTGTTCGATTTTCAGGGACTTTTGCGGACAGGTTTTTTTGCCAAGGCAAGCGGAAGTAAAAAGAGGGTGGGGATGACTATCGCAAGGGAAATGTCACCTTTATTTTATAATTATAAGGTTGAGCCGCCGCAGGAATCGGCGCATGTGCTGGATTATTATTTTAAGATGATCGAAGCGGTGGGTGCGAAAAGGCCTGAGAGAATTGAATATGGTTTGAAGCTCGATGATGACGCGGTTGAATATGTGGATAAATTATTGAGCGAAAGTGGCGTTGGAAAGTTTGCGGTTCTGGTTTCGAGTTCGGCGCAGGAGTATAAGTGCTGGGGTGTTGAAAAATTTGCAAGGCTTGGCGAGATGATGAGTGAGAAGTTCGGTTTGCAAATTGTAACTGTTGGCACCGAAAATGAAAAATCCCTCACCGGCAAGATTGCAGAGCTTTCGGCGGTTAAGGTTGATGATCTGGCAGGCAAGACGAATATAAAACAGCTGATGGCTGTTTTGGCCAAGGCGGATATAATTGTAAGTAACGATACCGGTCCGGGATATATCGGGGCGGCACTTGGCAGAGCGAGTGTGTTTATTTATGGGCCGACCAATCCCGGGCGGGTTGCGCCTTACGGCAAATATGATGTTGCGGCGGCGGTGAATGCTTATGATCGCGGGCGGACCGTTGAGAGCGAAAAGGATGAGCATAAGATCGAGCGGGTTACTGTTGAGATGGTTTTTGAAAAGGTCTGTAAGCAACTTGAAAAGGGCAGTAATTGATGCGAAGTGTCAGAGGTGCCGGATTTTTAGGGCGGATGATAACATTTTTAAAGGTGCGAATTTTGCATGTCAATGATTCGCCAAGCAGCCTGGCGAAGGGGGTAGCGGTAGGTTTGTTTGTGGCGTGGCTGCCGGCAATCGGAATTCAGATGCTGTTGGCGTTTATGCTGGCAATTCCGCTAAAAGCCAATAAAGCTCTGGCATTGGGGTTTGTGTGGGTCAGTAACGTTTTTACGCTGGTGCCAATATATCTGCCGAATTATCTTTTGGGGCGGTCGATAATAAATCTGGTGGGGATAGAGCATGCGAGTTCGGCTGAGCAGGCGGTTGCACTGATGAAAAAGCTTGGTTCGTTCGGTATGTTGCTGGATATATGGACGCGGGAATTTTGGATGAGTTTTTGGCGCGTTATGGTTAATATCGGTTTTCCGCTTTGGGTGGGCAGCCTGGTGGTGGCAAGTGTGATCGGTGCTGCAGGCTATTTCGGTACGTATAGAGCGATAGTGTGGTACCGGGTGAAATATCCGCGGCGACGTTATCGCAAACATTCGGTTTGAGTGTAAGCCGGGTGGTTATTGCATTTGCTCGATCACTTCGATGCAGCGGACGCAAAGGTCGGGATGTTTTTCGTTCTCGGCGACGCTTGGCCAATAATTCCAGCATCTCTGGCACTTCTGGTAAGGTGATTTTTCGACGGTGATATTGAGCTTGTCGCCCTGGTAAAGTTTAACCTGGCTGACGATGCAAAGTGCGGCGAAATTTTCCAGACCGAAATCAGTCAGCATTGAAGTGGTTTCGGTGTCGCCGGTTATCATAACCGAGGCTTCCTGGTTCGATGCGATGACATCCTGTTGACGCAGCGATTCGAGAGCTTTTAGAACTTCGTCCCGCAGTTCCATGATTTTATTCCACTTGTCACTATCTTTGTCATAATCGATCTCGGGAGCGGGTGTGGGCATTTGTGCCAGGTGGATGCTGTCGGGTTTTTCAAGATTTGTCCAGATTTCTTCTGCGGTGTGGACCAGTACCGGGGCGATGAGCTTAACGAGCGTTTCGAGGATGTTGTTCATGGCAGATTGCGCACTTTTACGCGAGGGGCTTTGCGGGGCGTCACAGTACATGCGGTCTTTTAGTACGTCCATATAGATGCTGGACATTTCGACGGTGCAGAAGTTGTAGATCAGGTTGAAAACTCGGTGGAACGCAAAGTTTTCGTAGGCGTTTGTTGTGTCGGCGATAAGTTTGTTTAGTTTCTGCATTGCCCATTGGTCGATTATATGCATTTCGGCGTAGGGGATGGTCATTGTTTGGGGGTCGAAGCCGTTGAGGTTGCCCATGAGGTAACGCACGGTGTTTCGGATTTTTCTATATGCGTCCTGCAGACGGCCGATGAGGGCGTCCGAGCAACGCATGTCTTCCTGGTAGTTAACGCTTGATACCCAGAGGCGGAGGATGTCGGAGCCGTATTTTTGGATTTCGTCCATTGCGTTGACGTAGTTGCCAAGCGATTTGGATTGCTTCATGCCTTTGTCGTCAACGGTGAAGCCGTGAGTCAGGACGGTTTTGAACGGTACTGTCCCCAGTGCGCCAAGTGCGGGCAGCATTGAAAGCTGGAACCAGCCGCGGTGCTGGTCGGAGCCTTCGAGGTAAAGGTCAACGGGTACGGGCCAGTTTTGATATTGTGCAACGCTGTGCCAGCTGCAGCCGGATTCGAACCATACGTCGAATATGTTTTCTTCTTTGTGGAGGTCGTCGAAAGTGAAGCCTTCGGGCAGTTGGAAATCATCTCCGAGAATTTCGCGGGGCGAATCGGAGAACCATGCGTTGGAACCTTTCTTGCCGATGTAGCTGGCAACCGCGAGTGTGGATTCTTTTGTGAGCAGGGTTTTGCCTTCGGAGTTGTAGAAAGCGGGGATCGGCAGGCCCCATGCCCGCTGGCGTGAAATGCACCAGTCGGGGCGGGATTCGAGCATTCCGACGATTCGTTTCTGGCCCCATGCGGGAACCCAGTTTACATCGTCTGCTTGTTTTAGTGCCATTTGGCGAAGTGAAGCACCGAATTTGTCGATTTTTTTGTCCACGCTGATGAACCACTGTTCGGTTGCGCGGAATATTACCGGTGTTTTGCTTCTCCAGCAATGCGGGTAGCTGTGGAGCAGGTCTTTTTTGGCGAAAAGCAGGTTGAGCTGCTGGAGTTTTTCGATAACGATCGGGTCAACTTCGAGGACGTTTTTGCCTTGGAGCCATTCGGGGGTGGTCTGGTCATAAGTTCCGTCGTCATTTACCGGTGAGTAAACGGCGAGATCGTATTTTTGTCCTGCGATGTAGTCATCTACGCCGTGGCCGGGTGCGGTATGGACGATTCCGGTACCGTCTTCGGTGGTAACGAAATCGGCGAGTATGACCATGTGAGCGTCTTTTTCGGTTGGGTTGTCAATGTAGGGGTGAGTGTAACGCAGGTTTTCGAGCTGGGAGCCTTTTACCGAGGATTCGGAGATCGAGAACTGGTCATTTTCGAGGTTTCCGGCTTTTATAACTGCCTGAACTCGGTCGGAGACTATAACTGATGTGTATTCCTTGCCGTCCTTTTTATATGTTATGGACTTGTAATCGAGATTCGGGTGAACACAAGCGGCCAGATTCGCAGCGAGTGTCCATGGGGTGGTTGTCCAGATCATAAAACAAACGGTGCTGTCGCAGTCGGTTTCGACAAGGCCCATTTGCTTTAGTTTTTCGCGAGTTTCGCTGGTTACGGGGAAATTTACGTAGATGCTAGGTGAATGGATATCCTTATATTCCAGTTCTGCATCTGCCAGGGCGGTTTGGCAGCCGATAGACCAGTGAATGGGTTTTAGCTGCTTGTAAACGAGTCCGTTTTCGATCAATTGAGCGAAAACTTCCAGAATTCCCTGCTCGTATTGGGGCTTCATGGTTAAATATGGATTATCGTAGTCGGCAAATATTCCGAGGTCGGCGAATTGTTTAGATTGTTTTTTGACAAATTTGGACGCGTATTTTTGACAGAGCTTCCTTATTTCGGTTTTTGGCATTTCCATGGCTTTTTCGCCCAGTTCTGCCATAACCTTTACTTCGATGGGCAGGCCGTGGCAGTCCCAGCCGGGGATGTATGGGCAGTCGTGGCCGGTCATTGTCTTGTATTTTAAGACGATGTCTTTTAGCACTTTATTTATGACGTGGCCCATGTGGATGTCGCCGTTTGCATAAGGGGGGCCGTCATGTAGAATATATAAAGGGTTATCTTTTCTGGAGTTACGTATCTGATTATACATATCGGACTTTGCCCATTGCTTTCTCTGGGCCGGTTCTTTCTGGGTGAGGTTTGCCTTCATCGAAAACGATGTCTTGGGCAGTGAAAGACTGTCGCGATAACTTTTCTCATTATTTGCCATTTTGATCCTTGTGCAAAGAAATTATAAACCTGCAATGATAAAAACTCTCTGCTTTGATGTCAAGTGGAGACTGGAGTTAAATGATTAACAAAAGGACACATACCGGTGTTTTAAGAGGTAGAGGATTGAAACATAACTTAGTGCATCTATAATTTTGTCAAATAATTTTTACTTATTTTCAAAAAACTGCTTTAGAAAAAAACTGAAACTCCGATAAAAAATATAGCTAAACCAGAGTTCTATTTAGGAATGCTATAATGCGTAAGTGTTTGAAGCAATTGATATTCAACAAAAATGGAGAAAAGTACATTTTCAGGTACGAGCAGGGAAGCGAGGATAAGGTTCTCGATGTATTAGTCGAACAAGCCAAGGATGAAAGGACCAGTTTTGACTGGTTCGATGCTTCTATAGTGAGTTTCAAGCTTACACAAATTCTTGTTCAGCAGGCAGATAAGCTGGTATTTAAAAATTGCCCCGAGCAAAGCAGTATGCTTGGATAAAAAGCTTTTTTGCACAACAAAAGAATAACGGACTATTAAGGATATAAATATGAAGGATTGTGTGATCGTTCAGGATTTTCTAAACTACTTAAAATTTGAGAGACACTTTTCTGAGCAAACAGCAAAATGTTATGGAGCTGATCTTGAGCAATTCTGCAGTTTTGTAAGCGAGACCGGCTCTCCAAAGAGCAATGTTGATTCGCAGTCGTGGGATGGACCAGAACAGGGAGCGGCAACGGCAGTGCAAACTCAAAAAAGCCTGCAGCAGATTCTACTGGAAATCGATACCGATACTTTGCGGGAATTTCTGGCAAACCTTTCAACCAAAAATTATTCAAAATCAACAACCGCTCGAAAAATAGCAACTCTGAGAAGTTTTTATAAGTTCCTGGTCAAAAGAGGACACACAGAAAAAAACCCTGTAACCAGTATAAGAACTCCAAAGCAGGAAAAGAAACTTCCGAAATTTTTGACATACGAAGATATTAAACGTCTGCTCGATGCACCGGCGAGTAATCATTGGCTTGGTGTTCGTGACCGTGCGATAATGGAAGCACTTTACAGCACTGGTTTAAGGGTAAGTGAGCTTGTGAATTTGAATATGGATGATGTTGATTTCCTGTCGGAAGTTCTGCACGTTCGCGGTAAAGGTAAAAAGGAACGAATTGCTCCAATCGGTTCGGCGGCGCTGCGCAGCATTCAATCGTATCTTGAATACCGCAATAAACGGGCGATGAACAACAGTAATTTCGATACGAGAATCCTTTTTGTCAACAAGCATGGCAAAAAGCTAAGCACAAGAAGTGTCCGCCGCAAAATGGATAAATATCTGGAAATGGCAGGGCTTGATAAAACTATCAGTCCGCATACCCTGCGGCACAGTTTCGCTACACACATGCTAAATAATGGTGCTGATCTTAGGAGTGTACAGGAACTGCTAGGCCATCAGTCGCTCTCGACTACTCAGGTTTATACCCATGTAACAACCAGCAGGCTAAAAGAACAGTATGACAACGCTCATCCGCGAGTGGATTGATCGGTCAATTATACGCTAATCTTTTTTGGCAATTTTCATACGGTAGAGGGCATTTGCTATAAGCTGGCCGATAATTCGAAGCAGGGAAATGTCGTCCTCGTTCCATGTCCTTTGCGTGGCTGAACTCATACCTATAAATCCAATGACCTTGCCCTCAAAAGTTACAGGAACATCGATAACCGATTTGATGTTTTGAGAAAGCAAAACTTTTTTCTCAATATATGCTTCCTTGGGCAGTTGTTCGGCATCTGTTACCAGCACCGGTTGTCTGCTCATGATCCTTGATGTCCACCAGGGTATGTCTGAGCAGTTGAAATTTTTCATGTGTTCGAGTTTAGTATCAATTGATCTGTTTTTTCTGACATGAGTTAAACTCAGATTCTTTAGATCATCTGAAAACTGGAAAAGGTAAGCAGAATCGACCGCGGTGTAATTTGCCAGCTCCCCTAATGCCGAATCTATAGATAAATTAAGTCTTTTCGGGGTAATATCGGTGAACATTTCAGAAATTTCAAAAATAAGGTCTTCATAGTTTAGCCGTTTTAGAAATGCCAGTTCGTAAGTGTTGCGTTCAATCTCGGCAGCGGTTCTCGAAGCAAAAATCCTGAGTATGTCTTCAATAAAATGCGTCTCATCGACCGGTTTTCGGAATAAGACACTTATAAGCCCGAGAGTGAAGTTGTTGCTGTCAACCAGTCCTATGCCGATATACGCCTCGATTTTCCATTCCTTTAATTTTGGCGCCTTGGGAAACTTTTCGGCAACTTTGGATTTATAAACGCACCTTTTTTTCTCAAGTACTTCTTCGCATACAGCACCTTTTATCGGATATTTGAAATTTTCCAGAATATAATCATCTTTATATACCGCAAGCGTCTGCATCAATTCATGAGAAGTATCTATTTGAGCTACCATAGCGACATCCGCATCGACAGTTTTGGCGATTTGAGTTACCAGAGAGGTAAAAAAAACCTTTCCGAATTTGGCAGAAATAAATTTGACGAAATTATTTAAAGCTAAATCGACTTTTTTTCTTTGGGTAATGTCCCTGAGACTAACCCTGATTCCCTGTGGAGCGTCATTCTGGTCAAAGATCGGCTGGGTACACATTGATATCCACTTCAACTGGTCATCTTTTGTGTATATCCGGAATTCGAAATTGTCGAAATCAGTTCCTTTTGCTGAGAGTTTCAAAGCCAGCTCTACCATTTCACGATCTTCGTAATGAACAATTGGTAAAGGGAAATCTTTAAAATTAAGTACTTGTTCAACTGTATAGCCGGTAATTCGTTGAACTGCAGGGTTGATCCACAAAAGTGTTCCGGTAATCGAAAGCCACATCTCCCAGTCGTAGGTGTAATTTGCGATATTTCTAAACCGCTGTTCGCTCATACGCAGGGCGAAAGCGGCTTTTTTGGACTCAGTTATATCGGTTGCTGTAAAAGTGATGCCTTTGGAAAGATCATTTACGTCAACAGGTGTGGAACTGAGATATATATTCATGATGTGGCCGTCTTTGTGTTTCCAAATGGCCTCTATTTCGCCGCAACCATTTTGCTCGATGATTTTGTAGATTTTTTTACCGACGCGTTGATACTCATCGTCGCTTGGATAAAGTATTCGAGCGTTTTGCCCTAGCAGTTCTTCCCGGGTATAGCCTAGTATTTCGCAAAACCGCTGATTCATTTCCAAAAGCTGTCGATCGGTAGAAACAATTACAATACCGATAGGAGCGGCATTGAAAATCGAGGCGATAATCTCCTGCGTTAATCTCAATTGACTGTGGGCCTCAGCATTTTTTTTATGGCTTTTCGAATTCTTCATTTAGATTACCGGAAATTTTACCCTATACTTTTATTATTGATGTATAACTATACGTTGTAAAGAGGTAATTTGTTGGATTTTTAAATGTACACCTTAAAGTGGATATGGTTAATAGATTCTTGTTGATGTTTTCAGGGTGCGATCGTGGTTTATGAAGAAATAACGCAGGGCATCGATCGGGTGGTCGTAGATTCCGTCTTTTTTGGGCAGTTCATTATCTGCCGAATTTTGGTTTTCGGGATAGTGATAACATTGCAGGGCTTCTATCAGCCGGGGGCATTTGGGGCTGATTATCATACGTGATCTGCCGGTTCCGTCTTTTAATGCGCTTCTGATAAGCTCAATTCCTTCGAGTATGGCGCTGCGCCGGTAACGCGTTGGAATGCCCAGCTTTGCGAGTTCGCGAACCGATGATGTTCCGGTTACATCGTTTCTGCCTGCACCGGCAGGGTCGCAGAATGTAGCGGCTACTTTCGACTGGTCGCAGGGGGTTAGCTCGTAAAGTTTTTCGGCGTGTGTTTTGATCGTTGCGCGGCTGCGGCAGTATTCATAGATGACGCGGATGTTGCCGGCTTGATCGGCCTGTATCCATAAACAGACAAATGGGTTTACATAGCCGAAATCGAGGCTGCGGTACAATGGTAAATTCTGATCGTATGCTATTTGAGCGACGTGTATATCCGGGTCGAAATCGGAAAAGACGACGTTTTCAAGGTTTGGCCTTTTGCAGAGCATTTCTGTTTCAAACCCGACTCGGCTTGAGCGTTTCATCATTGTGATACAGTCGTCGATCTTCAGGTATCCGTTTGCGTTTTTTGCCCTTTGTCTGCAGTAATCGTTAAGCACGCACCGGCTGCATGAGCGGTCTGTACATTTTTCGATGACCTCCCACATGCACCATTGGAAAAGCGGGGTTTGGTTTTGTTTTGAACCGGCTACGAGTTGATGCATCAGCCCGTATGGTTTGTGCATCGTCGAGAGGACCTCTATGGCGGGTTTGATCGTTGGTGTTGACTTTGTGGTAAATTGTGCGGCTTTGAAAACGTCCGCGTCGAAAAGTTCAACTTCATCACAGCGAAGTTTCTGGACGTGTATGCCGCGCACGCTTTTAGCCGACTGTGTTAGCACCTCGATATTTGAACCGTTTAAAAATTTGCAGCCGTTTTTTCGAATTTCGCCATCCAGATTTTCACCACAGCTTTGCCGAATTACCTCGGTAATATAATCATACATACGTGAAGATTGCTCATACGAACCGCCAAGTATCCGCACCTTACACTTCGGTTTGAAAATACAGTCCAGCACTGTAGCGATTGCTGCGATTTGCGTTTTTCCGCCGCCGCGATTGGCCCAGACTATGCAGTCGCCGTCTGCGGCTGGTTCGCTGAAACTGTACCATAGATAATCTAGCGGGGCGGTATGATCTTGGCAGATGCTGGTATCGGGCAAACTGATTTTTAAAAATGTTTTGATGTAGTTTCTAAGCTGCGTTTTGTTTTGAGGTTTAAATTTTTTCAGTTGCAAGTAGAGAGAATCCAGGTTGAAATTATCTTTCATGTGTTGCCTTTTCGATTAAGATTTTTGTGCAAGTATTTCCAGAATTTGGGCCGCCTGGCCATTTGAAATTTGTTGAGGTTGTTGCTGGTTATCGGTTTTTGAAATTATTTTTTGATTCTCGATGCAGGCTTGTGCGGTCTGGATGATGTCGAGGCATGCCTTTCGGGCGGTTTCTTCTTTTTCAGAATTGGCTAGCGAGATAAGCTTGGCAGCGGCCAAAGAGCAGTGGCGAATGATCAGCATTTTGCCCTCGCGCAGAGCAGATTCCATTTGATTTTGCAGCTCCTGTCTGAAAGGGGGTTCATTGAGCCATTTCTGGTAATCCGCTGGAGAGATCTCCAGCATTTTCATGGCCTGGGACTGGGTAAGGGAATTTACGAAAACTTCCTTTATGAATTCTTTCTGAACTTTTTTTAATCTTTTCATTGCTGCTCCTTGTTGTGTTTGTCATTTAGAAATTGATCGCAGATTTGGGTTAAAGCAATTGCATTGAATGTATTATTTGTTTGGACGGCGGCTTTGCCGGTTATGTTTATATTCTCACAAGCAGCTTCCAAAGCCGAAGTTACTGTTTCAAACTGTTTGTCATCCACGAAAAAGACAAGCGAATTCAAATAGGCTTTGGCAATTTTTTTTTGGTCAAAGTTTGCAGCGGTAGAGTTTATCAGTCGTTCGATCGTTTGCCTGGTGTCGGGGAGAATTTTTGACAGTGTTTTTGAATCGTAATTTTGGGACAGCTTTTGAATGACAGCCATTTTTTTATCGGGATCATCTTTTCCGCATAGGCGGTTTAAAGACTGGACAAGGACAAGGGTCTGCTTGTCATCTACATCCCATTGTACACAGGCGACCTGCGTAAACCTGAGGCTGCGCAGCGCAGCGACCCGGTGATGGCCGTTTATAATCTGGAACTTGCCGGCCATTTGCGGATGTTTGCGAATTATTACCGGTTCGTAATTTCCGCTCTCTTCAATATGCCTGGTTAGCTTTTGCAGATTTTTTTTGCTCATAACGTTTGGATTTTCCGGATGAGCGAACAGTAAATTGATGTCGATCATTTTTGTTGTGTGCATTTTTTCCCTTTCTGATTATCTCTATGCCAGATGAAGTATGCGGGGCGATGTGAAATTTTTAGAAGCGTAAACTGTAATTGTTTTTTCAGCGGAGTATTTTTTAGTTTCGGCCCATAGGACTGCAAAAATTTATTCAATTCACAGATGATGAAATTTCTGGCAGGATCAGGTAACCCGACGATATGGTTGTATGCATTTTCAGCATCGAGCAATTTTAAATCGTCAATGTTTATCGCTGAAAGAGCCTGCTTGATCCTTACACAGCGAAGCGGCAGGGGAGCGGTATATTTTTTCATGCCCGCCTTTTGGAAGAATGGGTTTACATCGCCCATAACCGCCAACGCTTCGACGATCGGGGTCTGGGCCATTTGCAATGTCTGGCTTACTAGCCAGCTAGCAAGGCCAAAGCCTCTGAGACGCGGTTCGATGATCACTCTGCTGATGCATCGAATATCACGATTGATCGCACGGAGCTTTGCGGTATTATCGCCAATGGAATATTTGCCAGCAGTTGCAATGGTTCTTAATTGACAATTCGGCGACGGCATAGAATAAACTATCACGCCGAGCGGCTCTCCGTAATATCCGGGGAGGTTTCGGGATTTGGCTTTTATAGCGAATATTTTTTTATACGGTCCCAGCTTTGAGTGGCGGTAGTGGAAAAATTTCAACCCATTGTAAGCCGAAATGTCCGCCGGAACAATTTGCAGGCGATCTTTCAATTCGAACATGATTTCCCCGTAGAGTTCAGAGTTTACTTTTGATTGAAGTTGCGATTGTTTGAATAAATGATTTGAGTGGGAGCAGAAAAATATTTAATGATCACTATGTCCGGTTTCAGCTGGGCGATTATGTCATCGTGACTGCTGGCAAGCACCAGGGTTTTGGAATACTTTTTTGCAAATTGGGATATTTTGCAGGCCACTGCCGAAGCGGTAAGCCGGTCCAGGTTTGAACAGAATTCATCGGCGAATATGACATCGTAGTTTTTTGAAATAGCGGTTGCGATTTTGAACCTGTATTTTTGGCCCTGGCTTAAATTGGAAGGTAAATTTAGAACATCGAAAACATCCGACAGGCCTGCTTTGCTTAAAAGCCTTAGCGAGTTAATGAATTTGCCATTTATGCAGTCGATCACAAGCCTGTCTTGGGGCAGTTCGATTTGATCGAGATCGATTTTGCTTTCGGAATCGAACTGGTCGTAAAGTTCTCTGAATATCACACTTTTGCCTGCACCGCTTGCACCGGTAATATATAGGACATCGCCGAGCTTGATTTCCAGATTTTTGCAGGTATGCTTTCGCTGGTGGTTTTTAAGCCTGGAGATATCTACTCCGAACATCTGCATTACATCGGCTGCTTTGTCGGTAATATCCCCTTGCCAGGAAAACTGTTTGGAAATATTGTATCTGGCCACTTGGATCCTCCTTTGTTGTAAGTGATTTTCAGGTATATCAACCAATGGTGCTTAGCTTATGAATCGCCCGGCGGACCCTGTAGCGGGTGGTGCCCCTCTTTTTACTTATCTGCCGCTGACTCATTCCCTCCCGCAGGTAATCTGCAATGATTTTTCTTTCCTGGGGTTCGAATCGGTGGCGGTTATCAACAAAAACACTAATTTTCGGGTCATGTAAGCGGTTAAAAACCTTTTTGATCCGACGTGAAATTGTGGATTGCGATACCCCGGCCAACGACGAAAGCTCGCTGAGTGTGTAACCATCCTTTAAATGCATTTCAATGAGCAGCTTGTCAGGCCCTTTTAAAAGATTTGCCCTTTTGAGTAAATCTTCGCTGTTGCACCGAAATTGATTTTTCCTCTCATTTGAAGCGTTTTCGATAAGAAATTCTTTCATAATTGTGCCTTTCCCCTTACATTGTTAAGTAAACTATTAACTTTTATTCTTAGTTTAGTGAATAGTTAACACATTTTCAACCAAAAATTTTGGAAAAATGCGTTTTTTGTAAAGCCTTTAATATTAAAGGTTTAAGCAAAATTATTAAAAAAAATAAGCTATTTTTTAATTTTTTGTAAGCAAAACCCTTACATAAGCGTAATATAAATACCTAGAGAGTTAATTAAATGAGGGTTAATTATGACTAATGTAACTGTACTATTTGATTGTCTAAAACAA
>CAZITB010000056.1:12825-18113 GCA_964542055.1 uncultured Candidatus Kuenenia sp.
GACGGAGCCAAACCATGCGATCTTAGAACTGCCAATGTCGCTGATTTCAATGAAGTAAAACCGGGCGATTTAGCCAGGGCCGAGCAGATGCTTTTAGATACCGGTTGTTCTGTAGCTATTTTGCGTCGCAATCAGCATCTTTACATCGAACTGCTTGGTGACCAACTGTACAAACTATGGTCTTCTTTGCCTTATAATCACATAGCCCGGAGAATATTGGCTGAGCATGAAATCTATCAGTGTATGGTTTCAGATCTGAAAGAGGTTAATACATTGATACAAGAGATGGATATGCTAACGGATATTTCTACAGAATACCGCCGTTTAGTGCATATTTCACAGCATTTGGCGGCAGTTGGCGAACACGCTCAATATGAAGAAGATTTGTTGTTTCCTGAGATGCGAAAACACAAATTCGGGCATTTGGTTCGAGCAATGAAATCGGATCATGCATATATAGATTTTTCAATTAAAAGCCTCATCAAACTTCTGGAAGATTTCGAATCGCTTGATCTGCAGGAATTTAAGGTCCGGCTGGAATCTATTTCAAGTTTTGTTGTCAATTCAATTCGCGAGCATATTTTTGTGGAAAATTACATTCTTATCCCCATGTCATTGGAGCTGATCGACGATCCGAAGGTATGGAAAAGAATAAAAAGATTCTGCGATGATATGGGCTACTGCGGCGTACACGATGCCGAGCTGTAAAATTCTTAATAGCTAAAAAAAAAAAGCCGCCCTCCTCCGGGTCGGCTTTTTTTATACGGCATATAGCCTTAAAATTCCAAAAGGACGGGTTCTCCTCCGTTTTCTCCTCCCGTCCTAAGCAATGGACTTTATATAGTTGCAATAGCTGTGCCGCTTGAATTTCATTCACACGTGTATGTTTGCCTGATACTTTGTAAGTACTTGAAATTCAATAATTTATACATAGATGATTTTTTTTTAATCAATAAACTTATTTTATATTGGCATTACACTGTGTTGCAAAAAATAAACACATCTCCAGGAAATGTTATCAGACTTTAAATAGAGATGCTGTTATAAGTTGCTGTTTGACAATGCTTTATGTTTTAATGTTGTTTTTTTTAAACGTGCGTGTTTTTTTCATTACAGGTTTTATTCAGCGATTTGTTAAAAATCAGGTTAGTTTAAAGCAATACTCCCGCGAAAGGCAGATTGTGGTGTTGTTTTTTTTCAACATTTATCCATTTCTTCAGTTTTTGAAAATTTTACTTACCTATTTTGAAATTCTTTTCTTTTTTAACTTGTTTTATGATATAATTCCATTAAGATTCTTATCTTTGCTATCTCCATTTTGATTATAATCACTTGAAATTAAAAAAACATTTCCGCCTCGCGAATCACCACTGGAAAAAATGTTAATTTATTATATATTGTTGGTATTGCCAAATGAGCCAGAAATATGATTTCAGTATAGTTCGTTCCTTGCGAAAAAGGTTAGGTTATACTTTGCATCAATTAGCCGATGTATCAGGTTTAACTTATACCACGGTAGAAAATGTCGAAAAAAACAAGGCATTTCCATCCTTGAAGACTCTGGACTCACTTTCAGGCGGTTTGCAGCTGCCCGCCAGCGACTTGCTTTCCTTGTGCGAAAAACACATCGTGCAAAGGCGATCGGCAGAGAAAATACAAAATAATCATCCCGGCGGAGTAGGCCTGAACAACTGCAAACTGGTCAGTTACGACAAAGCCAAAATCATAAAAGTTCATGCAGAAAAGGGCGAAAAGATAATGTCCATGGGGCTTCATGATGATTGTTTCGAAATGTGCTACTGTTTAAGCGGTGTTATTGAGCTGACAATCGAAGAAGACACTTACAAGCTAAAGGCAGATGATACGATGCTATTTGATGGGATGCTCGATCACGGCTATTACCAGCTGGAAAAAGGGGAATTTATCACAGTCCATATACCAAAATCCAGCAGCGTTTTGAAAGCACTGGTCCATTCGAATAATTAAGCAATTTGTCAAAAAATATACATAAATTTATTTGCAATTAACCACTAAATGCCCGTAACTGAACGTATTCGCCGCGGTCGGTGTATTTCGGAAACCTGCATTGTGTGGTTTTTAAATTTTATAACAAAATTCAAGCAAGGAATTTGATGACGGAAATATTATCAGCAGAAGTAGGTCTTTGGCAATGGGTTGCTCTTTTTGTCTCTGCTGTTTTGATCGGTGTGACCAAAACGGGCGTTCCGGGGATCGGCATATTAGTTGTCCCGCTGATGGCGATTGCGTTTCCCGCAAAGGCATCAACTGGCTTGCTGCTGCCGATACTGATCTTCGCTGACATATTCGCTGTCATTTACTATCGCCGCGATGTGCTTTGGAGCCATATATTTAAACTCATCCCGCCAGCGCTTGCCGGCTTGGTTGCTGGTTCGCTTGTGATCCGTCATATAAATAATGCCCAGCTGAAACCGATAATCGGGGCGATAGTGCTGGCCATGCTTGTTTTGAATTACTGGAGGACCAAAACGACCGGCGGTAAAATTCCTACTCATTGGAGTTTTGTGGTTTCGATGGGCTTTCTGGCAGGGCTTACAACTCAGCTTGCAAATGCGGCAGGGCCGATCATGATAATCTACCTGGTAGCGATGCGACTGGAAAAGTACAAATTCATGGGAACCGCGGCATGGTACTTTATGATAATTAACTGGCTAAAAGTTCCGCTGTTCATTTGGGATGGAAGAATAAATTTCGAAACGTTCAAAATCGATGCGTTTACTTTTCCGTTCATACTCGTCGGGGTCGCGGTGGGAATATTTATAATAAAAAGGATACCTCAAAAATGGTTCACAGCAGTTGTTCAGCTTCTGGCGGTTCTTGCAGCAATAAAACTTTTATTGAGTGCTTTTGGCATTTGAAATTACTTTTTTTCGTTTTCAAGCCAGTCCGCTCCAAGCTGTCCGCATGCCGCTTTTATCGTCTGTCCTCGTTTGAACCGAATTACAGTTTCAATATCAGCGGCTTTGAGATAATCCGCAAATTTGTGAATTTTATTAGCTGATGAAGCGACAAGATCACAGCCGGGATGCGGATTGTATTCGATCAGGTTAATATTGCATTTGACACCTTTGAGAAGTTTTACCAGCTTTTCCGCGTGCCTTGGAGAATCGTTGACATCGCCTATCATGATATATTCGAAGGTTACCCGGTTACCGGTTATCCGCTGATATGTTCTTATCGATTCGAACAGCCGATCAAGTGAACATTTCATGTTTACCGGCATCAGCTTGTTTCTGGTCTGGTCGTCGGGCCCGTGAAGCGAAATGGCAAGCCGCGGCTGAATTTTTTCTTTTGCGAACCGCTCGATTTGTTCGGCAAGCCCGCATGTACTCACTGTCAAATGCCTGATCCCGATATTTCGTCCCTTGGGATGGTTGAATATCTTCAGCGAATCTATCACCGCATCATAGTTTAAAAAAGGCTCACCCATTCCCATATAGACAACGTTGTTTATCTTGCCTGCTTCTTTCTCTATTTCATAAACCTGCGAAACGATTTCCCCAGCGGAAAGATTTCTTCTGAACTTGATCTTACCCGTCGCACAAAACAAGCATCCCATCGCACAACCGGCCTGGGTAGAAATGCAAACTGTCTTGCGGCCATCATCCGTCAAAAGCACCGATTCTATCCTTATGCCGTCTGGGAGCGAGAAAAGGTATTTAACCGTCCCGTCGGGATCCGCGAATCTTTCAACCACATCGATTTTAGAAATATGGTAATCAAGGCTGATTAATTTTTCCCGCAGCTGCTTACTCAAGGGGGTTATATCTTCGATCGTCTTTACATCTTTTTCATGGATGAAATTAAAGATATAATTTGCATGGAAAGGCTTTCCGCCGAGCGATTCAGTGAGCTCTTGAAGCTGCTCAATATTTTTATTTTTCAGGTCTTTATCCATTAGTCCAACAATCTAACAGGAAATGATACAATTGTCGAACGTAATTTGCGCATGAAAAAAGGCCTCGATTAGAGGCCTCAAAAAAGGATAGTATGCCAAAATTTCCCGCGTAATGAAACTAAGCCGAGTAAATTTCCCTTCTGTATGGTGAAACTATTAATATCCCGCCCAAACCGAGCATTAATATGGTGGTCGGCTCTGGTAAATTGAACGAAAAATTGCTATATGCAAGTTCCTGATCCGGGCCTTTGGAGCCGACAAAGTAAAAACCTATATAGTTGTAATCGGATAAATGGGGTTCTGTGATTTCAAATTCCAAGTCGTAACTATACCATAGACCGCCATCATTGGAAGCGGGGGCATAGTTGGCGGCTATTTGAGACGCGCCATAGGGCGTCATTCCCAAACCCAGCTCATCCGTAAGTGGAAAAAGTGCGCCGTCATTAAACAGATAGACATTGAAATAGTTGTACTGCCTGTAGTAACTGGTAAATTTCGATTCGAAACTGTAGCTGTTAAGACCTGATTGGACTATTTGTGTGCCGTAAAACAACGCTCTTGAGCCATTTGTAGAGTCGTTTAATACAGCACTTTCGCCTGATTGCAGGTAACCGCTGCCGTAAAAAGCGTTTAAATCATCTGTTCCAGCCGTCCAGGACTCTGCAGAATTTATTTCTGTCAAAGTTGCAAAACAATTTGAACCAGCCAGCACCAGCAGCAATATAACGAGCATATTTTTCATGAATCACCTCAAATTAATAAAATAACTGAATATTCATTTGAGTTATATATCGTTATAAATAATTGATAACTTAACAAAAGAAGTAAATTTTTTGAACAAATAAGCGGAACTTTTATTGAAATTAATCCAAATCCAATTATTATCAGGACTAAACCTGCAAGCTTGAATAAAAAAGATGAGCGGACCGAATATCTTCTGCTTTTATTCCATGCGGTAATATCTTCAACAAGCCCGGTAAAACAGTAAGGCCGTGGCGAACTAGTCGATTTTTCTGGCGGATTTTATTTCGATCGTTTCTGCCGGAACATCGTCATAGTGGCCTTTTGAACCGGTCTCTACTTTTGCGATCTCATCGACTACGTCCATTCCTTCTGTTACTTTTCCAAAAACAGCATAACCTGGATTGGCAGGGCTTTGATAATTTAAAAAAGCGTTATCGGCCAGGTTGATAAAGAACTGGCTTGTCGCGCTGTCGGGATCGTTTGTCCTGGCCATAGCTAATGTGCCGCGGTCGTTTTTCAGGCCGTTTGATGCTTCGTTGGTAATAGGCTCATTATTTGGCTTTTGCTCCAGGTTCTCGTTCATTCCTCCGCCCTGGATCATGAAACC
>CAZITB010000057.1:0-18021 GCA_964542055.1 uncultured Candidatus Kuenenia sp.
CATTCCTGGGTCTCTTTATTGCTGTTTCCGTCAAAGAAGTCTTTGAAGCTCAGACATTTTCGAACTTTTTCCGTTTTCCGATGCTGTTTCTGTGCGGTTTGTTTTTCCCCATCGAGCAGTTTCCAGTCTGGCTAAAACCTTTGGCTTATATGTTACCCCTGACTTATGGAGCGGATATTCTTCACGGTTCTATCAATCAAGCAGGCCGTCTTCCCTTATTGCTTAGCTTTGGCGTACTTATTTCTTTTTGCGTATTGCTTTTTATCATGAGTCTGAATAACATACGCAAAAAATGGATAGTGTGAGAATGCACTTTTTTAACAATATTAATTGTCGTGAAAACAATGATTAAAAAATTATCTCAATCTCAAAATATTTCAAGAAGACAGTTTTTCACACGAGTTGGGTATGGACTGACAGGTGCTTCTTTGTTATCAATATTAGGTTGCCAGAGCAATACAAACTACGGTACCCCGCAAATAGTAGGCACATCTTCCTCTAAAACAAAAAATCGTCCAGATTTTTCGCCAAACCTGCCGAATGATGATATCAAATATGAGAACTATTCGAAATGGTCACCATTGGGACAATATGAAGACAGGTCAAAATGGAACGCAATTATAGTTCATCATACAGCAACTGAAACAGGGTCGGCTTCAATCATCGACAGAATCCACAGAAATCGGGGTTTTGATGGT
The DNA here is from genome assembly GCA_964542055.1 of uncultured Candidatus Kuenenia sp. Classification (GTDB taxonomy): domain Bacteria; phylum Planctomycetota; class Phycisphaerae; order Sedimentisphaerales; family CAMDDF01; genus CAZITB01. The sequence continues at coordinate 699 of CAZITB010000057.1, forward strand.
TTGGGGTATGACTTTATTATTAACAACGGCAACGGCAACCCTGATGGATTAGTGGAAGTAGGTTACAGATGGAAACAGCCGCTTACTGGTGCCCACTGTCATTCCCGAACCAGAAACGATAATTATTGGAATAAACATTCTATCGGAATTGCACTAATTGGCAATTTCGAAGAAAACTACCCAACTGACCGCCAGTATGAATCATTGGCCGAACTTATTACTTTCCTTGCCAGTAGATACAGCATTTCTGATAGAAATATTTTAGGTCACAAGCAGGTTCCAGGTGCCAGCACTAAATGTCCTGGTAAAAATTTTTCTTGGTATATGCTAAGGCGTAGCATGAGTAGTATATCTTGATTACTCTTAAGCCTTTTTACAAAAGAATTTTTTATAGAGTGCCAGTAGGCCTATAGTTAATATTGTCAGCATAGCTGATGAAACTGGTGATCCAATACAGTTCGTCTGGCCGCAAAAGGGGCATCTTGCAGAGGTGCCTCCTGAAACAACAAATATACCCTTTTCAATTGAATTTTCCCGTTACGCAACGGCTTGAATGTGGAAGTTCTCGGCCAGCAGCGTCTGGAGCATTGGCAGATACTTCCTTCGTTTTCGAAAGAAACTTTCGCAAGCCTGCTTGAACTCGACAAACGTTTCATAATAGTGATTGTTCAACACCTGCTGCTTGAAGAACTTCCAGTACCGCTCAATCAGGTTGAGATTGGGCGAGTACGGCGGCAAAAAGATCAGTTTGATTTTCGTCCCCTTGATCGCTTTCTTCAACCATCGCGACCGATAGTACCTGGCATTATCCACGATGACATAAATCACCTTGGCCCCGGGATGCCTGGCTTCCAGGCGAGCGAATAAATCCATCGACGTCTGGGCGTTAATCGTCTCGTAAAACCGCACCGTCGACTCCAGCGTCTCGATGTTGAGGGCCCCGTTGATATGGAGCCGCTGGCGGCCGCTGTTGGCCTTGAGTTCCTTTTCCTGCCCCTTTTTGATCCAGCCGTAGGAGGGAATGCTGTTGTGCTGCGGATGGGTCGCATCGGCGAAGTAGATCGGGTCGTTTTTGCCTTTATGAGCCTTTATTCGCTCATATTCGTCGAGAAAGGCCTGTTGCTTGGCCGGGTCCTGTTTGCCGGGAACATGGGTGGGTTTCTTGTAGGAAAACCCCAGCCGGTGCAGCAGTTCCGTGACCCCGCTAAGCGAATAACGGACGCCATAGGCCTTCTGGATATGGGCGATCACCGCCTTGGCATCCGGCAGGATATGCGCTTCCAGATGCGCTTCCAGTTCCTGCATTTGAGAGTCGTCCAGCTTCGACTCGGCCCCGGTATACGCATCCTCAAGCAGACCCGGGATGCCGCCTTGCCGGTACCGGTCAAAATACCGGCGGGAAGTCTTCTCGTCCAGCAGGAGGATTTCAGCGATCTGAGCCGCCGACCACCCCTTGGCCAAGGCAATGACAGCCTTGATCCGGTCCGCCTGCCGCCGGTCCCGCAGCGAGCGGTGGACCTTTTCCAACCGGACGATTTCCTTTTTTGTTAACGTATATTCCTTCATACCAATTATTTACGAATTAAATGCGATTCGGATCAAACAATCGTTCGACCGTTCCGGACTTTTTCAGCCGGGATCAGTATAAACTGGTGAACCATGCCAAGAAATGCCATAGTTTCAAGAGGATCAACTTTGTCAGCCTTGTAAACTGCATTTGCAATCTGCTTTTAGTTATAATTGTTCGAGCCAGTTTGAGGCCAGCATTGCAAAATCCAGCAAGTTTACTTTCCCGTCCCTGTTGGCGTCGGCTCTTTCGTAATAATCATTGTATATCGAGCCTTCATCTCTAAGCCAGTAATAAGCGAATTCGGCAAGATCATGAGTATCAACTGTTCCGTCCACTACTAAATCACCTGCCAACGGTTCAGTATTGAAAACTAAAGTGAAAGGCTCCGAAGGTTCATACCGGCCCAGTGCATCATACATTTGCCATGTAATCCAAAATAAACTGGTTCCGTCAACTGCCTGAAAAGACATATGCATGTGAGGATCGCCGCGTAGAGCATGGATTTCGCTGTGATTGAAAGACTGACCAATCTGATCAATTGTAAATTGAGGATAATCTTTATGAACGGCTCTAAAACCAGAAGGAATTGAAATACATTCAATCATTATTTGGTAATCTTCATTGGGGTTTCCAGCAAGACATCGGTTAGGATCATAAGTATACATGGCATTGGAATTGGTTCCCTGGAAACCATCAAATCCGGGTTCACCGATTCGCCATTTATAATCAGAAAATATACTCGCCGATAGAGAATAATACCAATTAACATAAGAAGGCGTGCCACTGCTTCGATATTTTTGACTACGGTCCACAAAAAGTTTATTATCATCATCAGTACCGGTAATGCCATCTTCATTTATGCCAATAATAAAGTGATCCAGCGGACATTCAGCATATACATGAACAGTCACAAAGGATAAAAAGAAAATTAGAAATATATTTTTTTTCATTTTTATTGTTCCTTAAGAGTTTTAGGTTATGGATTCTCCGGCCACGTCGGAGCCGATTCTGGATACCAGTAACATTTACCGGGCCATTGGTAAGTATCTTCAAATTCCAGTGTTTCAACATGTCCATCTGCAAAAAGGTAGTTTGATTTTCCCATGTGGCGGTTCCACGCAATGAACGTTTTTGCGTATTCAACAGAACCTTCCCATGTTTCAGGATGAATATGGTCGGCCAATTGAAAATTTTCAGTATCCGGTGCTTCGCTGATCCAAATACAGTACATGGGTTTTCGGATCGAATCGACACGATTATAACGGTTCTTAGAGCCTCCGTATCTGAAACAGATCGGGTCTAAAAGAGCATTAACAGCAAAACTGGAATAGCGTTTGTCCTGCTGTTCGCTGAGAGGTCTGTCCCAATCAACAAAGTTTTTGGATTTATCGCTGGGGCAGTGAAACAACAATTGCTCGCCTGTATATTTCGACAAGACCCTGAGCCAATACTGATCCGGGTTACTAATATGGCACGAACTGGGAGGCAAACGATTTTCACTGTCGATAATATAAGCCTGTACCGCAATCCCAACTTGCCGCATATTGCTGATGCATACAAGCCTTTTAGCCTGCTGCCTTGCTTTATTTAAAGCAGGCATTAAAATGCTAAGCAGCATAGCAATAATTGCAATCACCACCAAAAGCTCAATCAAAGTGAAACCTTTGGACTGCTGGACAATCGAATTATAACCAGGGCAGTTCGCACTGCCCCGGCTAAAACTGAACTTATTTAAGCGTTGCATTTTTTCTCTCTATTTCTCAAAAGAGGGATTGCGCCCAAGCCTATGAGCAATAAAGAAGCAGGTTCTGGAACTGTTACAAAGGCCATTTCAAAATTATCTGATGCTGTGTACATACCACTTGCATCATAAGCTGAAAATGTTGCTGTAACTTCCTGGCCAATATCAGGCGTAAGCCAGAAATTAAAACTCATGTGCTCATGAATTCCCCATGCATTTTTATCTGACAACCATGCCTTGTCCAACTGATAAGTATCTGCGTCAGCGATTAAAACAGGTGTGTCATTCGGTAAAAGCATAAAGAAATCATCCGAAGCTACAGATGTCCCTTCGCGTTTGAGGTAAATATCCCACTGGGGGGTTGTGCTCTGATCAACACTTTCAAGATTCCATTTTCCCTGCGGGCCATGAGCGGAATGCCAGCCATCAAGATGCTGCACACCTGCCGGATCGCCATAACCACCGGATTTACTATACATAAATTGACATGTCCAGAGTTGTTTTCCTGACCCATCCCCTTTCATAATCGTATTGCCGCTTTCTAAAACAGGAACCAACTGCAAAAAAACATCTCCATTGGCCTGTTCCCAGTTAGGCCAGCCCGGTGTGCCCGCAGCGTGAACCGGCGGCAGTGAGAAAAACCAGAGTTTATTATCATCAGTCAAATCCGAATCAGTAGCTAAACTCGCATTTCCCGGAGCTGACCAATCTGGCCTCCAGGTCGGATTGACTCCAATGTGAGTATGCGCAAGCGGACAATCCGCAAAGGCGATATTTACAACAACACATGATATAATAATTGTAGTAACGATTTTAAGATTCATCATTTATTCTCCTATTATTGAGATTAGTTTACAGAATATGTGTACAGACATACTCTATATAATGGTTTATATTTGCTAAAAGGTAATGAGGAGAATTAAGCTGGTGGTGCTCGAGGTATGAGATTAGGTGTGCATAGAAATGTTGGAGGAATATCATGATGATATTCAATTTTGTGTTCGATTATATTGATGGAAAAAGTCGTTGCTGGAGGTGTGTTTATAATCTTGCAAGAATTGATAAATGTATTCTGACAGATTGGGCAATTGTCACAGTCATGATGCTTGCAACCTCCTTCTATGGCAATGTGCCATAAAAACATCGCGCCGGTTATATTAGCAATGAATATTGCCAGTATTATAAATGAAAAAGGTTGTTTCAGTTTTATTCGCATGTCTTAAAAAAACCTTTCGAACATTCAGGTCCGATACCTTCGATCATTGTCATTTGACGCTGAAAAATGAATTCATCTCCCAGGCCCTGCACTAATGGTGCGTGAACATCAAATAAACAAGTGACTTTGCCGCAATTAGTGCATTTGAAATGCGGATGACACTGGCGGTCAGTACATTTGTCAGCCAGTTCATATTCCCATGCTCTCTTATCAACATAGGCTTTATGAACTATCCCCTTTTCGCAAAATCTTTCAAGGATTCTATAAACGGTAGTTTTATCGGGACTCCTGTCCTCTAATGAATCCAAAATATCGCCTCTGGAAACAGGGTGTTCCGATTGAATAAGAACTTTTAGAGTCGCAATTTGCATTTGGGTGCAATTGAATCCATGATCTTTCAGTATTTTTTCAGGGTAATTCATTTATATTCTTTCCTGTAACTATAAACCTAAATGCAACATAGTTGTAATTATAGCAGAAAAAAGGATTTTGTCAAAAACAAGTTTTCGAATATTTTTTTCTACTCCAAATAACCATATTGTTCTTAAAGCATTGCAAATAAAGGATTAATAGAATTATTTGCTATGAGTACATTTCTTGAAATTTCTTCTTGACAAAATAAGGTCCGTCTTATTATATTAAGTATGTCTTATTTTTAGAAAGGCCTAAAATGACTCAGACTGAACAATTAAGTGCGAGCTTGGAAGACTATCTGGAAGCGATATTCAATATCATTTCATACAAGGGGGCTGTCCGCGCTAAGGATATCGCCAAATATCTGGGTGTTAAAGCTGGTTCTGTCACTGTTGCCCTGAAAGCCCTTTCCAAGACGGATCATATCAATTATCAGCCTTATGAGGTAATTACGCTGACTTCCAAGGGTCTTGAGCAGGCCAAAGAAATCATCCGAAAACACGAAATACTAAAGGACTTTTTTGTGGAAATCCTCGGTGCCGATCCCAAGGTTGCCGAAGAGGGAGCCTGTAAGATCGAACATGTAATCCCGGAAAGACTTATTAAACGCCTGATTTCATTCACGGAATTTATCCAGGCCTGTCCCCGATGCGGCAGTGATATGATAGAAAAATTTCAAGGTTATTTTAACAAAATTCAGCCCTGTGAAATCGAGCAGTGTCAAGTTTGCCTGGGAAAAAGCATTGATCACTTAGAAAAGGAAAAAGAAAAAATGTCCAATTCAACGACACAAACAACTCTTTTGGATATTCCAAACGGAAGTAAATGTATTGTTAAGAGTATCAAAAAAAAAGCATCCGCAACGAAGCGACTGGTTGAAATGGGAATCAGCAGAGGCGCGATCATTGAAGTGGAACGTGTTGCTCCATTAGGTGATCCTATTGAAGTGAAAGTCAAAGGCTATCATTTGTCTATCCGAAAAGACGAGGCAAAATATATCGATGTGGAGCAGCAATAAATATTTTTTTTGGCACAAAAGTAAGGCGCAGCTAACATTTTAAGATTGATAATAATGGAAAAGAAAAAAATAACAGTTGCTTTAGCAGGTAATCCAAACAGCGGCAAGACCACTGTTTTCAATGCTTTAACCGGCGCAAGACAGCATGTAGGCAATTATCCCGGTGTAACCGTGGAGAAAAAGGAAGGTCTCCGCCATTACAAAGATCACGAAATCAAATTTGTCGATCTGCCGGGAACGTACAGTCTGACGGCTCATTCTGTTGAAGAAATCGTAGCTCGCGACTTTATTATTAATGAACAACCCGATGTTGTGGTCGATATCGTCGATGCCTCCAATTTCGAGCGAAATCTTTATCTGGCAACCCAGATTCTCGAACTGAATGTTCCCTTGATTCTTGTCCTGAACATGGCGGATCTGGCCCAAAAACAGGGATTTACCTTTGATACAGAGAAAATAGCTAAGTTCTATGATGCCCAGGTTGTCTTAACAGTCGGTTCCAAGGGCAAGGGAATCGATGACCTTCTGGACGCGATTATAAAAAAGACTCAAACTGAGAAAGCTTCCGAGAAGTCCGTTCGAGTGCACTATGGCAATGATATAGAAAAAGAACTGGAGCAAATAGCGCTGCTTGTCAGCAGGGAGCACAAACTCGCACAAAAATATGGTACACGATGGCTCAGTCTCAAACTGCTTGAACAAGATCAGCAGATTCTCGACCTTGGTCATAGCAGTGAAGTAATCGAGCAGGTTGCCAAAAGCGTCTCTCACCTTGAAAAGCTCTATGGGGATTCTCCGGAAGTTCTGGTTGCTGAAATGAGATACGGCTATGTCTCCGGTGTGTATGAGCAGGCGGTAAAGCATACAGTCGCTCAGCGGCATCAAATCAGTGATTTGGTTGATAAAGTGCTGCTTAATCGCGCATTGGGGCTGCCGATCTTCCTTGTATTGATGTATATGGTATTCTGGATTACCTTTAAGGCGGGCGATCCGTTTATGGGCTGGATTGACACGGGATTCGGCTGGCTCGGCGATTCAATTGCCGGTTTCTGGCCGGATGGCTCCGAAAGTATGCTAAAATCACTGATCGTTGACGGCATCATTGGCGGCGTGGGTGGTGTGGTGGTATTTTTACCGAACATTATCTTCTTGTTTCTGGCAATTTCAATCTTAGAGGATTCGGGCTATATGGCAAGGGCCGCTTTTATAATGGATCGGGTAATGAAAAAGATCGGATTGCATGGCCGCAGTTTTATCCCCATGATGATCGGGTTCGGCTGTTCGATTCCGGCGATTATGGGAACCCGCATCCTGGATGACCGCAAGAGCAGATTTGCCACCATCATGGTCATTCCGCTGATGAGTTGCGGTGCGCGACTTCCGATTTACGCGTTAATTATACCAGCATTTTTTGCACCACATTTACACGGTTTTATGATGTGGTTGATATATATGATTGGGGTTGGCCTGGCGATTATTCTCTCGATGATTCTTCGCAAATCCATCCTGAAAGGCGACAGCGGTATGTTTCTGATGGAATTGCCGCCGTACCGTATGCCGACCTTACGCGGCACCCTGACTCATATGTGGCAGCGAAGCTGGCTGTATCTAAAAAAGGCAGGAACCGTAATTCTTGTGATTTCCATCATTCTGTGGGCAATGACCAGTTACCCTAAAGTGCCTGAAGACCAATTAACCGGTTTGACCGAAACACAGGCACAGCAAAAAGAATTGCAGTATTCCATCGCTGGTCGGATCGGCAAAGCGATGGAACCGGTCATTAGACCGATGGGATTTGATTATCGAATTGGAACCGCTCTGATTGGAGCGTTGGCTGCCAAGGAGGTTTTTGTGGCTCAGATGGGAATAGTCTATTCGATAGGCGAAGTGGATGAAGAATCCCAAACCTTACGAGAGAAACTTCGAGACAATTATTCCGCTCTTCAGGGATTCTGCATCATGCTGTTCTGTCTGATCAGTGCTCCATGCGTGGCGACACTGGCGATATGCCGTCGTGAGACTAATTCATGGAAATGGGCGTTATTTCAATTTGGCGGCCTGACGGCTGTGGCTTATGTAATAACGGTTCTTGTATATCAAGTTGGAAATCTTTTTTAGGATAATATTGGAGCTATCAAATGGCAAAAGCATCTTTTTTTGTAAATGATATCAAAGTGAGAAGAAAAGGCGAGTATCTTGTTTTAGAAGCAAGAAAAAAGTGTCAACACGGAACGGTCTTTGATGAGGTATTCCTGACATTGCCGGGGCAACTGGAGTCGTTATTCACTATGATTGAAGGGAACGATTCTCTGTACTCACAGGATAATATGAACAATTCAGATTCTTTAGCTCAACGGTTTAAACGATTTTCAGGTAACAATTAAAATGAAGGATTCTGAAAGAAAACAGGGATTTGATTTATCGTCTAAGGCATATGACACTGGTTCCAAGCCAAAGGTTTATGAATCGCCACAGCTTTTTGGAAACCACAATGAAATACAAATACACCATGAAGGTGAGCTATATAGAATTAGAATAACCCGAAATGGGAAATTAATAATGAATAAATAATACCAATATTAGACATAACTTGCAACCCAGCAAGCAATCCAATAGCCAGCCAGGGAGCAATAGAAGCATCTATCTCATGCATCTATTGCTCTTTTTTTATGCAAGTCCTCGAAGAAAGGAGGTTGATGAAATGGCTTAGATTGTGAAATGAATGGATTGTGTGAGTTAAAATGGATTTATGAATTATATAAAAATAGTAAACAATAATGGAGATTACAATGAAGTTAAAAAATGTACAAAGAATGACAGTCGTATTATTGGCAGTAAGCTTTCTTTCAACATCTGTATTTGCAGCCTATTCCGATCCGTGGCTGCCGGGATGGGAATCCCAAACCGGATATACAAGCCAGTTCTGGGGTTTAAATGCAGTTGAAGGTGCTGAACCGGAACAACCTTTAACTCCGGACATTTACAGCAACAACATCTACGGCAATGCCACTGCAAGCTGGACTAATCATGCAAGTGGTATGGTGGGTTGGACAGAGACTTCTCATGGCCAACATCCGGTATGGGCCAATGGAATGTACGGTGGAATGCTGGCCGCAACCGGAGGTTTTTGGGACATTGGTGCCTCTGTAAATACTGGATCTGTGTCCGGTTCCATACTGGCATTTGTGCAATATGATTGGTATGCCTATTCGGGTTCAGATATTACAGCCTCAATTGCCGGTGCAACTGATGTTACACCAGTTGGCTACTATGATTACCAGATCGGCATGAGCGGCAGTGGTAATCCATATATGCGTTCAACACAAATATTTGAGTTGACAAGCAATCCCGGCTCTCTCGATGTTGTATTTAATGCGACAGGCTCCATAACCATGATCGATTCTTTTTCGGTTACAACAGCAGTTGGCGATGCTTCGGCTTTGGTTCCAACTCAAATGCCTGTTCCGGAACCGGCTACCATTGCGATGCTTGGCTTCGGAGGTCTTGCGGCTTTAAGGAGAAGAAAGAAATAGATTAAACCTGAGAACCGGGGCCTATTTTGCCCCGGTTCCCATTTTTACAACAGGAGATTATTATGGCAAACAAAACTATTATATTCGCAATTTCTTTACTTTTGCTCTGCCATATATGCAGCGCAGAAACAGTTGATTTGTTTACGGATACCACCAATTCAGGAGATTCCAATTGGGATGTATGGCAGCAGGATCAGGGAGACACAATTCAAGAAGATGCCATTTATCTTGGAATCTTTGACGGTGCAAGCGGTCATTCAGATTACCAGCCGGAATATCCAATAGATGGAAATGTCGATGGGGTTTACACCACTATGGCTATGGGGCCGGGAGGACTAATGATCAATCAATCTTTAGGTGTTAGCGGGACCAGCCCGATAGAGTTTCCCAACGATCAGCGGGATACACGAGCGACGGCACTGTTTAACATGACGAAGATAATGGAGCTCAACTCCAATCCGGCAGATATTAATGAATGCACATTCAAATGGAGTATTGATTATGTTATGCCGTGGGCTGGTTCGACGACGTATCTTCAGGCTCCAACTACGTTGTATGTAGGCATATTTGCAGCCGATATGCAGAACTTCTGGAGAGCGGATCTGGATGGGGATGATTACCCCACAACAGATATCAATGATCTTCAAAATGAATTCGATCCTAACGAAGCAGGAATTTTATATATTGAAAAAGTCTTAGATCTTCGTGTAGATAACGGGCCATGGGGGCCGGGACCTCAGCCGCTTACAAACTGGTATATCGAGCAAAACGGAGTTCAGTTCTATGAAGTTGATTTTACACAGGAAGTTAAAGATTTAATCGCTTCAGATCCGGAAAAATATGCCGACCCGAATACGGCTTTTCTTGGTTTTACAATCAGAGCTTCGCTTGACGGAGAGAGTGTTTATCTATCCATGGATGCCAGAGACCGGCTGGCACAAAATCCCATACCGCCGACATTGGAAATTGATATCACAACTTATATCGGAGATTTTAATGCCGATGGCATCGTGAATCTGCTTGATTTTTCAATATTTGCAAAAAGCTGGCTCAGTGAAAAAAGTGATCCGGAATGGAATAGCAAATGCAATCTTGATAACAGCGGTATCAGTGAAGACGTTATCGATATTGCTGACTTGAATGTATTCTGTGAGAACTGGCTTGAAGGAGAAAACAACCAATAAGGTAATATTTCTATGAAATTAACTATGATAAACAAAAAGGCCGATGGGTTCACCTTGGTAGAACTCCTTGTTGTGATTTCCATCATGAGTTTGCTTATGGCGATTCTTCTACCTGCATTAGGCAGGGCCAGAGCTGCTGCGAAAGCAATATGCTGTGCTTCTAACATGCGGCAAATCGGCCTAGCATTCAATTGTTACGGCATGGATCATGATGACAATATTATAAAAGCCTGTGATCTGAGAGCTTCCGGTTCAGGTGGCCTGCAGGCATGGAACTTTGTCTTGATTCCTTATGTGGGCCAGCAAAACAATGAAGATGCATTTGAGGATAAGGCGGAAGTGTTTTTCTGTCCAGCAGATAAAGACCCTTATCCAATTGGTTACGGCAGCTACTGGCATGATAAGCCCTTTACAAGTTATGCATTAAACGGCTGCTACGTAGAAGCAACATCCAGACGCCCGGGCGCTAAACTTGGCCCGGCTGGAGGATATCGATTTTCAAACATAAGAAATCCATCATCTTGTATGCTGATGGTGGAGACATCGTATTCATACCAAATCTACGATACCGACAATCCTAATGTAGGCAGCTTAGGTCTGAGCCAATCTGGTCACCACCGTCAAACCAGCGGCTTTTTTCATAACGGAGCAATGAATGTTCTTTTCGTTGACGGGCATGTGGAAAAGATCAAAGGGCAAAAAACAGGTACTGTTACACCGGTCTGGGATACCGGAGGAAATGCTTTTTGGGAGGATTTGTCTTTACCGGATTCAAGTGAAAACCGTTCCCTGTGGGGACCTGGATATTAGTTGAGGAATATTATATGAAAACAAAATGTGAAAATTCTAATTGTAACTGTGATGGGAAATGTAAAGTCTGCCAATGCAGTGAAATCGCAGCTGTTGCCGTGCAGTCCAAAGGCGAAGAAAAAAAGGCAGAAAGGACTGCAAAATGAATGCGAAAACTAAAACTATCAATATTTTCAATAGTAATGGACAAAAGCAGCATCAAGCGGTGAAACCCTGTGATTTTCCTTTTGAAACCCGGTTTCGCAGTCACATGGACACTTACGGCTGGAGCCGGATATCTTCAAGAGGTAACGAAAAAGACGACTGGCTGAATATCATTAAGAATGGAAGCCAGGAAAAGAATAGGCGTACAGCCTATATTCATATCCCGTTTTGCGGCACCCTGTGTACGTTCTGTAATTTCATGAGAAAGCCCGGCACCGCTGCGATGGCCGCTGATTATGCGCAACTGGTCATTCAGGAATTAAACTGGTATCAGAATTGCGGCTACGTCAATCAGGGAGGGTTTGAGGCACTGTATCTGGGGGGTGGAACGCCGTCACTATTACCTGCTGAAGCTATGTCGGAACTGCTGAATACTGCCCGCAAAACACTTGGGCTTGACAAAACGGCTGAAATTACCATTGAGTCAACGGTCCATGATCTTACTCAGGAAAAACTTAACGCAATGGTCCAGTTCGGCGTAACACGCATAAGTCTGGGTGTACAAACGTTCAATTCCGATACGCGAAGACAGTTGGGAAGACTTTCAGACAAGGATACGATTTACAGCACAATCGAAATGGCAAGAAAGGCTGGAATCAAAACCATTTCTTCTGACATTCTTTATCGCCTGCCGGGTCAAAATCTTCAGGGATTCCAGGCTGATCTTGAATGCGCGGTCGAGTTAAACCTGGATGGTGTATCTTTGTATCCTTTGATTGCCATGGGCGGTACACCATTAGAGAAACGATTGAAAGAGAACAAAATTGCCCCATTACCGGATTTATCTATCGAACTTGAACAATGCAAAGCGGCTCGAAAGTTCCTGATCGAGGCTGGTTACCAACAGGACACATGCACTCATTTTGTCAAACCAACAGATCGAAATCTCTATGCTAATATCCGTCTGGATGATGGAGACTGTCTGCCGATTGGAACAGGTGCTGGCGGCTATCTTGGCCCGCTTGTATTAATGAACGCCATGGATAAACAAATGTACCAGATGCAAATTGCAAGCGGAAATTCTGGCTATATGGCTTCTGTTCTGCTGCCGTCAAAATCCAGATTGCTTCGGTCTGTTACCGGTCAGCTTCAGCGTGGATTTCTCAATGTTGATACTGTTTGGCAAGATGAGACATTGGAACCGAAAACTATTCTGCAGGAAAAGGTCGATCAGTGCCTGGAAAAAGGACTATTAGAAAAAGATGGACGGCAGTACCAATTAACTGATGATGGATGGTGCTGGTGTTATAACATTGCAGCTGATTTTGCGGATATTGGCAAAAATAAAAACACTGCCAACACTGTTATAATGCCGTCTTTCCAAGCAGACAAAACACATCCCCATATGTTAAAAGAAGGGAGTAACAAAAATAATCACTCCATGCGAGGCTTTTCATTAAAAGACATTTCTGTTCTGGGCGTTATGACGGCTTTGGTCGTAGTTGTTCAGTTCGCAGCGGCTATGCTGCTGCATATGACCGGCATTGCCATTATCCCCGGTCTGATGCAGTTTGTAATGGCATTTGCCTCCTGTATCATTTTATTTGTTGCACTGAAAAAAGTTCCCAAAGCTGGAGCCTTGAGCATTATGTCGGCAGTGTATTCTCTGGTAACAATGCTGCTGTCCGGGAGCATTCTGATGGGATTTGGTTTGGTAATTGGAGGCGTCTTTGGCGATCTGACCGCAAAATGGCTTGGCGGAATTCAACGAACGACTGCCTTGATTGCAGCCTTGGTCATCTATCGAACTTCTCAGACCGCATTCAGCAAGTTATATGCGTTCATCACTGAGATGACACAGGTACAATTTGTATGGTATCTGGTAGTACTTTCAATCATCGCTTCAGCAATCGGTGCGGTTGCCGGAGGATTGGCCGGTATAAAACTAACGGCAAAGGTCTCAAAAGCGGGAGTGATGGCATGATACGCTCATTTATTCAGCGACTGGGACAGCGAAATCCGGATTGCCCGTTTGAACGGCTTGATCCCCGCTGTAAACTGATCATCCTCGTAACGCTAACTGTGATGATCATTTTCGGAAATGCAATTCTTTCCGTAGGTCTGTTTATAACTGCCGGTTTTCTCGCCTTTTTTACGAAGCTAATGAGATTATTCCTTTTTACAAGTATTTTTGCGGCTTTTCTTTGGGCTGTTTTTATGCTGATATTTCAATATGCCCTGAACAAACCGATGGAAGATCCCGAAGCCATGTTTATTGGAATGATTTTCAGGGGCACCGCACTGGCAACCACCGGGTTGTGGTTTGCTGTGACCACTAAATTGCGGGATATGACCATCGCACTTGAAGCCTGGAGAATCCCGGATATTATTATCCTGCCGCTGACAATTGCGGTTAGGTTTATACCGACATTGCTCAACGAATCTCTGGTAATTCACGATTCCATGCGGCTTCGGCGACTGGCTCATCGAAAGCGTGAACTATTTACCCAGCCCCATTTAATCGGACAGAGCTATATGTCACTGGTAACGATCCGAAGCCTGAAAATGGCAGATGAACTTGCCGCTGTTGCTGAAACACGTGGGTTGGCTCGCCCGAACCAAAGGCAGTTTCTCAAACAGGCAATATTCAAGAAAAATGACTACTATGCCCTGAGCATTCTGTTGGGACTGATCGTTTTTTTAACCGCAATATCATTATTCGTAAAATTATAATGCTAAAAATAGAAAATTTAACATTCACTTATACCAGACAGGATGAACCGGCTTTAAGAGATATCAATATTGATATCTCTCCCGGCAGGCTGGTGCTGCTGACAGGCCCTTCCGGTAGCGGCAAATCTACGCTTCTGCATTGCATCAACGGCCTGGCCCAAATGCACTACGGCGGTAAACTTGAAGGCGATATCTGGATTGCGGGACGAGAAACCGCCGGAAAAACACTTTGGCAAATCAGTGAGTTGACAGGTACCGTTTTTCAGAACCCAAATACGCAGTTTTTCCAGCTTACGGTCGAAGATGAAATAGCCTTTGGTCTTGAGCATTCAGGTCTCGACCGACAGGCAATAAAAAAGCGAATCAATAAAGCAATAGAAGACGTTGAAATCGAGTCCATTAGAAATCGAGATATTTTCACATTGTCCTCTGGCGAAAAACAGAAGGTGGCTCTGGCATCAATTCTTGCGATGGATCAGCCTCTGCTTCTTCTGGATGAACCAACGGCAAATCTGGATATCCCCTCAATTCATGAATTGAAAAAACTGCTGGCCAAATTAAAGAACCAGGGCAGGACAATTATTGTTTCCGAGCATCGGCTATGGTATTTAAGAGAATTGGCAGATCAGGTGATTGTAATTAAAGATGGACAGCTAATTTATGACGGCAAGCCGGAAATACTGAATTCATTTCAATTCCGCAGTGAAAATGGTTTACGAATATGGGATCAGCCTCCGGAAATTACAGATTCTGTGGTTAATGATTTCAAGAAGCAGACATTACTGGAAGCAAACTGTCTTTCAGGAGGAGCGAACAAAAATAAAGACATTCTCAATGATGTGAATCTATCATTTAAGACAGGAGAATGTGTCGCAATCATGGGGCATAACGGAGTCGGCAAAACGATGTTGTCCCGCATGTTGACTGGCCTGCAAAAAGAAAGCAACGGAATGATTTCAATCAAAGGCAATCCATGTAAATACAGGCAGCGAATTGGAAAGATTGGATGTGTTACCCAGCAGGCCGAGCAGCAGTTATTTTCTGATACAGTTCTTGGTGAATTACTTCTGAATCCAAAAGATAACCCGATGGATGCCGATAAAGCAAAGGATGTTTTAAGTCAATATGGTCTGATTGCCTTGAAAGACCGTCATCCGCAAACCCTCTCCGGCGGTGAAAAACAGCGTCTGGCAATTGCCGCATCCATAGCGATGGACAATGATATTATTATTCTTGATGAACCCACCAGCGGAATGGATAAAAAGAGAATGAGAATGCTTGCCCTGGAAGTCAGAAAGCTTTGTAGCCGAGGCATACTGGTAATCATTATCACACATGATATTGAACTGGTCGCACTATGCTGCGATAAAATAGCTTGGATGGAAAATGGAACCGTCGCAAAAACATTGGAACGCAATGAATATAATGAATTATGGGTATCTCTAAAGATCAGCGATAAACCCTGTTCTTGACATTAAAAACAGGTATGAAAACGAATTTTTTATAGGTTGCCTTATTTATTAAACTATTAAAATTTGAAAGAGCAGAAAGGCATAATGATGAAATGCATGGTTGTTTACTCAAGTAAAACCGGAAATACAAAAATGATCGCTGATGCAATCTGTGAGGCATTGCCGCAGAGCACTGAAATATACCCTGTTCACAATTCTCCTGATCCAGACGAATATGATTTCATTGCAGTTGGAGGTTGGGTCGATAAAGGCATGCCCGATGAGGCAATACAAAGCTATATGCAGAAAATCCATAATAAAAATATTGGAATATTTTTAACCTTGGGTGCCTATCCTGATTCTCAACATGCCTCAGAATCCATTCAAAAAGCCTGCGAATTGTTGAAAGACAATAATATTCTTGGCACATTTATTTGTCAGGGAAAAGTTGATCCCAAACTCATAGAAATGATGACCCAAATGACAAAAGACAAACCCGATCACCCACATGCTATGAATGATGAAAGAAAAGCCAGATTAGCCGAAGCCACTAAGCATCCTGACGAGCAGGACTGCCTAAATGCAGCAAAGGCTTTCAATAAAATACTTCAAAAATTGCAAGGAGCACCCAATGCGTAAAATGACAGAAGTCGAAATAAACGACCTTGTACAAAACTCAAACTGGGCAACAATCTGCACGGTTAGCCCCGAAGGACTGCCTTATGCTGTCGAAGCCACTTATTTTATGGATGGCGACTGTATTGGCTTTATGATCAATCCAAGAGGCCGAACAATGCAAAATCTTAAGCAGAATCCGAATCTTCTTTTAAAGATCACTCAGGCCAGCGGCGATCTCTCCAAATGGGCAGGAATAAGCCTTTTTGGAACCGGCCAGAATATAACCGACCCCATTGAAATTCAAAAAGGCTGGGAGCTGCTCAGTGAGGTTATGAATACCGATTATAGCAAAATATCAGAAAAGTTTATCGGCACAGGAAAACTATCACCATATCTTAGATGCAAAATATCTCAAAATACAGGCCGATGCAACTAAATTGCCTATTACTTTGTCGAACAGAAACGAGTACAACCGAAATACAACCAAAGTTCTGATTACCTGAGAAAAACAAGAAAAGCTTATTTTTCAAGTCGATTAATAACAGGAACTTAAAAATAATCAAAAAATACAAACATTTTAATATACGTTAGCCTTTACATAGTCCATTTGATCCGTTGACTTTTTAAACGGATGGGCAGTTGCCAAAGTATTCGTTAGCCGTTGTGCATCGGACATTCAAATCATAGGTGCCCCCCACGGCAGAAATGGTCTAATTTTTATTAGAACTCCGCTAAAATGCTTTCTTGATCCCAGTTGCCAAAAAAATTATATTCCCAATAATTCAACGGTATTGCTGAAATTCAGCATGTGCGTTGTTTCAGATTGGGTTTCCATCTCGCCTGCATAAACAACCGCGCCGGGCAAGGCCTCATCGAATCGATTACAGAAAT
>CAZITB010000058.1:0-17614 GCA_964542055.1 uncultured Candidatus Kuenenia sp.
AACTCATCGGCCCCTCACTCTGCAGCCGATGCAATATCTCAATCTGATAAAGATCGATCGGCGTATCATCGGTTATATGCGAATAATCCTGGTAATTGCCCGTAGCCTTCAAAATAGAATCAAATGCAGAAAGCAAATCCCATATATTTATCTGCTCAATCTCCACCTCCGGCTCTGCTTCTGGCTCAAGCTTATCCATTATCACATCAGGCCGCGAAAAACGCAGACCCCTGATACCCGCAGATTCGTCAAGCATATTAGCCGCATCTTTAAACTTTTTATACTCCAGCAGCTGCCGGATCAATTCCGTTCGCGGATTACCGGACTCTTGCTCCTCATAATCTTCTTCCAGCTCGGTCTTGGGCAAAAGCATCGCCGACTTGATCTCCATAAGTGCAGCCGCCATCACCAGAAAATCCCCCGCAACCTCCAGATCAAGCTCTTTCATCAGCTCTATATACTTAATATATTCCTCGGTTACCTTAGTGATCGGCACATCATAAATATCAACCTCCTCTTTTCGAACAAGATACAAAAGAAGGTCCATCGGCCCCGCAAAAACATCAAGATGTACGCGATAATCGCTCATTTTTCTCCTTGAATTACCTCAATCCTACAACTTTTTTCACCTTATTCAAGGTTTCTTTAGCAATTTTACCGGCTCTTTCCGCTCCATCAACCAGCACCTGCTCGATATGCTCCGGATTATTCGCCAGCTCAACTCGTTTTTCCCGGTAGGGCGCGAAATATTCCAGCAAAAGCTCCAGCAACCGCTTTTTGGCCTCACCATATCCCATGCCGCCGCTGCGATATTTAACATCCCATTCCTTTAACTCCTGCTCACTGGCAACTAGCTTCAAAAGGGCGAAAACATTGCATTTATCCGGATCCTTTGGCTCTTCAACAGGTGTCGAATCTGTAACGATCCGCATCACCTTCTTTTTCAAACTCTTCTCATCCTCGAATATCCCAAGCGTATTATCATAACTTTTGCTCATTTTACGACCATCGATTCCCGGCACAACCGCAACAGATTTCAATATATGCTCCTCAGGTACCGTTAAAATCTCGCCATAAGCACTGTTAAACCTCATCGCGATATCCCGGGTTACTTCAATATGCTGCTTCTGATCTGCACCAACAGGCACCATATCACTATTAAAAATCAAAATATCCGCAGCCTGCAATACAGGATACGCAAATAAACCATGATTCGGGCTCAATCCCTGCGCCACTTTATCCTTATAACTGACGCATCTCTGCAAAAGCCCCATCGGCGTCAGACACGACAATATCCACGAAAGCTCAGTAACTTCCGGAACATCGCTTTGCCGCCAGAAAACAGTCTTTTCCGGATTTAACCCAAGCGCCAGGTAATCAACCGCAACATCGAAAGTATTCTCCCGCAATTCTTTAGGATCAGGCGAGCTGGTAAGTGCATGAAAATCGGCAATAAAATAAAATCCCTCATTGTCATCCTGAAGCTTCAAATGCTGACGCATCGCACCGAAAAAATTTCCGATGTGAAGCTTTCCCGACGGCTGAATACCAGAAAGAACTCTCAAAACTAAATCTCCTACCCATCAAAATAATAATTACTAAGCGGCCGATAATATCAAATCAAACTCACCAAGTCAACAAATTAAGCCTTATGAGTTGGTTCATGCTCTTGATCTAATTCTTCCTCAACCCTGAAAATAACAGGCACTTCCAGCCAGAAAGTTGAACCGTAACCCTTTTCACTCTCAACCCCAATACTGCCCGCTATCAGCATCGAAAGCTCTTTACTGATCGCCAGCCCTAATCCCGTACCCGAAATCTCACGAGTAATCGAGCTATCAGCCTGCCTGAATTTCTCAAATATCTTTTCCCTTTCGCTAACTGCTATCCCCGGACCTGTGTCAGAAACCTCTATCCGTATGATCTTTTCATCAGGCCTCAATACTGATATATCAATCCTGCCTTCTTCCGGGGTAAATTTCACTGCATTACTCATAAAATTAAACAGTATCTGCTGAACCTTCATAGGGTCTGTATAAATAATTGGAATCTCATCATCTATACTAAGGTTAACTTCCAGCTTCTTTTTCTCAGTCAAAGGCCCAAAAAAAGTAACTACTGACCGACACATATCCGGTATCGAAGTATTCTCATGCCGAACTTCCATCTTTCCCGCCTCTAACTTAGCAAGATCAAGCAGATCATTGATCATCGCCAATAAGTTTCTTCCGCTGGTAACTATATTTTCGGCATAGCGAATATTTTTCTCATCTTGACTTTTTACCTTCAGCAAATCAGCAAAACCCAAAATCGCATTAAGCGGGGTCCTGAACTCGTGAGAAATATTCGCCAGAAACTCACTTTGAAGTTTGTTCGCCTTATACAACTCAATATTCCTGTCAGAAAGCTCCGCAATCTTATCATCAAGCTGACGATTCGTTTGCCTCAATTTATTCTGGGCATCCTCAAGACCGTCAAGCATCGAATTAAATGCATCCGCAAGTTTCTGATATTCATCCTGCGTCTTTATGGAACTTCTCGCATCGAGATTACCCTCAGAAATATTGTTCACCAACGCACGAAGCTGACGAATTGGCCTCAGGATAATCCGCTGAGCGATAAGATAAAAAGCTATCAACGCCCCAGTAGCTGCCAACAAACCTGCCACAATTATAGCAATATTGTTAAACAGCTTAGTACGGTTAAGCCCTAGCATATTCGTTCTTAAGTAAAGAATTCCAACCGGCTCATTAGCGCTGTATCCCGGCATCAAGCTCTCTAAATACTGGCTGTCGCTGCTGACATCTTTCGCGCGTATAATGCTTATATAATTGCTGATACTCAGCCCCTTTTCGCTTTTACTAACCCAGAAAGTATCAGAAACGTTCTCATCTTCAAGCAGCTTAGCAGCTTCACTTGCTATCTTTTCCGGCACATGTTCAAGATTAAAGGGATTATCCTTCTTAAGCTCGAACCACATAACCGGAACATCATTGACTTCAGCCCACTGGGTACCGCGCAGCCTCAAAACACCTTTACCTGCACTCGGATCAAAAGTGAATTTATCATTGTTAACAAGATGAAGAATTGTCCTGCCGACATCGAGAATTTCATTATCTGCCAGCTTGCCCATCCAGTAATAAGGAATAAGCAATGCCAGAAATATAACAAATATAACCGCACCACCGAACTGAAGCCTGCACTTAGCCGCAACCGTAACAGGCTTGAATTTTATCTTACTGAATAATTCAGCAGCTTTGTATTTAAGCTTAATTGCCATAATTCGTAAAAGGGCGGTCTAGCCGTCCCGATTTATTTTTTTGCCGCAATCGAATCACTTTTCTTCAACTGCGTGAAGATGCTTCTGCATCCGAATATTTAACTCATCAAGCTGAGCTTTATCAACACTGCTCGGAGCATCGGTCAACAAACACTGACCACGCTGAGTTTTAGGAAAAGCGATCACATCGCGAATATTATCTGTTCCGGTAAGCAGCATAACAAGCCTGTCCAGCCCAAACGCTATACCCCCGTGAGGAGGTGCTCCGTATTCCAGCGCATCCAGGAAAAATCCAAATCGTTCACGCGCCTGCTCCCTCGAAATATTCAATATATCAAAAACTTTCGCCTGAACCTTCGGATCATGAATACGAATGCTTCCGCCGCCAATCTCAGAACCGTTCAAAATAAAATCATATGCCTGCGAACAAATATTACCCGGATCGCTCTCTAGCTTGTCCATATCCGACTCAACCGGACTGGTAAACGGATGATGCAGCGAATCGAATCTCTTGCTATCTTCGTTCCACTCAAAAAGTGGAAAATCAACAACACACGCAAACGCGTATGAGTTTTCTTCATAAACTTTTAGATCTTTACCGAGTTTAACCCTTAATGGAGCCAACGCTTTATTGACTGCATTTTTCTTATCCGCCACAAACAACAGTAGGTCTCCATCATTCGCACCGAACCTTGAAATAATCTGCTGCTTCTGTTCATCACTGAAAAATTTAGCGATACTGCTGTTAAGTTCCAGACCTTCACCGCTTTCGGATTTCACAACCTTAAACCATGCCAGCCCCTTCGCGCCATAATCAGCAACGAAGTTTGTAAGCGTCTTTTCGATATCGCTCCTTGAATACTTCCCGCCGCCCGGCGCACAAAGACCTTTAACGATCCCGCCTTTTTCGATGGTACCTTTGAAAACACCAAATTCGGATTCTTTGGCAATATCGCTTATATCTTTCAATTTCATATCGAACCGCATGTCCGGCCGATCGATCCCGTACTCGTCTATCGCCTGATGGTAAGGTATCCTCTTCATCGGAAGCTCAACATCAACGCCCAGCACCTCTTTCCAAATCCGCGCGATCAATTTCTCATGAACACCGATAACATCATCACTGTCAACAAAACTCATTTCCACATCGATCTGAGTAAACTCCGCCTGCCGGTCTGCTCGCGGGTCTTCATCACGAAAACACCTGACGATCTGGAAATACTTATCAACTCCCGAAACCATCAAAATCTGCTTAAACAGCTGCGGCGACTGCGGAAGGGCGTAAAAGCTGCCTTTATACAACCGGCTCGGCACAAGATAATCCCTTGCACCTTCCGGCGTACTCTTTCCAAGCATTGGAGTTTCGATCTCCCAAAAACTCTGCTCATCAAAAAAGTCCCTCGCAATCTTAGTAACCTTATGCCTTACCCTCAGCTTATTTTGCATCACAGGCCTTCTAAGATCAAGATACCGATGCTTCAACCTTATCTCTTCACCAACTTTATCCGCTCCGTCAATTTCAAACAGCGGCGTCTTGGCCTGGTTCAATATCTCGATCGTATCAACCGAAACTTCTATCGCACCTGTTGGAAGCTTCGGATTTTCCATACCATCGCTGCGTCTCTCAACCGTACCGCTCGCAGCCACAACCCACTCATTACGAATATTCCTTGCAATCTTATGTACTTCCTGCTGTTTCTCTGGATTAAACACCAACTGCGTCAAGCCCTCACGATCACGCAAATCGATAAAAACCAAATTACCATGATCACGATAGCTGTTGACCCATCCTGACAGCACTACTTTTTCACCAATATTTTCTGCTCTAATCTCACCGCAGTTATGTGTCCGCTTAAGCATATTTCTTATTCTCACTTCTTCCTAAAGTATCAAAAAAAAAGCCGCAGATACTCCACCCACGGCCTAAAGTCAAATCCAACTGATGCAATTAAACTAACGCATCAAGTTCTTCAGTAATATCATCCTTACTGGTCAGGCCTACCCATTTTTTCGCTATCTCACCTTTATTGAACAGGATCAAGGTAGGGATCGCGCTTATTCCATACTCCACTGCCGCTTCACGATGTTCATCAGTATCAAGTTTACAAACCTTAGCTTTACCTTCATACTCATCCGCGATCTCGGCTATCATAGGAGCAAGCATCTTACAGGGTCCGCACCAAGGCGCCCAGAAATCCACCAGCACCGGCATTTCAGCATTCTTAACTTCGTCATCAAACATTTCATCCGTTAACTCTACCACATTCCCAGCCATCTTATGTTCCTTTCTTATTTTGAGTTACTAAACGGAAAACCTTTAAAGCATAGATAATAACCGCATAAACCCTAGTTGTCAATAAATTTATACCTTAATCAAGCCAATCTGTTTTTTTAATTCAGCCGCTAATGTCCCTTGAACTTAATCAGCTTTTAAAATATAATCACCGTTTTAATACCTAAATTGAACAGGGCACCAATATGAAAAAAAATGCTTTTGTCACAGTAATGATATGTATGACGATCTTTTCCATGGCTGGTTGTGCGGTCAAGCCCCCCCAAACACCCCCTCAGCCCGTACTGGTCACTGGCGAAACTGACAAACAAAAAATTGTCCAGGCCTCAATAGATGTTCTTCAGAAAATGCATTTTACCATCGACAAAGCCGACCCATCTGCCGGAATAGTACAGACAAGACCCCTTAGCGGACAGGATTTCATCGAATTCTGGAGAGATGACGCCACAACATTCAAAGATCTGGCATATTCAAGCATCCACAGCATACAAAAAACGGTAGAAATCGAAATACTATCCGACAAAATCAGCTGCCAGGTCCCCGTCCGAAGGCTTTCAATGCCCCCCAGGGAACTCACCGGCTTCGATGATCTGCCCCGAATAATGTCAAAAAGCTCCGCATCCATGCAGCACCTTGGAATAAGCTCCGATCTGGAATCCGACATGTCATGGATATATATTGGAAACGATGAAGGACTTGCGGTTCTAATACTCGAAAAAATCCAGAAAAAACTCCAGGAAAACAGGATATAAAATGAACATATTAATATGCGGCGGTGCCGGATATATTGGCAGCAACATGACCGCGATTTTAAAACTAAACGGCCATAACCCCATTGTTTACGACAATTTAAGCAAAGGATACCGCCAGGCCGTCAAAGACACCCAGCTGATAACAGGCGACCTGGGCGACTACGACAAACTTGTAAACACTTTAAAAGAAAACCAAATCCAGGCCGTTATGCACTTCGCGGCCTTCATCGAAGTCGGTGAATCCGTAGAAAAGCCATTGCTTTACTATGAAAACAACTTCTGCAAAACGCTAAACCTGCTAAAAGCAATGCAATCCGCCGGTGTCCGGAAATTCGTATTCTCATCCACCGCAGCTGTTTACGGAATGCCCAAAATAGTTCCAATCCCCGAAGACCTGCCAAAAAATCCAATCAACCCCTATGGCCAAAGCAAACTTGACGTCGAAAACATGTGCAGCTTTCTCGCCCAGACCGGAACCTTCCGCTATGCGGCACTGAGATACTTCAACGCTTGCGGCGCAGGCCAAAACGCGACACTGGGCGAAAGCCACACCCCCGAATCACACCTGATACCCCTGATTATACAAGCCGCAATGGGCAAACGCCCCGACATAAAAATATTCGGCACCGACTACGACACCCCCGACGGAACCTGTATTCGCGATTACATCCACATAGAAGACCTCTGCTCAGCCCATCTGCTGGCACTTGAAAAACTCGATACCGAAAAACAGCTAATTTACAATCTCGGAAACGGCAAAGGCTACTCCGTCCGCCAGGTCATCGAAACCGTCAAAAAAGTCTCCGGCAAAGATTTCAAAGTAACCGAAACAAACCGCCGCCCCGGCGACCCCGCTCGCCTTACCGCCGACGCTTCCAAAGCCATAAACCAGCTCGGCTGGAAAACAAAATACCCCGATCTCGAAACGATCATCGAATCAGCATGGAAATTCCACAACAATAACCCTAACGGATACACTTCATGAACTCTAAACTAATAAATCCGGATTTCGAATACGACCAGCTTTTCCTCGTTGGCGATATTGGCGGCACAAACACCACCTTTGCCCTGGTCGGCCATAAAAATGATAATTTTCAAAAAATTCTCAAATGCTCATTCCAGTCACAGCAGCTCGACGGAGCAGAAAAAGCAATACAGCAGACACTTTCATTCGCTCAGGACCAAAACGAAAATTTCAAACCGGATTACTGCTGCATCTCCGCCGCCGGCCCCGTAAAAAATAACACCTGCAGATTGACAAACCTTCCATGGGAAATCGATGGCAACCAGCTTGAAAATAATCTGGGCATTAAAACCCTCGTCATAAACGACTTCCAAGCCATAAGTTTCTCTCTGCCCGTCCTCGATCTATCCGACGAAACCGTAATCCATCAGCTGAAAAAAGCCCCCCCGCGATCTAACACCAAATCCCAGGTCCGCGCCGTTGTCGGTGCAGGAACAGGCCTCGGCGTCGGCTACATAATAACTATAGATGGCAAACATTTCGCCTGCCCCTCTGAAGGCGGCCATATCAACTACGCTTGCACCGACCGGCAAACAGACAAACTCAAAAAATACCTCGTAAACGAACTTGGCATGATCAACGAAGCAGAAACTTTCATCTCCGGCAAAGCCATAGCCAGCATATTCAAATTTTTCATCGACATCGAAAAAGTCCCCCTCGATCCCACACTCCAAAAAATTCAGCAGACACCCGATTCCGACAAACCAAAGCTCATCACCCAAAACGCCCCGAACTCCCAAACATGTCGCCAAATACTCCGGCTCTTCGTAAAACTTTATGCCGATTTCGCCCGAAACATCGCAACTGTTATGCTCCCCGACGATGGGCTTTTTGTCGCTGGCGGAATCGTTACTAAAATGACCAACTACTTTACAGAAGATGATCGCTTCATGAAGACATTCCTGACACATGAAAACTCAAATATAGCCCAGCGAATCGACAACATCCCCGTTTATTTGGTAATGGACTATTCCGTATCACTGATCGGCGCCGCAAATGCCGCATTCGAGCATTTTTGTAAGTAATAATGGAGAACAAATGCAAGTTTACTATCTGGGAATTGATCTGGGCGGCACTAACATAAAGGCAGGCCTCTTTGACGAAAATTTAAACCTCATAAAAAAAGTTTCAACCCCCACACAAGCCGATACAAACGCCGAAAATGTCGTCGAAAGACTCGCTGCCCTCGTTGACGATTTAATTGAGAAAACCGGCATTGACCGCTCAAGAATTGTAGCCGGAGGCCTTGGCACCCCTGGGCCTGTAAATCTAAAAGAAGGCGCTGTTGTCGCCGCTCCAAACCTGCCATGCTTTAAAAACACACCTTTGCGAGAAATGGTCAGTCAGCGGCTGCAAATACCTTTCGTAATGGAAAAAGATTCAAACGCCGCCTGTTGGGGAGAACACGTAATCGGTGCAGGAAAAGGGATCGATAACATGATCTTCCTGACTTTGGGCACCGGCGTTGGAGGCGGATTAATCGTCAATGGCCAGTTAGTTCATGGCAATACAGACAGCGCCGCCGAATTTGGCCACATCATCATATATCCCGACGGAAGACTTTGTGGTTGCGGTCAGCGAGGATGCGTCGAAGCGTACTCCTCTGCCAATTCCACCGTCGCCAGGGCACTCGAACAATTACAAAAAGGCCGCAAATCAAACCTCTTCCAGATACTGGAAAACGGCAAAGACCTAACTTCTAAAGATATCTACCAAGCCGCCGCCAAAGGCGACCCGCTGGCAATTGAGATCACCGATGGTACCGCAAAAGCCCTTGGTTTGCTTTGCGTAAGTATGCTCCATTTTTCATGCCCCAAACGTATCGTCCTGGCAGGGGGGATGATCGCCGCAGGCGATATGCTCCTTGACAAAATCCGGTACTATTTCAATAAATATATATGGTCAATGAAAAAAGAATCCGTGGAAATTTGTTTTGCCACACTCGGCGAAGATGCGGGCATAATCGGCAACGCTTCATTGGCAGAACATGCTCATAAAAGAAACTTGATTTGATAAGAGTAATACTAGTTTCTTAAAAATTATAAAAAGTTCTCAAGCCGTTTTGGAAATTCTTTATAACTGAACAGCCTGTCATACTCTATCAGACCCGAAAGGGCACGCGAAAATATTCTTTGCTCACGCTCTTCTAAAATGGCTATCGGGTTCAATCCTCCAACCAGTATCGCCCCGATTCTGCCCTGCGACACCGGAACATCCAAAAGCGGCTGACCCGGTAAGCCCAGCTTCATGATTGCGTTTAGCCCAACTTCATCAAGCCGTTGATTAATATTAACCACCCGTTTTCTGCTCTCTGCAGGCAGCTCCCTGAAACTTGCGCCTATCAATCCGTTACCGTCACTGACCGCACCATGATAATCGGTCATACCGCTTCGAATAAATATCTCCAGCGGGTCGATACTCGTACCATCATAATGGATCATCTCCACAAAACGAAACGGCTTGCCCTTATTAATCTTCAAAAGCCCGCCGAATCGAGACGCCATCGGTATGCCGTGTTTAAGCAAAATACCATTTATGGTAATCGAACAAACTGTACAAAATCCAACCTTACCCTTTGGAATAACCACCTGCCCCACACTCTCGCCCGGAGCCAGCAAAGTCATCAGCTTTCCCATACCGTAACCGTATTCAAAAACCTGGCATATCTTATTGACGAAACTCGCCAGCTTTTGCGGCTCAACAAGCGAAGTATTTACAACCACTGTCCCGCTGGTCAAAGGCAGATCAAAACTCATATTATAGATCATCTGGTCGATCTTGGCCGATAGATAGCCCGGCCTTTGAATAATCTGTGACGAATGCAGCTCAGCCAATCCCGCTTCGGAAATCGTCCGCCCCTTTTTACCGTGAGCGATTGTAAAACCGACCTCGTCAAGTTCTTTAAGGTAAAATCTCACGGTACGTTCGCTGAAATCTATACCGCTTGAATTGAGCAGCTCACAAATCCTTGAAGAACTCGCAGGGCCGTTTTGTTGTTTCAAAACGTTCAATATGGCAATTTTTTTATCGATCTTTGACATTTTTTTTTACTAATTTTCTTTGGCAAAAAAACCGTTTAGGCCTATATAATGTTAGTTGGCAGGGCTATTATAACGGTTGGTCGGCAAATTTCAAATATTTTTGCCACTCAGGGGCACCTTTTGGCAATTTTGCCAATCTTAAGTCGCTAAAAATGCCTTGATTAACTTATAGTTAATTATTATTTACTATTAATTGGCAATCTTGTGTTAACATAAAAGCACTATAATATACCAAAAAACACAATGATCTGAATTTGTAAAATTTTTTCAAACAGGAGAAAGTTATGTCCGCAAAAGATTACATACAAAGCGTTTATGAGCTGGCTGTAAAGAAAAACCCCGGCGAAACTGAATTTCACCAGGCAGTAAAGGAAGTTGTTGAGAGCCTCGAACCCATTCTGGCAAAAAGAAACGACTACATCGAAGCCAGAATCCTCGAAAGAATAATCGAACCCGAAAGAGTTCTCATGTTCCGCGTTCCCTGGATCGACGACAAAGGAACCCCGCAGATAAACAGAGGCTTTAGGGTCGAATTCAATAGCGCACTGGGCCCATACAAAGGCGGCCTGAGGTTTCATCCGAGTGTTTATTTGGGAATCATTAAATTTTTGGGTTTCGAGCAGATATTTAAAAATTCGCTTACCGGCCTGATAATGGGTGGTGCAAAAGGAGGAAGTGACTTCGATCCCAAGGGTAAAAGCGACAACGAAGTTATGCGATTCTGCCAGAGTTTCATGACCGAACTTAGCAGGCATATCGGAGCCGATACTGACGTTCCAGCCGGCGATATCGGTGTAGGCGGCAGAGAAGTTGGCTTTATGTTCGGGCAGTACAAAAGGCTGAGAAATGAATTTACAGGTGTGTTAACTGGTAAAGGCCTCAAGTGGGGCGGTTCGCTTTGCAGGACAGAAGCCACCGGTTACGGCCTGGTTTATATAGTTGATGAATTCCTCAAGGAAAATGACGACAGCTTCGAAGGCAAAGATGTTGTGGTTTCAGGTTCAGGAAACGTGGCAATCTACGCTGCCGAAAAAGTTCAGCAGTTAGGTGGAAAAGTTATCTCGCTGAGCGATTCAGGCGGATACGTTCATGATCCTGACGGAATAAATCTCGATACTGTTAAGCAGATCAAGGAAGTTAAAAGAAAACGCATCAGCGAATATATCAAATATCACAAACATGCAAAATACACCGAAGGCTTTAAAGGCATCTGGACGATCCCCTGTGATGTGGCATTGCCAAGTGCGACCCAGAACGAGCTGGACGAAGAAGGCGCAAAGGCACTTGTCAAAAATAAATGTATGGTTGTCGCAGAAGGTGCAAATATGCCCTCGACCCCCGAAGCTGCGGATGTGTTCCTCGAAAATGGTATCGCGTTCCTTCCAGGTAAAGCCGCTAACGCAGGCGGCGTAGCAGTATCAGGCCTGGAAATGACACAGAACAGCCAGAGATTCGCATGGACATTCAAGGAAGTCGATCTCAAACTCAAGAACATCATGAAAAACATCTTCATTAGCATCAAAGATGCATCTGATGAATGCGGCTGTCCGGGCAATTATATTGTCGGTGCAAACGTGGCAGGATTTGAAAAGGTCGCAGACGCGATGATCCAGCAGGGACTTGTTTAAGCATACTCTTGTCAGAAATCGAAAGGGCCGGCTTCAAAACCGGTCCTTTTTTTATGGGAAATTTGTTCGCAAATAAAATCAGCGGGCTCTGCGAAATCTGCGGTTAAACTCCGACACTGATAGCCTGACTTCTGAAGTCTGAATACTTTCAAAAATTTTTCAAAATTCTTGAATTTTTTACTTGCCGGGCAAAATCGCCCTTTTTTCCGAAAATCGCGCAAAGTGACCTAAAGTTGGGTCAAAGTTGGGGTAAACTGGCCAAAACCCGCTCAAAAGTGCCGGAAACCGCACCTTTTTCGATTTTACCGTAACTCAGCCTAAGCCTTTTATTTATAAGCACTTACGATAAAATTTAACCCGAGTCTTAAATACTTAGTGTCATTTTCGCCCTTGCAGTTTTGGTACAATTTCGCGGCTTAGGCTCTGGGATGAAGAAAATCAGCGGATGGTCGGTTTTGAAGCATTGAAGGGCTGAACGCTTAATTTGTCTTTTTTTCTGGCGGGACTTTCAGGTAGGTCAGTGTTTTTTCGATGATCTGTTTTACTACCGGGGCGGCAACGGTTCCTCCGGTATAGCCAAGACCCAAGGAGCGGTTGGGTTTTTTTATTGAGACCAGCACCACTATTTCAGGATCCTCGGCGGGTGCGCCGCCTACGAATGATGCGATGTAGTTTCTTTCATCGTAGCCTTTGCCGCCGGGCAGGGCGATGTTGGCGGTTCCTGTTTTGCCGAAGACCTGCCATTTTTCCAGTGCCGCTCTTTTGCCGGTTCCTTCGTTAACCACCTTCGAAAGGGCCTGGCGGACGATCCAGTTGGCGTTGTCGGATGAGACGATGTGCCCGCCGGGGGGGCCTGCGGTGTTTGGCAGTTCGATTCGCTTGCCGTTGTCAGAGACTATTGCTTTTACGAGATATGGCCTTACCGTTTTGCCGCCGTTGGCGAGTATGCAGTATGCCCTGGCGATCTGTAATGCTGTTACCAGTACTTCCTGTCCGTATGGGATGCGTGTTACGCTGTAGCCAGTCCAGCCGCTTACCGGCCAGAGGATTCCCGCGTCTTCGCCGGGCAGATCGATGCCGGTTTTTCTGCCAAAGCCGAAGAGCCTCAGGCCGTCGTAAAGTTTTTGTTTTCCCATTTTCTGGCCGATCTTTGCCATGCCGATATTGCTGGAGTTTATCAGAATGCCCTTAACGGTTAAATTACCGTAGCTGTGGTTGCCGTATTCGCCGATGGTGCCAAAGCCCTTGCCGGAGTACCGGCCCTGTTCGCAGAATATTTGTGTATCGCGGGTTATGACGTTTTCGTCTAGTGCCAGTGTTGCGACGATGGGCTTGAAGATGCTGCCCGGTTCGTATGTGTCAGTGATGGCGCAGTTTTTCAGATGTTCGGGGCTTGCTTTGAAGAATTCGGAAGGTTCGAAATCGGGGAGCGAGACCATTGCGAGTACTTCGCCGGTGTCGGGTCTTATTACTATGGCCATCGCGCTTTGCGCCTGGTACTTTTTGTATTGTTCAGCCAAGGCATCATGGACGAAGTTCTGGATTGCTGAGTCGATGGTCAGTATCAGGCTACTGCCGTTTTGTGCTTTGTAGTGGACTTCGCTTGCCAGGCGGATCGGTCTTCTGGCGGAATCTGCTGTGAAGGTGTAATAGCCGGGTTGGCCCTTGAGTAAGTTTTCGTATTTGAATTCTATTCCGGCCAGGCCTGTGTTATCGACGCCGACAAAGCCGGTTATATGACATGTCGAGCGGCCGTTCGGGTTATAACGTTTCCATTGGCTTTCGATGCCGATGCCGTATAGGTTTAGTTTATCGATTTGCTCTTTCTGTTTCAAGGTGATATCAGGCTCGATGATGGTATAGCGTGGACTATCGGATTTGGTGATCTTTTGTGAGATGATGTGGGCGGGCTGATCGATGATTTCGGCAAGGGCGGTTGCTGCGGTTTTATGGTCTTTTATGACTGCGGGGTCTGCGAAGACGTTGTAGATTATGTTACTTATGGCTAGCTGATTGCCGCCGCGGTCGAGGATCATTCCGCGTCTGCATGGTTCGACAATTTTTAGATTTTGCTGTAGCTGGGTGTTTTCGCTGTACCATTTGCTTTTTTGTATCTGGATTTGGACGCATCTCCATATAAGCCCGGCGAATGCCGCAACAATAACTATCATCAGTATGACAGTGGTCTTTATTCGCATTATTCCACCTGCTCGAGGAATTTCAGGACTTTGCTGGAATTGGTGAGGTATTCGAGTTTGATGCGTTTTTGATATAGACTTTGCCGCAAGCGGGCCTGGGTTACCATGGCTGAGCGGAGCTGATAGAAGTTGTGGTTGTTGACGGCCCGGATGTGTACCGTTAGGATCATGAAGATGATAAGTGCGGTGATTACGAATATGATTCTAAAATGGCTCATTCTATCTGACCGGAAGTTTCAGTTCCATCCCCGGTTCCAGGTCGGCCGCGCCGGTGAGTTGGCTGTTGATTTTGAGTATCTCGGGATAGCGGGTGCCATTGCCGAGCATTTTTGCGGCTATCGACCAGAGTGTATCGTTTTCGCGTACAACGTAAACGTTGCCGGGTACTTTATTAATTACGCTGATAGTGGGCAGATTTACTATGTTGCGAATCTTGCTGGTTGCCGAAAAAGAATCGGCCTTGACAAAATGTTTTTTCTGTTCCTCGGTCAAAGATGTGCTTTGGTCCTTGATCGGTGGAATGATAAGTTTTTGGCCCTTGTAAATGAAATTGACCGATTTGAGATTATTATGTTTCGCAATTTTTTCAATGTTCACGAGTCGGTTGCCTTGCTCGTCGCCGTAGAACTTTTTGGCAATCTCTGCAAGATTGTCGTTGGCTTGGACAATGTATTCCTGCTCTTTTTTCGCGGGAGCAGGTAAATCGGTTGTCGGTTGTTCAGCGGGGATTTCTACATTATAAGAATTTGCCACCTGCTGGGCAGGGGGCTCTGGTGCTGTTTCGGGCAGGGGCTCGGGATTTTCATATTCCACGAGAGTGCGGACTGTTTCGCGTGCGGTGGACATGATGTCCTCGGTTGAAACTTTTATCGCAGTTTCGTTTGCCAGCTTGTCCTGCGATGCCTTGATGATACCGGGAAGACCGTTTAAGGCGAAAACGATTGCTATTATTAATATTAAACCGACTAAAAGACCGAGTTTTGCGTCAGACGTCATATTTGAAACTCCATTTTCTTATTTGTTATACCTCTCGCTGGGCGATGCGCATCTTTGCACTTCGCGACCTTGGATTTGCCCGTACCTCCGTATAGTCGGGCGTAATCGGCTTTTTCGTTATTAATTTGTAAAGCCCGGCGTCAGCGTTTGCGATAAAATCGCGTTTGACAATCCTGTCTTCAAGGCTGTGAAAGCTGATTATAGCTATTTTTCCGCCGGGATTCAACAGCTTGGGCGCTTGTTCCAGGAGTTTTTCGAGATTTTCCAGTTCGTTGTTGACCGCGATCCGCAATGCCTGAAATGTCCGGGTCGCCGGGTGGATTCCTTTAGCGGTGGGGCCCTTGCCCAGTGCCTTGCATACGATCATGGCCAGCTGTGAAGTTGACGTAATCGGCTGATTTTTGCGAGCTTCGACGATGAACCTCGCGATTCGCCGCGATGCCCTGTCTTCGCCGTAATTGAAGATGATATCGGCCAGTTCGTCCTGGCGGGTATTATTGACAATATCGGCAGCGGTGGTCTGGACCGAGTTATCCAGCCGCATATCAAGGGGTTGATTTTCTGAAAAGCTAAGTCCCTTTTGAGGATCACCAAGCTGCCCAGAACACCAGCCCAGGTCAGCAAGAATAAAATCAACCTTTTCGACGCCTTCTTCAGCTAGAACGCTGGAAATCTGCGAAAAATTATTTTGTTTTAAAAGAACCTTACATCTTTTGCTCTTTAGTTTCTGATCTGCCCGAGCCAGGCAGTTTTGATCAACATCTAATCCTATCAGCAGACCGGCCGGGCCAAGTTTATCAGCCAGCAGGGCCGAATGTCCGCCATAACCGGTCGTACAGTCAACCACTACCGCCTCACAGGCAAGATCAACAAGCTCATCGATCACTCCTGCCAGTACCGGAACATGCTCGGCTGCCATTTACGCTACTGCGATTTTGTCGCAGCTCATTGCCAGTATATCGCCGGAGATTTCTACGCCGGCAAACATAGCGTTGGATGCCTTCAAAGCTGCGATCCGCTGGGCCATAACAGCTTTTACTTCGACGGAAGCCTCGTCATGGGTGTTGTTTTTCAATGCCTGTTTCAGAATTTGGTATTCACTCATCGTACACTCCTTTATTCGTCTAATTGATAGCTTTGCTGTTTTTGCAATACAGTCTTCCTTGCCTGCATTGCCTGTTGCTGGAACTGGATGGTATGATCTGTTACATATCCGTCCCAGTCTGCGGTGTTCCATATCTCGACATGATCACGGACACCGACAAGGGTGAGACTATTTCCCAGCCCCGCTCTTTTCCTGAGCTTTTCATTGACAAGCAAACGTCCTTGCCGATCCAGCTCTACCTTGCTGGCCAGCGCGAAACTTAACCGCTCATAAATTACCGCTTCATCCGGGGCTCCCATCCCTGGGTCCACGGCAAGGGCGATTTGCTGAAAATATTTTTCGGGATAAATACAAAGGATACCATTTGCGCCAAGGTTTAGATAAAAGCTCGAACCGTATTGCTCCACATCTATCTGGCTGCGGAGTTTGTTGGAAAGGAATAGCCTCCCCTTTTCGTCGAGCGTGTGTTCATATTCGCCTGTTAATAAAAGCATCCCTTGGCTTCCACTTAGGTTCCATTTTGTTCTATATTCTACCACTATCCCCCACCTTGTCAACCACTTGACAAAACTTTTTTCCCATTTTCTTACATTTTTTGTAGATGTTGTAGAGCGAAATTAAAAATGCGACAAAATGAAAAATTATGCGACAAACCCTCTAGACGTACAAAATCCGCTCAAAGTTACCCATTTTAACATCCAAAAGCAACTTTTAAACGGTTTTTAAAACTGTATTAAATTGTTAAAAATAAATAATTTCCCGAAAAACATTTGGGATTATTTAAAATTCATCCTGTGAGAATCTTGAAGTTTCAACATTATTCTGGTCAAAATTGTTTATTACATCACTGGTATTTATGACAATAGTGACATTAGGTTGCTGCTGTTGGATTTGTTGACCTGAGCCATAATAATCTTGATACAAGTCCCTTGTTTGTTTCTCCAGATTGGCCTTGTCTGCATTGGATCTTCCTCTTAACGGATCACCCAGATTATTCTTCAATCTCCATATCTCAATACCGAAATCCCATATTTCATCTTCCGATAAGCTGCCTGTATCGCCCTCCCTTATTTTCTTTTCAAGGTCTTCAACGATCATTAGATATGGTTCGAGCTCATCGTTTACCATGAATCTATCTGTGCCCTCGACAACACGTTCACCAAGTTCCTGTTTTTTCCTCTGTAGCTCGTTCCCCCAATCAGCATATTTTTTACCGAGCCTTATATCACGGAGATTTTTTTCGGCATCTATTTTTCTTGATTCCGCAAGCGGGGTTTCTAGATAAGAATCAGTAAGC
>CAZITB010000059.1:0-4380 GCA_964542055.1 uncultured Candidatus Kuenenia sp.
ACCCCATTGCTTGACTGCCGCTTGTTTCTATATACATTTTGTTGGCTCCTAAATTATTTTTTAATCGCTTACCTTGGCGTACCAAAAATAGAAAACAGTAAAAATAGTACTATTTGAATAATTCAGTCGATTATTATACCAAATTCATTTGTTCCACCTTTAGCTTCTTTTAAATAAGAGTCAAAAACTTCATTTATTTTTTTTCTGCTTAAGTTAGGCTTACATTCCAGTGCTAAACTTTGAATATTTTTTTTACTCTTATATCTACCAAATAATTTTGTCCATTTCTTATTAGATTTCTCAATTGCTTTTTCAAATCTTAATTCTTCATTGGAAAATTTATCTTTTGATTCACCTTTTACTTTTTTGATGTGCTTCCGCGTTTCACTTATTCTGTATGGCAAATCATTGCTAATCAAAATACTAAGATGATTCTCTGGCGATATTTCATAATTTTCCCCTTGCGAAAAAGCTATAATCGGCTCAACATCATCATCCGCTGAAACTATCACAAATCCACTCGGCTTTAAATAAACAACATAATATAGTTCCAATCCGTTGGAATCCGAAAAAGTCTCTACTTTTTTTAATTCCCGCCTCAATTCCATCCCCATCGGCGTACTATTCATCCCAAGCCAGCCGTTAACAACCTTCTCAGCTTTGATTTTATCTACAGGCTTGGCAAGAGCTTTTTTTGTAGATAATAAAAAAACACAAAAAGCCAATAGCAAAAAGGCTTTCAATGTTTTTCCTAAAACTTTTAGAATTACATTTAACAACAATCAGGCCTTTCATATTTCAGCCAAAATTTAAATATTAATTCTTCAAAGACCCCCACCCCAGTAGGCAAAATTGCCTATTATCTTATTTTCATACAACAATAACTCAGAACCCGATTCGCCCCCAATTCCTCCTCCAGATCCTGACACAATATTATTAATAATAACATTTTTTAAAATATATGGAGACGCATTGGGGCAATAAATACCACCCCCTTTTGTTATAGAGCCGATTTTAGTTCCAGTTCCACCAGTTATAGTAAAACCTTGAATTCTAGCATCTCTAGTTTCCCCATTTTCGAAAGTAACAACGGATGCCCTTTCAGAATTAATTGGCTGACTTCCATCAATTATTGTAGCATCAACCACACTCAAATCATTAGGTTCTGTACTTGTTACAGTAATATTTTTACCATTAAAATTGATATTCTCGTAATATCTTCCAGGTGAAACAACAACTAAATCACCACCATTAGCATCATTAATCGCAGCCTGAATGGAGGAAAAGTCGACTGGAACATTAATTTCACGAGCCTCAGCTATTGAACAGAAAACAATTCCAACAATTAAGAAAATCCCATTTTTTTTTCATCATGCACCCTTTAAGAACAGCATTTTAACATTTTAATTAAAAGCGCTTATGTAAATCATAAGCTGCCACTGTTCTCTCCCGCTCCAAGTCCAAAATGCTACAAACTCCAAACGCAGCCTGATGTGGCCCGCATCATATAACACGTTAAAACTAAATCTTCGTGAAACACCAACAAGAGTTTACTTAACCCACTAATTAGAAGTATTTTAGACTCTACATCTCCAAAAGTCAAGCTTTTAAAGTAATTTTTTCCATTTTTTCCGTGCCTCCCGTTTTTCTTTCAAGCCAATCGCGAGCAGCGGTTCAGTAAAACGCCTCGTTAACAGTCTAAATTGTACCAAATCTGCAAGGCCAAAAATGACACTAAGTATTTAAGACTTTTTGTTTTTGGTACGTTAAGTTGTTTTGGGACAAGAGTTTACATTAAAAAATGGGGCCTTTTAAAAGTTTGCAGTTTGGTGCACTTTTAGGTGAGTTTTGGTGGGTTTACCCCATGTTTAGCTCAGTTTGGGTCAAGTTTGGAGCAGTTTGTGTAATTTTCGGGAAAAAGGCCGATTTCAGGCGGCAAGTGAAAAATAAAAAAAATTTGCGCATGAAAAAACCTCCGGCGGTGGGTCCGGAGGTCTGTTCGATATTCGTTTTGAATTCTTGTCTTTGGCATTCAGCTAAACTTTTATCTTTTTTAACAGTATTGTATTTTTCATGTCAGACATCTTGTCTGTAACACGCATTATTACTGCGGGGTGTGCCGGAAGTAAAAGGAACTCTCCCTTTTAGATCCGGCGGTCCCCTTTCGTGTGCATTGAAGCACATCCTATAAAAGTTTACTGAATCAACCGGTTTTGGCTCATATAACATAATTGTCCATCCCCTAAAGCCAGATTAACAAAGAATTCAAAACTTCGACTTAAGATGTTCAGTGCTAAGTATTTATGGTATTTTTAAAGAGCGTTTTTTATTTTGTTTTTATCATTGCTTACACTGAAATTATAAGAAATAAACCCGCCGCACCAAAACAAAATGAAAATAATTTTACCTATTTTAACGCGCATAAAAAAAAGGCTGACATTATGGCCAGCCCTTTTATCTCAAATAGTTCGTCAATGTTAATTAATTATACTGTTATATCTTCAACCGGGTTCATTTACTATCCACGCGGCGGCGTTTTCATATATGCCGCTGATCTGGCAATTTTGTTTTTCATCGTTTTCGTTTCCATTTTCTTATCCCCGAACTAATTATTAAATTTCAAATTATGATTGCAGCAGAAAAAAATTCTCTCTCTTTTTTTGCTGGTGGCCCGCGACTACCCTGGACGGCAAGGACCATCAACTGTTTTTTTACTCGGCGAGTCATTACTATTACCCCCGTGAAACAATATTAACTTTTAACTCCAAGCCTTGACTTGTAAGTCTGATTATATGGTATCTGTCCTATTAAAAAAACCCGATCTTAATAAATTGCCCTCTTTTTGTTGATAAATAGCTGTTGTGGAAAACTGTTGACGACTTTATCAGACCTTCCCCCAGTAATTTTTGTGATATAAATTAGGTTTTAGCTACCCCAAAGGCTTTTATCAGTTTATTTATTAGGGTACATAAATTCGGGTATGTTTCTTATTTTTCCGTTATTGTCCACGCATGCCAGAGTGGTTGTGCCCTCTACCA
Source organism: uncultured Candidatus Kuenenia sp. (assembly GCA_964542055.1). Taxonomy (GTDB): domain Bacteria; phylum Planctomycetota; class Phycisphaerae; order Sedimentisphaerales; family CAMDDF01; genus CAZITB01. The sequence continues at coordinate 3,039 of CAZITB010000059.1, forward strand.
GTATAAGTCCGTTGCGTTTGAGGTAATAGGTATGTTCTATTTTGGCGCGTGTGGTTTTTGTGCAGACGGTCTCTAGCTGGAGTTTTTCATCGTATAATGCGGGTTTGCGGTACTTTATCTCCATCCTTGCCACTACGAAAAAGGTGCCGGCTTTCTCCAGGTCGGCATAGGCAAAGCCGTTTGCTCTTAATAGTTCGGTTCGGCCCATTTCGAAATATAGAGGGTAAACGCTGTGATGAATCACTCCCGACTGGTCGGTCTCGCCGTACCTGGGGACTATTTCGATGGTACATCTTTCAACTGTCGTAGATACCGGAAACTGCATAAAAACCCTTCAAATATCTTTTTGAAAAAATATTAAAGCAAGAGATAAATTAATCAAGATAATTTTTTCAGGTATTAAGCTCCTGAATCAATTTTTTGGCGGTTTTGACCTCATGCAAATCCTGGTTTTTAACGGCTTTATCTATGGCTTTTTGACTTTTTTCGGAAGGGATGGAAATACCAAAAGGTATGCTTTGGGTCAGAACAACCTGTCCGAGAAAAAGCCTTATGGCTTCGGACATATTTAAATGCATAGATTTTAGAACCTCGTTGGCTTGGTCCTTAAGTTCAGGAGATACTTTAACCTGTATTTCTGTAGTGGCAGTTGACATAATTTCCTCGTAAATAATGATAATATCGTTACATCATCATTATATAATACCAAAGATGTTTAGCACAATCAATGTTTTTTTGAGTATTTTTAGCTTGCAAAAAGTTGTGTAATTGCGTAGAATTTCAAGTTTTCTGTAAGGAAGTAGTGCGCGTTAGCGAAATAAAGGTAAGTATTTGTGTTTGATGCTTTAGCGAAAAAATTTAATGGTGTTTTCAAGTCGCTCTCAGGCAGAGGCCGGATAACCGAGGCCAACGTCTCAGATGCCTTGAAAGAGGTGCGAAAAGCCCTTCTGGAAGCGGACGTCAATTATCAGGTAGTTAAGCAGTTCTGCAAAGACGTCAAAGAAGCGGCGATGGGTGCCGAGGTAATACAAAGTCTTCACCCGGGGCAGGTTATGGTCAAGATCGTTCAGGATGAACTGACCAAGCTGATGGGCCCAGTCGATACGCAGATATATTTCGTTTCGCCGGGACCGACGGTGATAATGATGGCAGGCTTACAGGGTGGCGGTAAAACGACTACTGTAGGTAAATTGGCCAAATACCTTGTTAAAAAGGGCAAAAAGCCGCTGATGGCAGCGGTTGACCTGCAACGCCCTGCCGCTATTGAACAGCTCAAAACGCTTGGTCAACAACTTGAGGTCGATGTTTACAGCGAAGACAGTAAAAACGCTGTGAAGGTTTC
>CAZITB010000059.1:4480-9599 GCA_964542055.1 uncultured Candidatus Kuenenia sp.
GCCCGAGGCGGCGCGGCACTTTCGGTAAAGGCGGTTACCGGCAAGCCGATCAAGTTCATCGGTGTTGGTGAAAAGCTGGACGCTATCGAGGAATTCCATGCTGACAGGATGGCAAGTCGTATTCTGGGCATGGGCGATGTTGTAACGCTGGTGGAAAAGGCTCAGGAAGAGTTTGACCAGGATGAAGCCGAGAAAATGCAAAAGAAGATGGAAAAGGGAAGCTTCGGCTTTGACGATTTCCTGAAACAGATGCAAACTGTTCGCAAAATGGGCGGTCTTGGCAGTATGATGAAGCTGATGCCGGGTATGGGTCAGCTTGGCGATATGGAAGTTGATGACAAAGAAATCAAGAGGATAGAGGGGATTGTTCACTCGATGACTCTTGCGGAACGGAAAAACCCTGATATAATTAGTTCTTCACGCAGGAGGCGAATCGCGGCTGGTGCCGGACAGGATGTTCAACAGGTAGCGAGCCTTGTGAAGACATTTAATAAAACAAGAGATATGATGAAAGCTGTCAGCGGCGGCGGATTCGGCGGACTCAAAGGGCTGATGAGCGGCAATACCGATTTGATGGGCATGATGAACAGCGGTAAAAAGATCAAGCAGCGCAGCAAACGGAAAAAACCTGACAGAAAAAAGAAAAAAAGAAGGTAAGATTTGGAAGAAAAATTGTCCATTGACCAGTACCTCGAAAAAGTAGGCCAGATGGTTGATGATATGTACGGCCAGATGGTTCGGCGACAATTTAAAGATATAAAAGGCTCGAGTGAGCTTTCGATGCTCGAGACGCCGACTAAAGATGAATACGAAGATCTGGTTAACGCGGTGGCGATAATGACGCCAAGGGAAAAGGCAGATGTTGAAAATTTGACCGATGAGCAGATATTGAAAATCGCAGAAGATGCAAAGGTAAATGCCGGCAATTTCGCGATATTTATAAATGGTTATGCCTTGACGGTTAAGAAAGATCGTCAGAAACGGAAAAAGTAAACCCGTTTTGCGGATGCACAGGGCAGCCGCGAAAATTGATTATATATGATACGAAAGGTAAGTTATGTCAGTAAAAATCAGAATGACAAGGATGGGCAGAAGGCACAGGCCATTCTTCAGGATCAATGCCGTGGACTCGCGTACACCACGTGACGGCAAGATTCTGGAAAAATTGGGTCATTACGATCCGCTGGAAAAGGATGTAGATAAGCAGCTTGTTTTGGATAAGGAAAGAGTATCACATTGGATTGGTCTGGGAGCGATTCCTTCTGATACCATGGGCAATATTCTGAAGAAAATCGGCATAACCTGTAAACACACCGAGCAAAAAGAAGCCCGACGTGAGCATGCCAGAAAATTAGCACGCAAAAAAGGTGTACCTTTTACAGAACAGGATAGAATAGAAGCAGCTAAAAAGGCAGAAGCCGAAGCCAAGGCAAAAGAAGAAGCTGCCAAAAAGGCTGAGGAAGAAGCCAAAGCTAAAGCCGAGGCAGAAGCTAAGGCCAAAGAAGAAGCTGAGGCTAAGGCAAAAGAAGAAGCCGAGGCTGGTGAAGCTGGTGCATCCGAGGAAAAATCCGAATAGGACATTATGCGAATTGATGTTCTTACACTTTTTCCTGAGATGTTCGAGTCACCTTTGTCGCATTCGATTTTGCGAAGGGCGCGTGAAAAGGAAATAGTGGAAATTGCTCTTTCAAATATTAGAGATTACGCAGAAGACAAAAGCTACCATAAGGTCGATGATAAGCCTTATGGCGGCGGGCCGGGAATGGTTATGATGTGTCAGCCGGTGCTGAGCTGTTTTGATCATGTGAAAAAACAAGTGCCGGGTAAATGGAAAACGATTATTCTTACGCCGCAAGGCAGACGTTTTGACCAGGCTAAGGCGGTTGAGCTGAGCAGGGAAAAGCGGCTTATAATGATTGCCGGCAGGTACGAAGGTTTTGATGAGAGGATTCATCAGGCTTTGGACGCTGAGGAGATATCGATCGGTGATTATTGTTTGAGCGGCGGAGAATTGGCTGCGATGGTGATAATCGATTCTGTGGTAAGACTTTTGCCGGGAGCGCTGGGCGATGATACCTCCAGCCAGGAAGAGTCTTTCAGCGATGGATTGCTGGAGTATCCGCAATATACCAGGCCGGAAGATTTTCGCGGTATGAAGGTGCCGGAGATTTTGCTTAGCGGTGATCACGGTAAAATCGCGAAATGGCGTAAAGAGACGGCAATTGAAAGAACAAGGCATAAACGGCCCGATCTTTGGGACAAATATATAAAGAATAATGTTACTTAAAAAGTAAAAAGCAGGAGTATAAACGTGAAAACTGAAATATTGGATCATGTAGAAAGTAAGAGCTTGAAAAGTGAGAAGCCGCATTTTGAGATCGGCGACTCTGTTGAGGTTCACTATAAAATTAAAGAAGGCGATAAAGAACGTGTGCAGGTGTTTACCGGTACGGTTATCGCTCGCAAAGGCCGTGGAATGAATGAGAATTTTACAGTGAGACGGCTTGTAAATGATGAAGGTGTTGAGAGGATTTTTCCTTTGAATTCGCCCAATGTTGATAAGATCGTTCCGACCAGAAGCGGAAAGGTCAGAAGAGCGAAACTTTACTTCCTCCGCGACAGAATCGGAAAGGCAGTGAAGCTTTCTCAGCGACACAGCGAACATACAAGCATCAGAAGAAAAAAATAACGAGGGCAAATTGCTGTCGTTGTTTTTTAACAGAAAGAAACTCCTGGCTGACAGGGCTTTGCTTGGAAGCTGGGGCGAAAAATATTGCGAACGGTATTTGAAACGTAAAGGTTATCAATGTATCGCTCGCAATTTTTCTATAAGTGCCGGCGAGATCGATCTGGTTATGACGTGCCGGGATGTTCTGGTTTTTGTTGAAGTTAAGACTCGGTCGAGTGAAGAATTCGCCAAGGCGCAGGAGGCGGTCAATAGTGCAAAGCGTTCTAGGCTTTTGGCTGCGGGGCGATATTTTATGAACAAGTACAAGCTTTCGGATATGGCGTACAGGTTCGATGTTGTGGCGGTTGTTTTGCCGGAAAAAGGCAGGCCGCAGGTAAGGCATTATGAAAAAGCATTTGATGGATGATGGATATGGCAGAAGTTGCGGTTTTATTTGATTTTGACGGGGTTTTGGTAAATACGGGAGCTTATCACAGGCTGGCGTGGATCGATCTGGCCAAGCGTGAGAACCTGGAGTTTTCGGATGAGTTTTTTGAGAGCACGTTCGGGATGCAAAATTATCAGATCATTCCGGATATGACCAAACGCAAGCTTAGCCGTGAAGAAATCGATGCATTGTCGGACTGGAAGGAAACGAGGTTTCGAGAATTGATCACCGGCGGGATAGAAACATTAGAAGGTGTGCAGGAATTATTGGCGGCTTTGAAAGCAGATGGGATTCGGATTGCGATTGGGTCTTCTACGCCGAGGGTGAATTTAGATTTTCTGCTTGGCAGAGCGGGTCTTGAGGGCAAGTTCGATGCGGAGGTATCTGGTGAAGAGGTTAGAAACGGAAAGCCGGCACCGGATACTTTTTTGAAGGCTGCGGAAAAACTTAATATGGCACCGGGCAAGTGTGTGGTAATAGAAGATGCGGTGACGGGGGTTAAAGCTGCCAAAGCGGCGGGATGTAAGGTTATTGCAATTACGACGACCCGCAAGCGGGAAGAACTTTTTGAAGCGGACATGATAATTGATTCTATGGCCCAGTTGAGTACGGATGATTTTAGAGATTTGGTTGAAGCTGCGACAGCTTAGGGGATTTAAATGAAGCTTATTGATACACATGCACATTTGACGTTTGAGGGGTTGATCGAGGGTGTGGATGCGGTTGTAGATCGGGCCAGGGAAGCGGGTGTCAGCGAGATAGTTACCGTTGCTACAGAGCCGAAGGATTTTCATGGTGTGCTTGATCTTTGCAGAGGCTTTTCCAATGTTTACGGTGCAACGGGGATTCATCCGCATTACGCAAAGGAAACGAGCGAGCAGAATATACGGGATTTGAGGTATCTTTGCGAAAATGAATATATTATCGCGATCGGTGAAACGGGGCTTGATTATCATTATCAGTTTTCAAAGAAGGATGCGCAGGTTGAGCTTTTTGGGCGGCATCTGGATATCGCAAGTGAGATTGATAAGCCGGTTCTAATTCATTCGCGGGAGGCGATGGATGAGACGGTTGAGATTCTTGACCAGTACGAGGGCAAGTTGAAGGCTGTTGTTTTTCATTGTTTTTCCGGTACTGCCGAAGAGGCCAAGATGCTGCTGGATAGGGGATATTATATTTCTTTTACGGGGGTGGTAACTTTTAAAAATGCCGAAACCGCAAGGCAAGCTGCGAAGGTTGTGCCGGTCGAGAGGATGATGCTGGAAACGGATTGTCCGTTCATGTCACCTGTGCCGATGAGGAAGCAGAAGATAAATGAGCCGGCTTTGATGGTTCATACGGCTAAGTTCATTGCGGAGCTTAAGGACATGGATGTTGAAGAGTTTTGTGATGCGGTTACGGAGACTTCATTGAAGTTTTTCGGAATCTGATTGGGGGTTTTTGAGGGCTAAATCTTTGAGGGGTTGATCTTCGGGCTGGAGAGGTACGTAACCTTTTATCTGCTGATTGGATGCGATGACGATCCGGTCATTGTCGGAGAGGTCTTTTTCGATTTTGATATTTGTAAAGAGCGGCTCGAGAAGCTGTTTGATTTGGGGGCCTTGGGAAAAACCGATTTCCATTATCAGTGCGCCTTCAGGTTTCAGGTGGTCCATCACGCCGTCAACTATTCGGCGGTAGATGTCAAGGCCGTCGGTGCCGCCATAAAGTGCTGATCGGGGTTCATGGTCTTTGACGTTCTTTTCGAGTTTTTCGTATTCGGATTCGCTGACGTATGGGGGATTGGTGACGATCAGGTCGAATTTTGTCTGGTCGAGGCCTTCGATGAGCGGCTGAAACAGATCGCCGGTCATCAGGTCGATTTTGTTTTCAAGGCCGTGATTGCTGATATTTACGGCTGCCATTTTTAGAGCGTCATCTGAGATATCGGTGGCGGTTACTTTGCAGTTTTCGAAATTTTTGGCAATTGCCACGGCGATGCAGCCTGAACCGGTGCAAAGGTC
>CAZITB010000059.1:9609-16947 GCA_964542055.1 uncultured Candidatus Kuenenia sp.
AAAGGTCGCATACCTGCTGGGTTTGGGATTGCTTTTGAGTTCGCAAAAATTCTATGGCTCGTTCGACGAGCAGTTCGGTTTCAGGCCGGGGGATAAGACACGATGGATTTACCTTTATTTCGAGCGAGTAAAATTCTGTTCTGCCGATGAGATATGCATACGGTTCGAAATTGGTTGTACGCTTTACCAGTTCTCTGAGTTTGGCGAGTTTGTCGGGTTCGACCGGTTCGTTAAACCGCATGTATAGTTCGATTCGCTGGACGCCGAGAACGTGTGAAAGCAAAAGTTCGGCAGTTAGTCGGGGCGCATCGATGGCTTTTTCGGTGAAAAAAGGAACCATCCAGTCCAGCAGTGATTTGATCGTCCATGACTGCTGGGTCATCAGATATCCACCTTATCCATCATTCGCGGGAAAGCGATGCATTCGCGGATGTGTTTTGAGCCGGTGATCCAGGCGACGGTGCGTTCGATTCCGAGGCCGAAACCGCCGTGAGGGACGGTTCCGTATCTTCGCAGGTCGAGATACCATTGGTAACTTTCGGGGTTGTAGCCTTCGCGGTCGATTCTATTGAGGAGCATGTTGAGGTCGTCTTCACGGACGCTGCCGCCGATTATTTCGCCAAAGCCCTGAGGGGCGAGCATGTCGAAATTTTCTACGACTTTATCATTGTTTGGGTCGGTTTTCATGTAGAAAGCCTTGGCTTGTTTTGGGTAGTGAGTTACGAAGACGGGCTTATCGTGCATTTGCGAGATGATGGTTTCGTCTGAGCCGCCGAGGTCCTTGCCCCACTGGAAATTTGCGGCAAGTTCGGCGTGTTTGGGGTTGTTTTCTATTTTTACTTCGATTTCGCTTAGCTCGTTTTTCAAGTCGGCAATTTCAGCGGTGATTTTATTTATCTGCCACTGCTTTTTGGCTTGGGTCTGCTGTGATTCAAGCTGTTTAATATTCTGCTCGATGGTTTTTTTGCGGGCTTTGAATTCTTCCAGTTGTTTAGCAAGGAAATCGGCAGCTGTTTTGCTGGTAAGAATATCGACAACTTCGGTGTACGTTAGGCGGATGAATGGTTTTTGTATTTTTTCCAGGCTTTCGATGTCGGCTTCGAGCTCTTGAAGCTGTGGGCGGTTATCCTGTAAGACGCGTTTTACGATCGAAGTTACAAAGTCTTCGGCCAGTTCTAAAAGGCCTTGCAGGTCGGTGTATGCGACTTCGGGTTCGACCATCCAGAACTCGGTGAGGTGGCGGCGGGTCTTGCTTTTTTCGGCTCGGAAAGTCGGGCCAAAGCAGTAAACCTTGCCGTAGCTCATTGCCGCGGATTCGAGGTAGAGCTGGCCTGTCTGGGAAAGGTGCAAAGGACGGCCGAAGTAGTCCACTTCGAAAAGGGTCTGTTCGCCTTCGCCTGCGGCGGTTGTGAAAATCGGGGTGTCGATGAGTGTAAAGCCGTTGTCGTTGAAGAATCTGCGGACGGCATCTATGATCGTGTGGCGGATTTTGCCGATGGCCCATTGACGCTGGCTGCGGAGGTGGAGGTGTCGGTTTTTCATCAGGAAATCGACGCCGTGTTCCTTGGGGGTTATGGGGTAATCGGTAGATTCGCCGATGATTTTCGCGCCGGTTACCGCAAGTTCGTGTCCGCCGGGGCTACGGGGTTCGGCTCGGACGGTGCCGGTGATGGTCATAGATGATTCCTGGCCGAGGGTTTTTATCGCGTCGAAGAGCTCGTCGGGTATTTCGCCTTTTTCGATGACGCACTGGCAAAGGCCGGTGCCATCTCGCAGGATTAGAAACTGGACTTTGCCGCTTGGACGGTTTCGGTAGAGCCACCCTGCCAGGGTTACCTGTTGGCCGATGTGGCTGGACAGCTGATCTATTTTTATGAATTGTTTTTCGAGCATTTTTATTCTTCGGATATTAATTTTTCGAGTTCTTTTTCATACGCGGGCCAGATCAGAGTGTCATCTTTACCCATTTTAATGTTACCACCTTCTCTGAATCCGCCTTCATCGATTTTGTTTATACCGATATTGTACAGGATAAAATTGTCTTCATCAATCTTCTTATATACAAATTCAGATTTGTCGATGCCGTCAAGGGCTAATTGGTCTAGCGACTGGGGCCACTTGCTATGGACATTTTTGAATTTTCGCATTTCGAGGAGGATAAGTGTGCCCTGGAAGTTGTTCCGGAGCCTTTGAAAAAGTTTACTAATATTTTCCATTGGCGTAGTTAACATTGACTGCATCATTTTCAACTGGTACTCGATATTTAGTTTGGCAGTTTTTAAGCTGAATTTAACCTCAGATGGATTTTTTATATATATTCTTTCTATGATTTTTCCAAATTCATGGGGATCGGACGGGTAAAAAAACCATTTTAGAAGCGTCTGAGCCTTTATCCATTTACGCTTCGGATATGAAACTTCAAATCGTTGGATATCATTATTTGAAACCAATTTATTTAGACCTTCATAGCTTCTTGAGAAACGGTAACTGCCATTTTTAGTTTCATAAATCCATACGGTGTGAAGATTTTTATTTGTAAGGTTCTCATTTTCCATAGCTTTGGAATAAATTTTATTCCAATCAAAATGCCCATCTTTTAAAATATTTTCAACATTTGCAATATGGTCTTGATCTAACGGTTCTTTCGCCAAAAGATACTTGAAATTATTAAGTGCCAAAGCATCGAGGGATATTCCCACTAGGGAAAAAATCAGATTTGGCTGTAGGAATATCTGTCGGCTCATTTTTTTTAATACTGTCGCATTTTCGATGGCTTGATCGATGTTATTTTGGCCTACATTGAGGTAAAAAAACCTTACAAGCGTATAAGCGACTTTTCTGTACATTCTAAGATGATCGATCATTGGATTAAAAAAATCATCGGTTTTTTTCTCAAGATAGAATCCTTGTTTTTGGGCGGCTTTTTCGATTTTGTCGAGGAAAGGTTGTTTTTGCTCTAGCCATTTAGCAAGCTCGGGATATTGCTGGGCAGTCCAGGGTTGGCGCATAGTTATATCTTCAACTTCCTGGGTAACATTTGGGTCAAGGTCGGTTTTATTGACATCGGCAAATATCTGTTTGTAAGCCAGGGCCGCGTTTTGCTCGTCGGGGACGGCGTATTTCTGGTTGAATGCCTGTATTTCGTCTTCGAAGACGAACGGTTCCCAGCCCTGATCATTTTCAGGTAGAAAGACCCAGATTGCAAAGCCGATAAATACAGCCAGCACAAAGAGCCAGAAGTATTTGTAATATGGTTTGGGGATGAAAAGATCGGCCAGCAGGAATATGAAAAAGAAGATTATGACTTTTACCGGTGCCTGGAAAAAAATCAGTGCCGCTAAAAATAATGTAAATAAGATTCTGGCAAGAATGCGTAAAACTTTTCTTGCTTTAACCCGTTTATTTACAGCTTTTTCCTCTGTCATTTTTTGACCCCTTCAATTTATAGTTTTTTCGTGTCGCTTGCGCTCTGCGCTTCCGGGTTTATCCAAGAGTTACTCAAGTTGCCAATCTCATCGCTGCCGCGATGGAGCTTTTGTTTTTACACTTTTACTTTTATTACCACCTTTTCTATATCTGTTACGTTTTCATCGGTTATGCCGGGCATGTGGAGGTCATCAGGGAAGAAGACGCAAAATTGGTTTGAAGACAATTTTAGTTTTGTCAATGGGCCGATGGGATCGTATAAAATAAAATCATTTTTGGGGTCGTAATCATCTTGGGGCTGCTGATCAGATAAAGCCTGATAGCCGATTATTTCCCGGCCCGTGATGATTATCTGTATGTCGATGTACTTTCGATGGGCCTCGAGTTTGCCCTGCGCGATTGGTTTGGTTTGGTATCTCTGGACCATGTAAAAAATATTATCGCCGTCAACTTCGTACTTGTCGTTTTCCATAGTTGAAAAATTTGTTTCTGCTGCAACTTGCAAGGCTTTGTCTAGCCTGCCGGATAGGCCCTTATACATTTTTGCGTTTTGGAGTTTATCGAATATCATGTTTTTCCTTTAGATTTAATTTTTTTTAATTTCATTTTTTTATCTCATCGCTTGGGCGATTGAGCTTACTTTCGTGTCGCTTGCGCTCCACGCTTCCGGGTTTATTCAAAAGTTGCTCATGTTGCTAATCTCATCGCTGCCGCGATTGAGCTTTTTTACATATCGAGTTTGTCGCGCAGGTAGTTTTTGACCTGGTCGAGGTTTAGCTTTTCCTGCTGCATGGAATCACGTTCGCGGATGGTTACAACGTTATCGCTGACGGTGTCGCCGTCGATGGTAACGCAATACGGGGTGCCGGCTTCGTCCTGTCTGCGGTAGCGGCGGCCGACGGCGCCTTTTTCGTCGTAGAAACAGGCGAAGTATTTTTTGAGATCATTGGCGAGATTCTGTGCTATCTCGGGCATGCCTTCTTTTTTGACCAGCGGGAAAATCGCGGCTTTGATCGGGGCAAGCGAGGGATGGAACCGCAGCAGATTTCGTTTCTGGCCGTTGACTTCGTCTTCGTCGTAGGCATCTACAAGGAAGGCAAGTGTGCTTCGGTCGATACCGGCTGAGGGTTCGATGACGTATGGGACGTAACGTTTCTTTTCCTGGTCGTCGAAGAATGACAGCGGGCCCTTTTCGTAATCTTGAGGTTCGTCGGCGAGTTTGGTTTTTACCAGGTCCTTGCCGTTTTCGAACCAGCTGGTCATGGATCGCATGCCTCGCTGATGCTGGCGAAGGTCGTAGTCGGTGCGGTTGGCGATGCCTTCGAGTTCCTGCCAGTCGCCTGAACCGAATGGGAATTTGTATTCGACGTCCACGCAGCCTTTTGCGTAGTGGGCAAGTTCGTCGGGGTCGTGTTCGCGGAAGCGCAGGTTTTCGGGATTGATGCCGAAATCGGTGTACCATTTGAACCGCTGCTGTTTCCAGTGCTCATACCATTGGTCGTCGGTGCCGGGTTCGCAGAAGAATTCCAGCTCGGCTTGTTCGAATTCGCGGGTGCGGAAGATGAATGCCTTGGTGGTTACTTCGTTGCGGAAGCTTTTGCCGATCTGTGCGATGCCGAAGGGGATCTTAACGCGTGTGCTGTCGAGGACGTTGCGGAAGTTGGCGAAGATGCCCTGTGCGGTTTCCGGTCTGAGGTAAATTTTCATGGTATCGTCGGCGTTTGCGCCCATTTCGGTTTCGAACATGAGTTTGAATGCCATCGGTTTTGTGAACTGGCCGATTGTGCCGCATGCGGGGCAAATTTTGCCGGCAAGTTCAGCTGCTTCTTTTTCTGCTGATTCGATGTTGACATGGCCGGTGTGTTCGCCGTCTTCGAGGTGGTCAACGCGGGTTCGGGTGTTGCATTTTTTGCAAACCGTTACCAGGTCGGCGAATTTGTCGGCATGGCCGGAGGATTTCCAAACCATCGGGTGCATCAGGATCGAGCAGTCCACGCCTACGACGTCGTCGCGCATTTGGACGACTGCCTTCCACCATGCGCTGCGGACGTTGCGTTTTAGTTCTGAGCCGAGCGGGCCGTAATCGTAGCAGCTTGCCAGTCCGCCGTAAATTTCGCTTGACTGAAATATAAAACCTCTTCTTTTGCAGAGGGAAACGATATCTTCTAATTTTGTCAGTTTTGCCATTTTGGTTCCTTTTTGAAAATTTCCATACGAAAAGCCAGTATTTTACCCCAAATCAGGCAAAAAACAAGCCAAAAGACAAAAGCGGCCGTTATTGCATTTCTTTTTTGATTTGGCTGAGGAGGTTTATGGCTTCTATGGGGGTGAGGTTGTTTATGTCGGTTTGGGCTAGTTTGTCGAGGACGGATTTGTTTTTCTGGATGAATAGCGAGTCGGTATCTTCTTTGACGGTTTTGGTTTTGGTGAAATGTTCGCTGGAGGCTTCTTTTGTGAATGTGGCTTCGAGGTCGTCGAGGATTTCCCTGCTGCGGTCGATTATGGAATTGGGCACGCCGGCGAGTTTGGCGACATGTACACCGTAGGATTTGTCGGTTCCGCCGGGGACGATCTTGTGCAGGAATACGATTTCGTCCATCCATTCGCGAACAGCGACGTTGCAGTTACTTACGTTTTCGAGGATTTCGGAAAGCTGGGTCAGCTGGTGATAATGTGTCGCGAAAAGCGTACGGCATTTGAGGGTTGTGGCGAGATATTCGGTAATCGCCCAGGCCAGGGACAGGCCGTCATAGGTGCTTGTGCCCCTGCCGATTTCGTCGAGAATAACAAGGGAACGGTCGGTGGCGTTGTTGACGATGTTGGCGGTTTCGGTCATTTCGACCATGAAAGTGGATTGGCCTCTTAGCAGTTCATCGCTTGCTCCGACTCGTGTGAATATCCGGTCAACGACTCCGATGGTCGCGGACTGGGCGGGGATAAATGAGCCGGTCTGGGCGAGCAGAACAAGCAGAGCGGTCTGGCGGATGTAGGTGCTTTTACCTGCCATGTTGGGGCCGGTGATTATGGTCAGTTCTTTTTTGTCAGCAAGTTCAACATCGTTGGGGACGAATTCTGCGCCAAGCGACTGGGCCAGAACCGGGTGTTTGCCTTCGATTATCTCGAGCTGTTTATCGTCAGTTATGGTCGGGCGAATGTAGTTTCGTTCCATTGCAAGAACAGCTAAGCTGGTCAGGCAGTCGCAGGTGGCGATGCAATCGGCAAGCGACTGCAAGCGGGAGATATACCGTGTGCTTTCCTGCCTGATCTGTTCGAAAATTTTGTTTTCGAGTTCGATGGCTTTATCTTGTGCGCCGAGGACCTGGTCTTCGTAACTTTTGAGTTCTTCGGTGATGTACCGCTCGGCGTTTTTAATTGTTTGCTTGCGGACATAATTTGCGGGGACTTTGTCGGCGTACTGGCGGGGAGTTTCGAGGTAGTAGCCGAAGACGCGGTTATAGCCTATTTTAAGTTTATCGATGCCGGTAAGCTCTATCTGCTGCTGCTGATATTTGGCAAGGAAGGATTTGCCGTCTTTGCTTATTCCGCGCAGTTGGTCGAGTTCTTCGCTGAAGCCGGTTTTTATAACGCCGCCGTCTCGAAGGTGCGAGGGTGCATTTTCATCGATGGCTGCTTCGAGCATGTCTGCCAGTTCATCCATCGAGTCGCAATTTTTGCAGAGTTTAAGGAGGATATCAGATTTGAAAGTTGCTAGTTTTTCGCGCAGCTGGGGTATTCGCCTAAGCGTTGCCGCAAGTGCGAGCAGGTCGCGAGGGTTTGTTCGGAAGGTGCTGATCCTGGCGGCGATACGTTCGAGATCGAATACTCCTTTGAGCTGGTTGCGGATTTCCCAAAGCTGTGTTTGATTGAGGATCAATTCTTCGAGAGCATCCTGGCGCAGCTGAATATGGCTGA
>CAZITB010000060.1:0-2767 GCA_964542055.1 uncultured Candidatus Kuenenia sp.
ATGATGATTGCAAAAAAGATTATTGTTTTTTTTAGTAATCGTTTTTTTGGGATTTTTTTTGTGCAGGAATGGAAAAGAAAAATTGACCAAGCCATAATAATTACAAAATAAGTTAAGTAAATGTAATTGTAGTTATCTATGCGGGGAGATAATATCAGCCATCCAGTAAATAAATGCATTAGAAAGATAACCGAAAAACAAATTATTGTCAGTTTATATCTGCCCGCAAAGTAATATGCTCCTCCGGGGAGAATGATTTGCGGGATTACGTTTATCCAGCGTCTTAGATACATATTTTCGTTTGGGTTTGTAAAAAGTTTCATTTTTTTCCTGCAGTATTTAGAAAAGTAATCGCAGGCCTAGTGTTGCGGTCCAGTCGGTTTCTATTCGGTGTTGGATGTTTTGGCTGATGGGGAACTGGAGGGCGAATTCGATAGCATATTCGTGGGCTTCGTATAGGATTGAGGGAGAGAGTAATATTTCGTTGTCGCCGTTGGTTTCGTAAAGGCCGTTTAGTTCTATGACTGCATAGATGGAGGCTTTGGTTTCGAGTGAGTACTCGACCGGTTCGAGTCGGTAGAGGTATGCGAGGTCGTAAAAGAATGCGTTGGATTCATTTGTTCCGGGATTAATGGGAAATTCTCGAGCGTCTGTATTGAATTTCCAACGGGCGGCGGCGTTTAGACCGTGCCTGCCTTCGAGGTGCATTGCGGTTATGCCGATGATTGGGTTGACTCCGCTGGTGCCGAAAGGTTCGTTGCTGGTGGGCAGTTCGGTGCCGAATAACAGAGCTGCGCGGGTGTTGTCAATGGGGCCGAAGTCGTGCTGGTAGAATCGCCATGAGGCTAGCAGTTCGATATCGCCGATGCCTTCGTCGGTACGGTTTGATGCGGGAGAAGAAAGTTCGCGGTATAGAAGCGGGACTTTGAGGCCGAGGGATAGATCGTTTCTCAGGCCGTATTTTATATTTGTTATCGAGGACCATTGCTCAACATCGCGGTTTAGACCTGTTTTATCTTCGCCGAATTGGCGGTATTGGAAAAGCTGCTGGAGTGAGAAGACACCTTTGCCGGGCATAACGGGCGAAGGTGTGAAGGTCGGCTGCTGGGCGAATGTTAATGCAGCTGAAGATACAAAGATAGCAAAGAAACAGCGCGTGGGTAAGCTCGTTTTCATTTTCGAATCCTTTCGGTTTAGTCAATGATCTCTTTGAGTGTAAAGCCGCTTTGCTGGATGGCTTGTTCGAGCTGCTGGTCGGTCGGTCGGTTTCCTTTTTCATAGTATATGACGACATTTCCTGTGTTCAAGTCGGGCTTTATATCTTTTATGCCATCTATTTCGTATAGTTTCTTGCGAACATTATAGGCGCAAAGCGGGCAGCCCATGCCGTGGACAACGAGTGAAGATTTTTCGAGCTGGTCATCTTGAGTTTGGGCCGGTTGCGGTTGATCAGGGATATTTTGGGTTGAGTCGTCAGCCGGTTGTTGAGTTTGGGATGGCTGTAAATCAACGTTATCGGTTTGCTGTTGAGAATTCTGGCAACCGAGAAGAAATATCGAAAAAGTCAAAACAGATATTTTTAAGTAGGTTTTCATGGCATATCTCCTTAAATTCAAGATATTTAATTTTGCTAATTATATTATACTATCTTACTAGTATTTATGTAGATTTAATTTTAATTTTTTTATAGTTTTTCGAAGCAGTTTCCGGGGAGTTGTTTTATCAGGCCTTTTAATCGGAGGGAGATCAGGGATGCGTTTATCTGGCCGGGGTCGAGCTTTGAGCCTGCGATGATGTCTTCGATGAAGAGGCTTTGGGATTGGAGAATTTCATAGACCTTTTTTTCGTTTTCGCTGAGGTTCAAGTGGGCGGTGGGGTTGGCTCTTTCGATATTTCGTTTGCTGTCTTGCTGGGCGCTTGTGACGTGGTCTTTGAGGCCGTGGCCTATGTATCCGAGTGCTTCCATGATGTCTTCGACGCAATCGATCAGGCGTGCGCCGTCTTTTATGAGTTGGTGGCTGCCTGTATTTAGCGGGGAGTCTATCTTTCCGGGTACTGCCATGACTTCACGGTTGTAATCTGCGGCGAGTTTTGCGGTTATGAGTGATCCGCTGCGTGAAGAGGCTTCGATGACTATAGTTGCCATTGACAGGCCTGCGATGATGCGGTTTCTTGATGGGAAGTTTTCGGCGAGGGGTTCGTACTGGAGGGCGAAATCGCTAATGCAGGCTCCGGAAGCGGCGATCTGATGGAACAGTTTTTCGTTTTCGGGCGGGAAGATGTTGCACAGTCCGCAGCCCTGTACGGCGATGGTTCTGGCTTTGGCGGCGAGTGCGCCGCGATGGGCGGCGGTGTCTATGCCACGAGCCATGCCGGATACGACGGTAAAGCCTGCATTTGCAAGGACATGTGCGAATCGGGAGGCCTGTTCCTGGCCGTAGAGACTGCAGCGTCTTGAGCCGACGATGGATATCGCAAGGGAATCTTTTCTTTCGAGGGTGCCTTTGAGGTAGAGGACCGGGGGCGGGTCGTTGATCTTTTTGAGGGCTGGGGGATATCGCGAGTCCTGAAAGGAGATGATGGAGATGTCGTTTTTGTGTGCGAGGTCGAGTTCTTTTTGGATATCGAAGCGGTCCAAAGTTGAAAAAATTCCTTCGGCGGTTTTCGTACCTATGCCCTTGATTTTAGTCATCGCGCTTGCGGATGAGCCCAGAATTCGGTCGATGGAACCGAAATAGTCAAGAAGTCTAATGAAAGTTTTGGGCCC
>CAZITB010000060.1:2777-16500 GCA_964542055.1 uncultured Candidatus Kuenenia sp.
CGCCTTGTGCGAAACAGAGCTTGAGCCATTTTTCAATATCAGTAGAATGTTTTGAAGAATTACCCATTTTACCTCCTTGGGAAATATATAAGCAATAATAATTAAAGAGCAAGTATAGCTTATATTTACAATAAAGTAAAATAAGTAAAACAGAATTCATAATAAGCTTTTGCTTATCAATAAGTCCAATTTAAATAAATTTAGCGTTTTTTTAACAATTTCTTAACTTGTTTGTTTTTCGCACCTTATGTGGTTTAAACAGCCGTTTTACGGTTACTTTGTATCCGTATAACCTCTAGTATGTATTGACTTTGAAGTTTGATTTTGCTATAGTGTTTTAGATATGGCAAATAGCACGAAAACTACCAAGAGAAGTACAACCAAACCCTCCTCAATCAGTAAAAAAAAGGCCTCTAAGGCTTTTAGGACATATAAACAGGCATTAGCTTATTTGTTCGATAAGACTGATTATGAGAAGCAGAGGGTGTTGCGTTATAATGTATCGACGTTCAATCTGGATCGTATGAATACACTTTTGGGTTATATCAGTAATCCGCACGAAAAGCTCAAGACTGTTCATATAGCCGGTACCAAGGGTAAAGGTTCTACGGCAATGATGCTGGCTAAGATGATGGAAGCCAACAATTATAAGGTCGGTCTTTATACTTCGCCGCATATTGAGTCGCTGCATGAGAGAATTTCGATTAATGGCGAGCAGATCAGCGAAAAAGAGATGGTGAATTTAATGAATAGGCTTTATGGGCCTATTGAGAAGATGAAAGGCGATTCGCCTACGTTCTTTGAGATAATGACTTCTCTGGCGTTTTTGTATTTCGTCGAAAAAGAAGTTGATATCGCAATTATTGAGACCGGTCTTGGCGGCAGGCTTGACAGTACGAATGTTATTAATCCCAATGTTGTGGGAATTACAAATATCAGTATAGATCATCAGCATCAGCTTGGAAACAGCATTGAGAGTATCGCTTTGGAAAAGGCTGGTGTGATCAAGAAAGGTATTCCGGTTGTAACCGTTCCGCAGGAAGATCAGGCTATGGGAGTTTTGAGGCAGCATGCGCTTTCGATAAACGCTCCTTTGAGTGTGGCGGGCGGTGATATTGATTTTTCGAGCAGGTTCGAATACTCGCGTGAGCACGGTCCTCATACGAGGATATGTGTTAGTACCGCGACGAGCAAGTTTGAGCATTTGCGGGTACCGCTGCCGGGTCAGCATCAGGCCATTAACTGCGGGCTTGCATTGGCGATGCTTGATAAGCTAAAGGGGTCAGGTTATACGATCGATGACGGCAAGGCGATTGAGGGTCTTTCGTTGGTTAAGCTGGCCGGCCGGATGGAGATGGTTCATGGTGATCCGCGAGTCATGGTTGATGCGGCTCATAACGGTGCGAGTATTAAGGCTTTGATGGGTGCGATCGGCCAGCATGTGCCTTATGATTCTATGATCGTGATTTTCGGCTGTAACCAGGATAAGGATATTCGGGGTATGTTGACAGAGCTGCAGTTTGGTGCGGATAAGGTGATTTTTACGCGGAGCAATTCGCCTAAGGCAAGTTATCCGGAAGATCTGGCGGAGATGTACACAGAGATTTGCGGTAAGATGTGTCAGACGGCGGTTAATTTGCGAGAGGCGCTTTCGGTTGCCAATAATGCAGTTACTCGCGAGGATCTGATATGCATTACGGGTAGTTTTTACCTTGTGGGCCAGGCGCGCAAGCATTTTCTGTCTAGCTGAAGATCATAAGCTGGGGTAAAATTAAACTCAAGTTTGTCCATTTAGAATTTTTTTAATTGACTAAATGCGCGACTTGCAATAGCATAAAACGAAATAAGTGGGCTATGGTGTAATTGGCAACACGAAGGTTTCTGGTTCCTTTATTTCAGGTTCGAGTCCTGATAGCCCAGTTTTTTCATTAGGGGATGTATTATAGACATTACAACCGACCTCCTTGCTTTTTTTACCCTTGAGGGAAACCCAGTACAAGCCCTGTGAGACCAAGAAGAAAAAATATTCCGCCCATAATTCGTACTACCTTAATGGATGTAGCTATGCTCATGAAATAAAAAGTACCAGGCGAACAAAATGGGAATATAATCATCACCAAACCCAGTGCAGAAAAGCTTGTGCAAAATAAATATCCTGCCCATGAGAATTGACACATCAAAACGCTTGAAACTGTCAAACAAAAAATAAATGCTAACATAAGCACAATGAATAAAAGAGAATTTCGCCTTACCCTGTCCAAAAAAGCTCGCAATTTTTTCTCATGTTCAGGACAGACGAAATAAGAACTTTCCTGTTTGTCAGTAAAAAGACCGGCTGTACTTAAAACCTTGATTTCTTTGACTTCGAGACTTTTTTTGCCGCACCACATGCATTTAGTCATTGTGAAGACCTTTCAATTGACTCATAAGGTGGAAGTGTGTTTATTTCAGGATCACGCGGCGGGTGCCGGGGGTGATCTTTCCTAGC
Organism: uncultured Candidatus Kuenenia sp.; assembly: GCA_964542055.1. GTDB lineage: Bacteria > Planctomycetota > Phycisphaerae > Sedimentisphaerales > CAMDDF01 > CAZITB01. The sequence goes on from CAZITB010000060.1 coordinate 5,266, forward strand.
TGGTAAACTTTTTCGCCGGATTTTTCTAGTTTTTCGGTTATTGAATCGGCGAAATCGGGGGCGACTACCAATACAAAGCCGATTGACATATTGAAGACGCGGTACATTTCTGTTTCCTGGACAGGGCCGTTTTCCTGTAAGAAATTGAAGATTTCGTGCTTTGGCCATTCGGATGTTTTTATTACAGCGTTGCAGTTTTTGGGCAGGACGCGGGGGAGGTTTCCTACTATGCCGCCGCCGGTGATGTGTGCCATGGCGTGGACGACCTGTTTGCGTTTGTAGGAGTTGAGCAGTTTAACGATGGGTTTGACGTATATGCGGGTTGGTTTGAGGAGTTCGTCGCCGAGGGTGTCGGCTGAGAGGCCTTCGACTTTCTGGTCCATTTTGAGTTTTAGCTGTTTGAAGCAGATGCTGCGGACAAGTGAATATCCGTTTGAATGTATGCCGTTAGATCGAAGGCCGAGGATGATATCGCCCTTTTGGACTTTTGAGCCGTCGATGATTCGGTTTTTTTCGACTACTCCGACAGCGAAGCCTGCCATGTCGAATTCATCTTTTGAGTATAGATCGGGCATTTCGGCGGTTTCGCCGCCTATCAGAGCGCAATCAGCTTGTCGGCAGCCTGCGGCGATGCCTTCTACCATTTGTGCGATTTTTGCGGGTTCGAGTTTGTCAACAGCGAGATAATCCAGGAAGAACAGGGGTTCTGCGCCCTGGACGAGCATATCGTTTACGCTCATGGCGACAAGGTCTATGCCGACGGTGTCGAAGCGGTTTGCCATTTGGGCGAGGATTATTTTTGTGCCGACGCCGTCTGTGCAGGCGACGAGTACGGGGTTTTTGTAGTTGCGTTTGAAAAGTTTTTCGTCATAGTCGAGGCGGAACATGCCTGCGAAACCGCCGGGGGAGTCGATGACGCGGGGGCCGAAAGTTGATTTTACGCTGGACTGGATTTTTTCGACCATCTGGTCATTTGCATCGATGTTTACTCCTGAATCGGCATAGGTTTTGTAATCTGACATAACTTTGGTCCGTGTATTAAATTTCGGGATTTTTTTCAGTGTCAAACATGTGCATCTGGTATCTTTCCAGAGCGAATTTATTTACTACGGTGCTGACGGGTATTTTGTAGTTCCCTGACCAGCATGCGGTGCAGTAATGGTCGGCGGGTTTTGAAACGCACGAAAGCATACCTTCGAGAGAGATGTACCCTATGGAATCGACTTCGAGGAAGTCTCTGATCTGATCGAGGGATTTATTATTGGCGAGCAGTTCTTCGTGGGTTGGGAAATCCACGCCATAAAAGCAGGGGCACCTGAGCGGCGGGCAGCTTACACGCATGTGAATTTCTTTTGCGCCTGCCTGGCGGAGTTGTTTGATTTTGCCCTTTGTGGTAGTGCCACGCACGACGGAATCATCGACGACGACGATTCTTTTGTCTTTTACTGCTTCTTTTACGACTGAAAGTTTGAGTTTAACCGCCAAATCCCGAAGTTCCTGGCTTGGCGAGATGAATGAGCGGCCGATGTAGTGGCTTCTTACGAATCCCATGTCGAATGGTATGCCGCTTTGGTTTGCGAATCCTATTGCAGCGCTGGTTCCGGAGTCGGGCACTGGTGTTACGATATCTGCTTCTACGGGATGCTCAATTGCCAGCTGGCTGCCCATTTTTTTGCGGGCGTTGTGAACACTGTCGCCGAAGATGTAGCTGTTTTGTTTTGCGAAATAGACGTGTTCGAAGATGCAATGTGCCGGTGTAATTGATTCGGTGTCGAAGAAAAATCGACTGTGGATGCCGTGCTGGTCGAGTGTAACTATTTCGCCGGGTTCAACATCTCGGATGTATTTGGCGTCTATCGCGTCGAGTGCGCAAGTTTCGCTTGCTACTACATAGGCGCCTTCGTCAGTTCTTCCGATGCAAAGGGGTCTTATGCCGTATGTGTCGCGTGCAGCTTCGATTCGGTCGGGAAAAAGGAAAAGCAGGCTAAAAGCGCCCTGGAGGTGCCGGAGTACGTGGCCTACCTGGTCTGGCTTGGAAATATGGGTCGGTTTTGCCAGCAGGTGTATGATTATTTCTGTATCGCCGGTGGTGTTGAAGATGTGGCCGTATGCTTCGTATTCGTCTCTTAGCAGTGATGCATTTATAAGATTTCCGTTGTGAGCTACCGCTACCTGTCCGCGGGAATATTCCATTAGCATTGGCTGGGCGTTGGCGGCGACGCTTGATCCGGTTGTTGAATAGCGGACGTGTCCGACGGCCATTTTGTTTTGAAGAGATTTGAGAACTGATTTGTCTCTGAAAACTCTCTGGACATTTCCCATTCCTGCGTATCTTTTTATATATTCTCCGTCGCTGGAAACTATACCTGCTGATTCCTGTCCCCTGTGCTGTAGGCTGTGTAAACCGAAATATGTTTTATCTACTGCTTTTGGATCCCCGTAAATACCGAAAATACCGCAGTTTTCTTTTTTGTCAGCTGCCATTAAATCTACCAAATCCTTTTAACGGTTTATATGTCATAAATTAGATAACGGAGGTTATCCTTGAATGGTTAGTTTATACCAAATACGCGTGATAAGTCAATTGTGTTTAAAAAATGTTGCAACTAAACGAGTTTTCCAGTATATAAATATCATATAAAAGGTTAAAAGGATTATCTTGATGGCAGCAAAAATACCTAAAGTAGTTGTTGCGGGTCCAAGTTATACGGACATGGCAATTCAATGCGAGGGGACACCGGAGCCGGGAAAGTATGTCAAAGGTCTTGGATTTTCATACAATCCTTGGGGGTCGGGTCCGAATCAGGCGATCGAAGCTGCACTTTGCGGATGTTCGGTGTCTCTTGTGAGTTGTATAGGCAAGGATTGTTTCGGGGAGAACATTCGTGCAAATCTTCTCAAATTCGGAGTCAATACAGACAATCTTTTTGTTACAGAGGCGAAAAATACCGGAACAATTTTTACGCTGGTCGATAATAACGGGGAGAATACCGGTTGTGTTTCAGAGGGGGCAAATAGCGCGTTTACGGTAGAACATGCCAGCTGTGCGAGTGTTGAGGGAGTGATTACCGATGCGAATTGCTGTTTGATCAATGATTATAATGATCGTGAAGCGATAATTTCGCTGATCCGTAATACGGAGATGCACCATACTAATTCTATTTTGGATATCAAGTTTTCGCCTCGAAATCATAGCGACGAGATTGAGAGCTGGCCGCAGGACTTTTTCAATGTAGATGTGATGATATGTGAACCAGACCCGAGTTTGAATGAGGATTCGACGGGGCTTGTGCATGAATTGAAGATGATAGCGACCGATATTGTTGCTCGGGGGGTCAACACAGTTATTATGCGGTGCGGAAGGCGAGGGTGTCTGATCGCGAGCAGGGAATTTAATGAGGTGATTGAGCCGCTTGAGCCGGAATTGGTGCCGATGTCTTGCGGGCGAGATGCTTTTTTGGGGGCGATAGCAGCGTGTTCTGCGGTTGGTGATGATGCCAAGCGAGCGACAAAGTTTGCTATGGTTGCGGAGTTAATAGCATGCCAGAGGACGCCGACCCAGGAAAATCTTCCCAAAAAATCTGAAATTCTGGAACTGCTTTTGTAGGTTACTAGGAAGTAGAAGAAAATGGCGGAATTCAGGAAAGAAAAGCAGAAAATACCGGCAAAAGAACTTTTGGCTGCTATTGCCAGGGGTGACGAAATCCATTTTACCAAATGTTCGATAGAAGGTCCGCTGGATGTGAATCGATACTTTGATGAAAACTCTGTGGTAATGAAAGATCAGCTTGATTATGTTGAGGAAGATGGAAAGACAGTAAAATTTTCACAGAAAATGGTTTTCGACAACTGCATTTTTGAAGATGATGTTGTATTCGCATCGTCCTGGTCTGAGCCGGAGGCACTGCGGGTAGTATTTAGGGGGGATGTTTCATTTAATTTGTCTGAATTTAAAGGGCAAACACGTTTTTGCAATGGAGTCTTTGAAAAGCATTGCGGTTTCGATGGATGCACTTTTTCGGGTGTGGTCGATTTCAGGGGTGTGAATTTTAAAAGAGCGGCGATGTTTCGTACTACTACTTTTGAAGGTTACGGGCTGTTTAATCATGCTGTGTTTGACTTTAACAGCCGGTTTTCCAGCACTTTTTTCAGCAAGGGTGTGAATTTTACAAATGTTAAGTTTAAATATTACACTGATTTTGCGGGTGTTTACGCGGGAAGTAAGATGGTACCGGTTTACGACGGGATTTCTTTTGATAAGAGACATAACGGTGATGACGAGACATTCTGGCGTTTTATAAAGCAGAGCGCACAGGAATCGGGGCACTATCAGCTTTCGGGTGAGACGTTTTATAAAGAACGCTGTGCCCATTTGCTGTTTAAGCTAAAGGGAGCCGGTTATGAGCATCATAAGTGGTATCAGAAGCTCTGGCGATATATTTATGGAATCAGGCTTTTACCGGAGCTAATATTCGGCAGGTTGCTATTTGGATATGGGGAAAGGCCGACACGTGTACTTATTTCCAGTGCGATCGTGATCGTTGGATGCGCGTTGATGTATAAGTATAATTTTACGCATATTCTTTTTCAGGGTAAGGTTCTGGAAGAAGGTAATTTTTTAGATTATTTATATTTTAGTGTTACGACATTTGCGACGCTTGGGCTGGGCGATGTTTATCCCAAAGGTGATTCTTTTTTGAGGATCGTTGTGATGCTGGAGGTGTTGGCAGGTGCGTGCTTGATGTCTTTATTTGTTGTAAGTTTAGCTAAGCGATTTTCACGGAGTTAGTTAATTTATTAAAGGTCATGGATGGATATTTCAGAAGTTAAAATTACAGGTGCTGGGTCGCCGATCGTTGATATGCTTGCCCAGATCGATGAAGATTTTGTAAGGTCTTATGTCGGTGCCAAAGGCGGAATGGAACTTATCAATGATGAACAGATGCAGGTTCTTTTGGAATTGCTTCCTAAGCCGGCGACAATGGCGGCGGGCGGTTCGGCGGCGAATACGATTTCTGCGCTGGCGAGGCTTGGCGGGCGATGCGGATTTTTGGGTAAGCTTGGCAATGATGAGCTGGCAGAAGATTATTTGAAGATTTTTAAATCGATCGGCGGCGATGCGGGACATTTTAAGTATTCGAATGATCACAGGACGGCGGTTTGTATAAGCATGATAACGCCCGATCATGAGCGGACGATGCGGACTTGTTTGCGGGCGGCGGCGATGCTTGGTCCTGATGAGATTGAGAGCGGTGATTTCGAAGGATATGATCTGATCCATATCGAAGGATATTTGCTGTTTAACCGAGAGTTGACTTATGCTATAATGAGTCGAGCGAAAGAGGCAGGATGCAGAATAAGTCTGGATCTTGGTTCTTTCGAGATAGTAAAGATGTTTAAGGATACGGTTGTTGATCTTCTCGAGAAGTATGTTGATATTGTTTTCGCTAACGAAGATGAGGCGGAGGCGTTTAGCGGCGATGATGATTTACAGTCGGCGATAAAGCAGCTTGGAAGTTATTGTGAGGTGGCGGTAGTGAAGATGGGGGCTGAAGGTTCGATGATACTTTGTGCAGGGGAGATAGTTGATGTGGCAGTTGAAAAAGTTGATAATGTTATAGATACGACCGGCGCCGGTGATTACTGGGCGGCAGGTTTTTTATATGGATATCTGACGGGAAAGCCGATGGAGATTTGCGGACGAATGGGTTCGATTCTGGGAGCTGAAGTTGTTACCCAGATCGGTGCGGTGCTCCTGGAGGAACGTTGGAAAGCAGTGAAGGAAAAATTTGAAAATTTATGTTCATTAAAAGCAGGAGATTGTTAATGCCCGAATTAGAAAAGACAGACAGTTATATCATCAGGAATATGTCGCAGGCCGATTTCGGCAGGAAAGAGATAGAGATAGCGGAACACGAGATGCCGGGATTAATGGCAACACGTGAAAAATACGGCAAGGATAAGCCTCTTAAAGGTTCACGTGTAATGGGCAGTTTGCATATGACCATTCAGACTGCAGTTTTAATCGAGACGCTCAAGGAACTTGGGGCGGATGTTCGGTGGGCTTCGTGCAATATATTTTCTACGCAGGATCATGCGGCGGCGGCAATTGCGAAAAGCGGGACTCCTGTTTTTGCTTATAAAGGCGAATCACTTGACGAGTATTGGGAATATACGTTGAAGGCGCTTACCTGGGGGGACGGTGACGGCCCTGATATTATCATCGATGACGGCGGCGACGCAACGCTGATGGTTCACAGGGGATATTACGCGGAAGAGGATCCGGGAATTCTGGATGAAGCGACAGACAATAAAGAGGTGAAGATACTTAACCGTGTTTTGAAGGAGCGATTGAAGGAAGATGATCAGTTCTGGCATAAGGTTGTGAAACGATGCAAAGGTGTTTCGGAAGAGACGACCACCGGTGTTCACAGGCTTTACCAGATGAAAGAAAAGGGGACGCTTTTGTTCCCGGCGATAAACGTAAATGATTCAGTTACGAAGTCCAAGTTTGATAATATTTATGGGTGCCGTGAGTCGCTTGTTGATGCGATAAAGAGAGCGACCGATGTTATGATCGCAGGTAAGACGACGATGGTTTGCGGTTATGGTGATGTTGGTAAAGGCTGCGTCGAGACGCTTGCGGGGCATAGGGCGAAAGTTTATGTTAGCGAGATCGATCCGATTTGCGCGCTGCAGGCTTGTATGGCCGGTCATACGGTTGCGCGGATCGAGGATGTTTTGGGCTTTGCAGATATTTATGTTACAACGACGGGTAATTGCGATATTATTACTGCTGAGCATATGAGCAAGATGAAGGATCAGGCGATCGTTTGCAATATCGGACATTTCGATAATGAGATTCAGGTTGACAAGCTAAATGACTGGCCGGGCGTTAAAAGGATAAATATCAAGCCGGGCGTTGATAAGTACACTTACCCGGATGGACATTCGATATTTTTGCTTGCAGAAGGCAGGCTGGTGAATCTTGGTTGTGCGACGGGGCATCCGAGTTTTGTGATGTCCAACAGCTTTACGAACCAGGTTCTGGCGGCGATGGATAACTGGAACAACAAGAAAGATGTTGATGTTTATCGTTTGAGTAAGAAGCTCGATGAAGAGGTTGCAAGGCTTCATTTGGGCCAGCTTGGTGCGAAATTGACCAAGTTGACGAAAGAACAGTCGGAGTATATCGGTTATCCTGTTGAGGGGCCGTATAAGCCGGAGCATTATCGTTACTAATAATAGGATTTTAAGAGCGGGTTTTGTGCCCGCTTTTTTTTGCGCCTGGATAATGACAAAGATTTAAAGTTTTGGATAGGATTATGGATACAGAGAAGTTATTGGATTTGGATAAGAAATATGTCTGGCACCCTTTTACGCAGATGTCGCAGTGGGTTGCAAATGAGCAGACGGTGATTGAGTCAGGTGATGGTTTTTACCTGGTAGATACTGATGGTAAGCGGTATATAGATGGGGTTAGCAGTTTGTGGTGCAATGTTCACGGGCATAAGGTTAAGAAAATCGATGATGCTATACGTGCGCAGCTTGATAAGATTGCTCATTGTACTTTGCTGGGGCTTGGACAGAGACGGTCGATCGAGCTGGCAGAGAAGCTGGTGGAGATTATGCCGGAAGGGTTGAATAAGGTTTTTTATTCGGACAGCGGTGCGACATCGGTTGAGATCGCGATAAAGATGGCTTATCAGTATTGGGCGAATATCGGGCAAGAGGGCAAGAAAAGTTTTATCGCTTTGAAGGATGCTTATCATGGTGATACTGTGGGGTCGGTGAGTGTTGGCGGGATGGATTTGTTTCATGGCAAGTTTAAGTCGCTGCTTTTTGATACTTATTTTGCGCCGAGTCCGAATCCGTACAGGTTTGAGGGGACAAGCGAGGAGTGCGCGAAGTACAGCTTGGATGCTATTGAAAAGGTGCTGAAAGAAAAGGGTGCGGAGATTGCGGGTATAATTGTTGAGCCTCTGATACAGGGAGCGGCAGGGATGATCGTTCACCCGAGTGGGTTTTTGAAAGGTGTTGAGAGGCTTGCGCGGAAGTATGGAACGCTTTTGATCGTTGATGAGGTTGCGATGGGCTTTGGGCGGACGGGTAAGATGTTTGCCTGTGAGCATGAGGGGGTTCGGCCTGATTTGATGTGTCTGGCGAAAGGGATTACCGGGGGGTATTTGCCGCTGGCGGCGACTTTGGCCAGTGATGAGGTTTACGAATCTTTTCTGGGCGGGATAGAGGAGTTTAAAACTTTTTATCACGGCCATACTTACACGGGCAATGCGCTTGGATGTGCGGCGGCGGTTGCATCGCTGGAGCTTTTTGAAGAGAATGAGATAATTGAGAATATGGGGGAGAAAATTTTGCTGATTGATGAGTATTTTGAGGAATTCAGAGGGTTGGATTTTGTTGGTGATGCGCGGTATGTGGGCATGGCGGGCGGAATTGAGATTGTGAAAGATAAAGAGACAAAAGAGTCTTTTGATTATACAGAGCAGGTTGGGGCGAAGTTGTGTATGGCGATGCGGGGGAAAGGCGCGATGATGCGGGGGCTGGGCGATGTTGTCGTTTTGATGCCGCCGGTTGCTATAGATTGCAAAACGCTTAAAACGTTGTTGGATATCGTTGAAGATACGCTGGTCAATGATTTGCCGGAGATAATAAAAAAAGGCTGACACGCGTTACGTTATGCCAGCCTTTTACTTTTATAGCATAGAAAGGCTATTTTTTTCTTCTAAGCACCAATCCACCCAAGCCGAGGATAGCAATTGTCATTGGTTCTGGAATTACTGTCATTTGTCCGCTGAAGCCATTTGAACCGGTTTGATCATTTAGTATCATGTCTTCAAAATTTCCAGATGCTTGAAGTGTCAAACTGAAATCAAAATAAGTTCCAACAGAAATACTATCCAGGTATGTTGAATTGATTGAATTATTTACATAATCAACATAAATATCTGAAAGAATCTCCGGGTACATTGAAGATGTGCCAAATGTTGTAACGTAGCTACCTTGAGTTAATGTACCTGACAACAAAGTATTGCCCACACTGTCTTTGATTTCCACGGTACCGCCATGTTGAATTACACCAGTTCCAACTCCATCAATTGAACTTGAAGTATAATTTATTAATGTCATATCCGGCAGAAAAACAAATTGACTGTAAAGTGCATCTGTTTGCTGACCCTGAATTAAATCAATATCGATATCTTGATTAAAACTAAAATTGTAGTTCCCATCGTAATACCATCCACCTGACGTAGTACCGCCGGGTGAAAATTGAATATCAGGGGCCCCAAACAATGTAGAGCAGCAACCCAATAAAACTGTTAATACCAACATCTTCTTCATCTCTTCTCCTTCCAAATATTTCTCTTCTCTCTTTAGGCTTCCTGTTTACGGGGAAATTTTGGCGGGCTCGTTCTTCTCTCTCCACCAATCGGATTTCCACATTCTTATAATAACCGATATTAATTCTTTGTCAACCCAAAAAAGGCGAAGGCCATGGAAAAAATCAAAAAACCTTCATTTTTGAGATAAAAACAGCGGTAAAAATGAAAAAATATCAGATTTTTTAGTTTTAAATAAAAAAAGGCTGACATGTTTTATGCCAGCCTTTTAGTTTTATAGCATAGAATGGCTATTTTTTTCTTCGCAGCATAAGTCCGCCCAAGCCAAGCAATGCAAGCGTCATCGGTTCAGGAACCGCAAGAAACGAGCCTGACCAACCGCCGCCAGTTTGTCCACCCATGGTCATCAGGCCAGGTGTATCATCAAAGTTGCCTGTCGGGTCCTGGAACACAACCGGCACATCCTGCCATAGAAACGTGCCAGCTCCCAATGTCCAGCTTCCGGAACCCAAATCAATCTTAAGGACCGTATTGTCTGAACTGTCCTTAACGACTGCCCAGTCGTCAATCGAACCATGGGGGTTGCCGCTGACATCCGGAACAAGAGCTGTATCTTGGAAGTAGCTACCTGGAAAAATCGATACAAAGTCGCCATTTCTTGCGTTAATAGCGATGTTATAAGTTATGGTTTGATCAAAATCTAACGTTGAACTGTCGAATGCCAGATCACCAAAACCTGCAACCGTAAAACTTCCTGTCATCAATCCCGCCTGAGATGTGCCAACAATGGCAAATAAAACTGCTACTGCTACAAATACCTTTTTCATTTTCTTCTCCTTGTTTTTGGATTAAATTTTTTACTGGCCTGTTTAAGCTGGGCGAAAGTCCGGCTCCGGGTGGAACCGGGCTTTGCCGAGTTTATTATTTATGCGTTTCTTTTTCTGCGGATAAGTCCAACTGCACCCATACCGAGAATGGCGATTGTTGTTGGTTCGGGGACCACTGTCGCATCTTTAACTAGATAACTGTCTGTATAGTTATCCTGTGTGTCGCCGAATACCCAGTTAAATCCATAGGCCGTATATGTCGAAGCATTTAAATCATCAGCCGCTCCGCTTCCGCCCCAGTGGGATGTTGAAACTTCTATGGTATAATTTGCAAAATCACCAAAAGTAAATGGGTTCGTGGTACCTGCGGGAAGATTTGAATAGGTAGTTTGGCCGTTCGGCAGCAAAAAGCCCTGGGAACTATCAACTTCATAAACCCAGCAGGTTGCATTTTCCAGTGCACCTTCCCATGTCATATCATAAGCGGTTTCGCCGTAATTGCTGTATTCTGAGGTATGACTTGGTTCATTGGCAAGTGTAGCATATCCGCCCTGACCATCAGATATCCATATGTTGAAATATGGCCCCCATCCATCAACACTCGAATGGCGTGTAATGCTTACCGCCTGAAGATCGCCCACGGTCTGACCGTCCATGCTGCTTGTACCCCATCCGGCCTTTTGTCCCGATTCGGTGATTCCAAAAGATGTCCAGCCTGTCGTTGAATCAGAGGCGGTTACATTTTCAGTGACGGTAGGAGGATTGTTGGTTCCACTTGCATTTCTAATAGCAAATGTTTCCCAGGATGCCTGTAAAGCGCTGCTTGTTAGCAACACAGCCAATATGGCACAAATCAAAACTAATTTTTTCATTTTATTCTCCTAGTTATGTACAACGGGATAACATTTATTACATAAATTATAATCAGGCGAATTATCTGCCCAAGATGCTCGATGCCATCCCTCTTCAACATGATTCATTACGATATGTTCTCCATATTCTTCCAATACTATTCCTATACATGTACGATCTAATATGTAGGTATTATC
>CAZITB010000061.1:0-16485 GCA_964542055.1 uncultured Candidatus Kuenenia sp.
TCGACGCTGCCTTTGTATTTGCCCATTACGGTATCGTATTTGAACAGATGAGCCAAAGACTTCGCTGGAGCAAGGTCATTTATTGCTACCAGTTCCATATCTTTGCGTTCCATAATTATACGAGCTACTGCTCGTCCGATTCGGCCAAAGCCATTAATTGCTACTTTTGTTGCCATTAGATTCTCCTTAACTTTCGAGAATTAAAACACTTATATTTATTTCCGGGCACTTGCCCAGCTACGTCACGTCTCTATTATACGCAAGTTTTTGCTTCCAGGCCAAACCGCACTCTAACCGTCAAAATACAAAATTACCCGGAAACTGCAATGTATTGCCAATCACCCCGCCTGTCAAGCCCAATTTAGCAACTTTAACCCCATTAAATCAAAAAATACACTTTTTCTCCTCAAAACTGCAAATTAAAAAATCTATCTATCGGCCAAATCTGCGTCATTTTTAATTTTACAGAACCATAGTCAGGGTTCGTTCGCAAGCTACCCGAAAATAAAAACTCAATCCCAACAGCGCCCAGCGCAAGCGACCCGAACAAAACCTCAACCCCCAAAAAGCTCAATCGCGGAAGCGATGAGATTAGAATTAATGTATAAAAAGTTCTTGAATATTTTTTATATCTCTTTATGATAGGTCTATAAATAAATCGAGGGTAAACCAAGTGGAGGTTCAAAAATGAATGATAACTCTTATCAGAGGATAAATTCCGCCTTAGAAAAAGCTCAGGATCATATCTCAAAAAAGGAATTCAAGCAAGCTGCTATGATTTTGAAAAAACTCAATGAGCAGTATCCTAAAAACATTAAGATAATCTCAGCTTCAAAACAATTCAACAAAGCCGTTAAACAAGAACGTATTCAAAAATTACAAGATGAAGCTGTTCTGATGATGTCAAAAGGTGCAGAAGAACAAGCTCAGTATAAGCTCAGGCAAATTCTTGAAATTGACCCTTCCAGAACAGACCTCAAAGATTCTTTAAAAAAAACTCACTCTGAAATTATGAAAGATCATCATAAACTGGCTGCCAGAAACAGATTTATTGGTAGTTGCCTTAAAAATTTGTTCTTTCTTGGGCTGATTGCAGGAGGAATTCTATTGACTATCGCAATCAAAACCAATTTTAATCTTGGAAAAGCAGAAGAGTTTATCGAAGAAAAGAATTACAAACAAGCCAAAACATACCTGAATAAAAGTAAGCTTTTCTTTCAAAACAAAAAGGCTTCTCTGGATAAAGAAATCGAAGACCAGGTATCACAACTCATATATGAAGCAGAAAATCACATATCTGACAAGCAATTCGATAGGGCCATCTCTCTTTTGGAAATTGCGAAACCGGGAATTGACGACCCGAATGTAATTTCACTAAAAATCGAGAAGGTCAAAGTTGAAAAAGAAAATTGGAAAAATTATCTGGCTCAGAAACTAAAAGAACGTAACTATGCTTTGGAAGTAAAACAAAAATGCCAGGATTCTTACCTGTCTGCCACTGAAATTAAAGCAGACATCGAAGCAAAAAATCAATGGCTCGTCGCAAAAAAACTCTTTGAAAATGCGCAAAATGCATTTTCAAAAGAAGATTACGTATCAGCTGCAAAGTTCTGGGATCAATCGAGTATTGAATTTGAAAAGTCTAAACAATTAACCCAAAAAATTGTTGCCACTAAAAATTCTAAAGCATTATGTGTACAGGAAAAAATAAATGTTGAAGGTTTGTTGTTTGATTATTTCATTGATGAATTTAATAAGATAGCCCTGATTGAACAAGAAGCCCAACAGCTTTTTGCCAATTCACAATTTGAGTTAGCTGCAAGCTCTTGGGACCAGGCGAGAAAATCATACCAGGACTTATTGACAGAAATTACACAATCAACCGAATATCAAAAAAAACTTTTAATGCTCGAAAGATGGAAGGAGCTTAACCACGGACTTGTAGAAGATGATGTAATTAAAATTCTCGGAATACCCAAGTATATCCATTGCTCATCTGATAAAGCAAAATGGTACTATCAGGAAATACCTGCTATCGAAATAAAAGGCGGAAAACAAGTTTGCATTGAACCGGTTGACGGTTACGTTGAATTTAAACCCTTAGATATCGAAGAAATACATAGAAGGCTTGTAGAGGCAAGATATGCCGCTTTGAATGATGCTAATGACTCATATACAAATGCTGTCATTAGAGAAAATAACAGACATGAAAGCAAAGAGCGGAACATTCGTAGAAGAAATTATTCTGAAAGTAGTGAACGTACTGAAGATGAATTAAAAGAAACAAAAAGACATGAAAACAGATTGGAAAGGGAAAAGAGAACTCATTTAAATCTAATTGCAAAAATCAACAAGAGGTATAATACCAAGATAAGAATCTTGTTAGAAGGACTTGCGACTAGAAGCCCGAACTTCCTGGTTTCTAACTGGAAAACTCCTGATAAAATGAACTTATTACAATTACACCAGGCCCCTGATAAAATTGATTATAAACCCGAGGAAAAGTGGCAAATAGAAAATCATTGGCGAGCACTTAAATTCAACCTGGAGGCAGATGATGTCCATAGAGCTCTCGGAATGCCGGCGACTAAAAAGATTTTAGGCAATGAAATTATTGAATATTATGATAACCAAAAATATGGATTTGTAGTTTTCTCAAAACGAAGTAACGGCCGTTATCTTTTGGAAAAATGGAACGAACCTTTATGGATTGAACTCAAACAAGAACTTCAAATTTCAGATACGGAACTGGCTAACCAGGTAGATTAAAAATAGGATAGAAATATAGATAACGGTCGTGAGCCGCCCGCATAAAAGCTCAATCCCCTCACAGGCTATCTATAGTATTGTGCAGTCAATGTGTCCTTATTTAAAACCGCACTGACCATTTGGCTTTTACTGGTATTGCCCGGCAAGCCAACTACCTTAATCTCAAAATACTGCCCGCATCTGCCTGTGCCCCTTTTAACGTCCTCAATAACAACATCAAGCCTTTCACCGACAAACTGCCTTCTGTAAATCTCTGCCAATTCATCACTTAGCTGCGAAAGCTCTTTTGCCCGCTCCTTGATAACCGCCGAAGGCACTTTCGGTTTGAACTGGGCCGCTGGGGTGCCCTTGCGTGGCGAAAAACTGAAAACATGTATTTTGGAGAATTTCGCAAACTCAGATATTTCAATAGTTTGCGCGAAATCCTCGTCAGTTTCACCCGGGAAACCCACAATTATATCGGTAGTCAGCGCAGGGATATCAAACCGCTGGTTTATTTTGTAAACTACGTCCTTATAATCACTTACATTATACTGGCGTGCCATTTTTTTCAATATCGCCGCCGAACCGCTCTGCAGCGGCAAATGGAAATGACGGGCAATATTATCGTGTTTTTCGATCACATCCAAAAGCTCGTCAGTAACATCTCCAGGCTCAAGCGAACTCAATCTAAGTCTTTTTAAACCATCAACTTGCGCAAGTTCATCTATCAATTCACAAAGAGCTGTATTGTTACCTTGCCACTTTTTCCGCCGAACCGTTGGCTGGCCGTAGGCACCCAGGAAAATACCCGTTAAGACTATCTCGCTATGGCTAGCCTCTACAAGGCTTTGCGCTTCTTCAATTATACTTTTTTTTGACCTTGAGCAAACATTTTTGCGAATTGAGGGTATTATACAGTAAGTACAATAACCGTCACAGCCGTCCTGTACCTTAATAAATGCCCGGCTTTGGTTTGTGAACTGTTTTATAGGCTCAAAATTATGCATGCCTGACATATTGTTGTTGATTTTACAGGCATTTACGGTTTTATTGGTTCTTTTAAATATGAGATTTTCCAGCACTTGCCTGAGGTTTTTCTGGCGGCTTACAATGGTGATATTGGGTGTCAGGTTTCTGATATTTGATATCTCGTTTTCAGGCGCCGAAGGCAAGCATCCCGAGACGATTATATGGGCATTTTTGTTGGCTTTTAGAGCCTTTTTTATGCCCTGGCGGCTCTTGGATGACGCAACATGAGTTACGCAGCAGGTGTGAATTACCATTAGATCGGCACTTTCTCCGAAGCCGACTTGCTCTAGTCCGCTGTTTCGGAGAAAACAATCTATTTGCTGCTGCTCGTACTGATTGACCTTGCAGCCGAACGAAGTTGTTGAAAATCTGTTCATAATTACTTATAGAATAAATATTTGCGAAAGATAAAAATAGTGTTTTGTTAGTAAAGTTTTTTCATTATAATAAGTTGCACCGTTTTGGTCAATTTCACTTGCATCAAAACATTTAGTTGTATTAATACCGGAGTTAAAATGGCATCAAAATTGAAAATGGTATGGGGCGTTGATATTGGCAACCAGTCCCTAAAGGCTATGAGGCTAAGGGACAATGGCGAATCGATCGAGGTTGTTGGCCTGGATGTGATCGAACATTCAAAGTCGCTTATAGGTCTTGGTCAAGAGCAGAAAAATGTAGTTATCAGTGAGACGCTCGGGAAGTTTGTTGAAAAACATAATATAACAAAAACCGACGATGTGGCGATCAGTGTTCCCGGCCAGAGCAGTTTCGCGAGATTTATCTCCCTGCCGCCGGTTGAGCCCAAGGGCATTCCTAAGATTGTTCAATATGAAGCTGTCCAGCAGATTCCTTTCGATATTAATGAAGTGGAATGGGACTGGCAGATCATGGAAAAGCCGGATTCGCCTGATACCGAGGTGGGAATTTTCGCGATCAAAAACGAACTGATCACAAACATACTCGAGCCGTTTACACAACAGAATATGAAGATCACCACGGTTCAGATGGGACCTATGGCGATTTATAACTATGCATGCCATGAATTTAAGGAACTGGATGACGCCGGCAAAAAGGCGGTTATCGTTATCAATATGGGAACCGAAAATACCGAACTTGTTGTATGCAGCAAGACAAAGGTTTGGCAGCGTGTTATTCCCATCGGCGGTAATACTTTTACCCAGGCGATTGCGGATGCTTTCAAGATTCCGTTTGAAAAGGCTGAAAAGCTTAAAAAAACCGCACCAATGAGCAAGTACGCAAAACAGATATTCCATGCGATGCGTCCGGTGTTTACTGATATGGGATCGGAAATTCAACGTTCGATCGGTTACTTTTCAAGCTCGGCCAGAGGTGTTAAGTTTACCAAAGTTGTGGCACTTGGCGGAGCGATGAAACTTCAGGGAGTTACAAAATATCTGCAGCAGTCGCTACAGATGCCGGTGGCAAGGCCGGAGACTTATGAAAGTATAAATGTTTCATCAGAAGTTTCGTCTGCGGCATTGCATGAAAATATATCCGATTTGGGAATTTCTTACGGTTTGGCAATCCAGGGTCTTGGCTATGCAAGAATATCAAGCAACCTGCTGCCGAGGCGAATTGCGCGTGCGATGGCATGGGCTCGTAAGGCTCAAATTATGACAGTTGCAGCGGGGATACTGCTTTTAGTGTCGTTTATCAGTTTCGGTAAAACTTTGATGGATCAGAAAAGTTATGACCGGATGGATAATGTCAGGCGGGAAACAAGTTCTATTGTTCGAGATGCGGAACAAGCCAGCCGTAAGTTAAGCAGTGAAGAGAGAAAGCAGCAAGAATATGAAGATATAATTGCAGAGAGTTTTGAAGTTTTCAAGTATCGTAAGTCACTTCCGCTGTTTAAGCAGACGATTTTGCGTTGCCTTCCAAACGAAGAAAGTAATCCTCAGCAAGCGGCTCTTTACAAGGCATTCAAAGAAGGTGATGTTGAAGAGGTTACTGAAATACCCAGGGACGAGCGTAAGCAGGTATTTGTTACCAGCATGAGAATCACTTTTGCGCCTGATTTGCGAGCGGCAAACTTCGGTGAAAATTCAAGCAACAGAGTAACATCTTCACGAACAGGCGGAGGCGGCGGGGCAGATCTCGGAGGATTCGGCGGCATGCCCGGCATGCCCGGCTTTGGCGGTCCTGGTATGGGTGGCGATGCCGGATTTGAAAGCCCCCGGGACAGCAGAAGATCATCGCGGAGAGATGAAGACGATGACCAACAAGACGAAGCTAAAAACGGTCCGGGATTTATTGTAGAAATAGAAGGCTACAGCCCTTACAAGGATATTAATAAATTGCTCGATCCTACTTTTGTTTCAGAATCTGACAGGTCTTCGTGGGGCATTGTTACCCATTTCAAAAATCTGGATCAATTGTTCGATGCTAATTCGCCCTTTGAAATTCTCGATACTTCCACCACATCTCAGTTTATCCAGGAAACCGGCGAAGTTGATCTGCAAGACAGCACGATGCCTTCAGGTATCGGTGTTCTGGAAAACATTCAAAGAGCCGAAACACCCTCTGACAGCCAAGGCAATCGTTCGCAAAAAGATTCTAATGTCATTTATGAGGAATCCGTTTTGGTCGATCCATTGACCGGCGAAGAAATAAGTAAAACTTATGTTCTGGACGAATATTCCAGGATCCAAAAGGATAATTTCGGCAATACGCTTTATAACACAAACGATCGCTGGTTCAGGATAAAAGCAAAATTCATCTGGAAGGATGCTCCTGAAACAGAGACGGACAATTCTAAATAAAGGTTTTTGAATTATGGATTTTAAGTTTAATTTCGATTTTAGTTTTATCAAGAAGTATTCAGCCTTGCTGCTTCCTGTGGGTTTGATTCTGGTGGCGGTACTGCTGTTTATACCTACCAAGATGATAAGCAGTTCAGTATCCAAAAGTTTGGATGAGAGCGCACGTACCGAAAGCCAGATACGATCTTTGAAGAGAAACGCAGTTTCCAAAGATCAGTGGGAAATTGAAGCAGCTTATCAGCAGGCTCATAAGGAAGATGTAAACAGCATTGAAGAGCTTCTCAAGCAGACGACCCAGAGAGAGCTTCTCAGCTATTCAATTTTTCCCGAGCCGACGACCAGGAGTAATTTTATTTTCACAAATTTTGGCCAGAGTTACGTAAAGGCTCTGGAAGAACTTGCAAATGAAGTAATGCAAGCAGGAGATGCCCCTACTGACCAGTTCTTGAATACATTAACTCAATCAGTAAAAGGCAATCTTCGTTCGGGTGATACCCGGGAAGATAGCGCAGCAGAAAGGATCATTAACACGGCATGTTTAGAAAAGGCCAACCAGATACCTGTTTACGCCAATCCTAAAACGAGTTTTGTGGGATATGATTTCTGGGATGATTACAGATTTGTAAGCGAAAGCAGGGGTATTGAAGACTGCTGGTATGCCCAGGTCGGTTACTGGATTATGGAAGATGCGGCCAAGAGCATAAGTGAAATAAATGCCGGTTCTTCAAACGTATTCGAGTCTAAAGTTAAACGTCTTCTTGGCGTGCGGTTTTCCAGGTCAACGGGATCAACTTCAAGAGGCGGTGGTTCGAGTTTTGGGTCAGTTAATGAGCGGCCCGCTTATGTTTTACCTGATGGAAGCGGTGCACTGGCTCCGGCGTGGACAGGCAGAAAAACGAATCAAGAGCTGGATGTTGTACATTTCAGATTGACGGTTATTATCGGTGCTGATGCCATACCGGAATTTTACACGGTACTTTGCGGAGGTAAAGAACATAAGTTTATGGGGTGGTCCGGGCAGGAACCAGAACAGAGATTTGTTCATAATCAGATAACAATATTGGAAGAAAAAGTAAATACGATTGATCGAAGTTCGGCTGAGCATAAAAATTACAGATATGGAACAGGGGCAGTTGTTGAACTGGATCTTATTTGTGAATATGTTTTCCAAAAGGATGGATATGAAGAGATTAAACCAGAGATGATAAAAGCTGCACTTGAACCAGAACAGGGAAATAGAAATAGAAGAAGGTAATAATTTTCAGCAGTAATTTAAGCCGAGATAAGGGTAATATAATATGAGTAATAAAGGCGGAAATATATTTGAAAAATATAGTGACAAGATAATCCTTGCGGTAATAGGATTGGTTAGTTTGTTTATTTTGGCAAGGACTTTTGTAATGAGCCCGCATAGTGCTGAAATAGGCGGTGCGTCCTATGGTCCCTCTTCGATAGACAGAGAGATTCAGAAAAGAGCTCAAGACTTAAGAGAGATAGTCGAAGAGCCTGCCAAGCAGGAGAAGGAAAATTATGCTGCTTTCAATCAGAGAGAGAAGTTCCAGAGCTTTCTTGGAAATTCTTTGAGGGATTTTAATGATCTCACGGTAGTTGTTGACACATCACTGTCTATTCCTATTCCGTCGCCAGCGGGAGATGAGTCGGCGTTATCCAGAAAATATCAGGTGCCTGATCTTGTAGAACTTGAAAATCCACAAGTGAATCTTTTTAGAAGTGTTGCTTATGTTCCTCTTGAGAGAGTCAATATGGAACATCCTTATGAAACTGTGAATGTTAAAGCTGAAGATCTGGATTTTGTGAGTTTTCAGGCAGAGCTGGATGTGAAAAAACTTTATGAGAATTTTTATGATTCGTTCGCAGGGCGAAGTGTAAAAAATGCCTGGAAAGATTCAACGCTTGCGGTACCTGTATTTGCGAAAGTGGGTCTCGAGAGAAAGACAATTTATGATGACGGCAGTGAGTCGCAATGGCAAAGCGTTCCATATACAAGAATCAACAGGTACAGGGAGCTGTACAGTCTGCCCGAAAACATCAGTGATTTTGATTCTTCGGGGTTGCGAACTATATATGCAAGGCTTGGAGCACCGGATGCGAAAAAGGAATTGCTTCAGCCGAGTGTTTATGAATTTGCTTATCCCGGTTATGCCTGGCTTGCGCCGGAATATGATAAAATAAGGCAGGAGGAGATCGAAAAGCAGGAGAGGTTCTCCAGAAGAACTTCAAGGGATGTTCAAAGAGAGACCAGGCCTGAACGGCGAAGGCCTGAACGGCAAAGAAATGATCAAAGAGAAATGAATCCTGGTATGCCGGGAATGCCTGGCATGGGCCCTGCTATGCCTCAACAGCAAAGACCTGAGAGGAATGTTCGAAGGAATGAGCGGGATAATCAAAGACCGCAAAGAAGGCCCGGAATCGAAAACCAGCCCGAGGAAACTATAGATGTAGAAGAACAGTTCATGCAGGTTGAAATTGATGAGGAGACAGATATATCGCAGCTTGATAAGCTGGTTGTATGGGCTCATGATGATACTGCAGAGCCTGGTAAAACTTATAAGTACAGGTTGCGGGTTGGAATTGCAAATCCTATTGCGGGAGTCTCGGGAGCGTCGTGGGAAAATGCAGGAGATAAAGATGGCAAGCTGGTTTTCTGGACTGATTATGTCGAGGCTGCAGCGACGATCGAAATTCCTAAACGGATGTATGTTTTCGCGACTGATATTAAACGTGAAGCCGATAAGACGGTTTCATTTGAAGTTGCCAAGTATAATCTTGGTAACTGGTATAAGCATGAATTTTTTGTACGACCTGGCGATAGTATCGGCAAAGATGCTGAAGTAATGGTCAATACCGGCAACAGGGGAGAGGAAGAAGCTCAGGTTGTTGATTTTTCGACGGGTTCGGTGATGCTGGATATCGAAGAAAGCAAACAGTGGACAGGCACGAGCTTGTTGAGGTCTAAAGATGTTAAAGAGGTGCTTTATACTAATGGCGAGGAAATTGCCAGGATGGCGGCGAAGAAGATTAACTGGAATTCGAAAACGACAGAGATATATAACGATATTCAGGAGCGTGCAAACAATCCTATCGAATTGGATACATCTTCGAGAGGTTCTTCCAGGTCCAGACAACCACAAAATCAAAATGACCGGCAGTTCGATCCGATGATGCCTATGCCTTTTTAATGTCTGGCTGTTTGATTGTATATAGAATTGACCGAGAGCAGTTGGATTTTTTTTGCTGCTTCGCAGTCCGGTTGGTTTAGAGGTATGTGGAAAGTTTCGTTTGGAATAAGGTCGATATAGTTGTCGGTGAGCTGGTTGGGCTCGAGGCCGTGGATTTTAAGGTCCTTTACAAAGGTATCTGATTTTAGGATTAGGTTTGGCTGGTTGTCCGGGTTTTGTTTGTAGTCGATGGTGATGTTGTGGACTGGCCAGTTGATGTATTTGTCTTTAGTTAGCAGGTAGGTGTTGCGGGTATAGGTTTTGTCTTCGACGAGGAGTTTTATGAGGAGATATGAGTCGAAACGGCGGTTTGTTTTGATGAAATCCTGGGGCAGTTTGGAAGGCATTGAAAGGCTGTAAGGGCCGACACGAACGGGGAAGGATATCGAGTCGAGCTGCTGGCCGTACATATCGCAGAGGTCGCAGACGATTTGGCCGGTTATGGGCGTTGGCAGGTCGTTTACTATGACTATTTGGCCGCCTGTGAGTTGGAACGGGGTGTCGATTTCTTGTCTGTCGTGTTTTTGGATCAGGCTGATCAGTACGGGTCGGTAGAATCTTCGGGCGTAGTAGTATAAGGCTTTGGGGTTGTCGAAGTTGTCTATGCAGGACCATGAGATCGCGGGAAAGCAATCGTTGAATTGCCAGAAGAGGGTGCCGGAGTTTATCTGGCTGTGGGCTCTGGTGTGTTCGGTGTAGAGTTTTATTGCGCGGGCCTGGGCGAGTTGTGAGAAGTAGATGAGTTGGTCGAGGTCGCCGGTTGGGCTGAAGGAGTCCAAGGCGTAATGGTAGAGCTTTGTGTTGCCGCTTGTTCGGAAGTTATCGCGGTTGATTTTTTCCA
This sequence comes from uncultured Candidatus Kuenenia sp., assembly GCA_964542055.1. Taxonomy (GTDB): domain Bacteria; phylum Planctomycetota; class Phycisphaerae; order Sedimentisphaerales; family CAMDDF01; genus CAZITB01. The sequence continues at coordinate 10,644 of CAZITB010000061.1, forward strand.
GTTGATAGCTGGAGACGTGTAATTTTTCCTTTGGTATGTAGCGGGAAAGTGATGTAATATCGGGTAGTGACTGCATTCCGAATTCGGTTACGAATCTTGGAACGGTTTTGGTGTATTCTATTGGGTCGCGATTGTCTGCCCAGACGTTCCATGAATGGATGGTTCCGCAAGAGGGGTTTTCGTAATCTTTGCCGGCGTCGAATGGTGTTGTGTTTATGTAATCTTTTTCGGTGTCGTATTGCTGGACGATCGAGGGGAGGAGCTGGTCGAAGATTTTTGTGCCGATGAATTTTGAATTTTTGCCGATCTCACCTTTTTTGTGAAGCCACTGGCATTCATTGTTGCCGCACCAGAGGGCGAGGGATGGGAAGTTTCGGAGGCGTTTTATAACGGCCTGGGCTTCGTTGGCGATGGTGTCGAGGAAGAATTGGTGCTGAGGGTATTGGGCGCAGGCGAACATGAAGTCCTGCCAAACGAGTATGCCGTACTGGTCGCAGAGTTTGTAGAAGATGTTTTTTTCGTAGTAGCCGCCGCCCCAGACCCGGAGCATGTTGAAATTTGCTTGTTGAGCTTTTTTTAACAGGCATTTGTAATCGTCGTGGGTTTGGCCGCCGAGTAATGAGATGGGGATCCAGTTGGCTCCTTTTGCTTTTATGGGTTGGCCGTTGATGGTGAACTGGAAAGATTTTCCGTGCTCGTCTTCTTGCTGGTTCAGCTTGACGGTGCGTATTCCGAATTTGTGGTTTAAGGTGTCGATGGTTTTTTCGTTTGATTTGAGGGTGATTTTCAGGTCGTATAGATATTGGATTCCGTAGCCTTTTGGCCACCATAGGAATGGTCTTTCGATATGGAAGACGACGGAGTTGTTTTGATCTTGGGGATTAAAATTTATGCTTTGCTGGATTTTCATTCCGGTGCCTGAGATTTCGATCTGGCATTGCAGTGGTTTTGGCTGAAAGTTTTCGAGTTCGAGAGAGACTTTTACATCGGCGTAGTGCTGGTTGCAATCTATGGTTTGGACGTGGAAGTTTGAGATTCGGGCGGAGTCGTGGAATTCGATTTTTACGTCGTCGAGGATACCGCAGCCTGGCAGGTGGGGGCAGAAATCCCATCCGAAGCTGTATTGGGGTTTCCTGGCGTAAACACGGTATGGATGGCGGAATGCGTCGCCTTCGAAATTGCTGTATTTTTCCATTGTTTTTTTTGCGGTTTCTACGCATGGTTCGAACTTGATCATCAGGGAGTTTTGGCCGGGCTGGATGTGTTCGTTTATGTCAAATCGCTGCTGAATGAAGCAGTTGTTTGTTCTTCCGATGAGTTTGCCGTTTATCCAGATGCATGCGTAAGTGTCGAGCATGTTGAAAACGGCCTGAATGTTTTGGGATTTTGCGAGTTCGGGTGTTACGTCGAAGAAGGTTCTGTATATCCATGGTTTCTCTTCGACCCATTTATAATTTTCGGGGTTGAGGTAAAGATCGTTGATATCGACGTGGCCGGTTTTGGCGAGGCTGAGGTAAATTGAGCCGGGTACTATGGCATCGTACCAGAGTTTTTCTTCGAGGTCCTGGAGAGTTCTGGCTTCTGTGGGATATTCGCGGTACTGCCAATTATTTTTATTTAAGTCAATTGCTGCAAATGCCATATTGTTACCCGTTAAATTTTTATCATTATAAGACCGGTTTTAAGATATAACAAGGAATGTTTAAAAATTTGAGTTTGTGTAAATGGCGATAAGTGTGTTCGCGGTGTTGAATATGCAATGGATAATTATCGGACGGATGAGTGAGCCGCTTTTTTCGTATGAGTAGCCTATGGCGACAGAGAGTGCAAAAACGGCGAGCCAGTGCTGGGGCGGGTGTAAGATCGTGAATAATGCGCTTGATAAAAATATCGAAATCCAGGGTTTTCCCAGGTATGATAAAATCGCGGACTGGATGATCCCTCTGAAGAGGATTTCTTCGAAAACCGGAGTGATTATCGTAATTAGAACAAACATAACAATTAAAAGGAGGATTTCGCGGCTTTGGATGATGGTTTGGAGGCTTTGGTGCTTTTCGATTTCGAAATCGGTACCGGTAAAAAATCTTCCGAGAAATTCCACAATTACAAGGCCCAGAATGATTACAGGTTCGACGGCTAATAAGTTGACAAAAGCCCATTTTATATCTTTGAAAAGGGTTTTGATATTTAGTCCCAGGCCTTTGATGCCTTGTGCGAAATTATTTTTGGCAATTGAAAGTCCTATAATTATGAACCCGATACCAATTGCGGACCTTGCAATGTAAACGAGTATCGATTCCTGGCCTGCGTACTTAACTATGTACAGGGTGGTGAGAGTTGAGACAGCCAGCCATGAGAAAAGGTACACGAAAGGGGTTTGGATTTCGATGGTGAGATTTCTGGGTTTGGTTTGTGTGAGTGATTTTGTGCCGTAGCGGGTTTGGGAAAGCCATTTAATGAGGATAACAACGCCGGCGATTAATGAATATATGAATATCTGACCGAGTATATTTTGTATTGAAGAGTTTTCTTCCATTGGAGCCTTAGTTATCGAGCAATTATTTCTAAATTTTTGAAATCGGTAGTAAGTTGCTTGCAACGTTAATATATTTTGATAAATTATAGTTTTAACATAGGTAATTTAGCAAGGAAAAGGTATGGATATCCTTAAAATTTACGGCCCGACGGAGTTAAAGGGTGAAATTAACGTCAGCGGTTCGAAAAATGCTTCTCTTCCTATTATGGCGGCGACTTTACTGGCACCGGGGAGGAATGTTATAAAAAATGTGCCGGATTTGAGCGATATTCGGGTTTTGTGCGAGCTGCTGAGATCGTTGGGTGCGAAAGTTAACAGGCTTGAACCTAATACGATCGAGATCGATACCAGCATGATCGATAATCCTTTTGGTGATTATGAGATTGTGCGAAAGATGCGTGCGAGTATTTGTATTTTGGGGCCTCTTCTGGCGAGATGTAAAAAGGCGGAGGTTTCGATGCCGGGGGGATGCGCGATTGGTGACAGGCCGGTTGATATTCATATTCGAGGTTTGCGAGAGCTGGGGGCGGAGATTGAGATAAATGCCGGATACCTGGTAACGAAGGCGCCGGAGGGATTGAAAGGTAAAGAGATATTTTTGGGCGGGCCGTTCGGTTCTACGGTTTTGGGTACGGCTAATATATTGATGGCTGCGACGCTGGCCAAGGGGGAGACGATTATAGAATCGGCGGCTTGTGAGCCTGAGATAACTGATTTGGCGAAATGCTTGAATAAGATGGGGGCGAAGATTAGCGGGATCGGTAGTCCGAAGTTGATTATCGAGGGGGTTGAAAACTTGCACCCTGTTGAGTATTCTGTGCTTTCGGACAGGATAGAGGCGGGGACTTTTCTGGCAGTGGGTGCGCTTGGGAAAGGACCGTTGAAAATTAAGAATTGTCCGGCAGAGTGTTTGATGGCTCCGATCGATATGCTTAGGAATATGGGTGTTTGTATTGAAAAAGATAATGGGGATATTGTGGTAGCGAGTAACGGTCAGTTAAAGCCGGCTTTTATCACAACGCAGCCTTATCCGGGGTTTCCGACGGATTTGCAGGCCCAGTTTATGGTTTTGCTTTCGCTGGCTGAGGGTAACAGTGTTGTTACGGAGAAGATATATCCTGACCGGTTCATGCATGTGGCGGAGCTTAACAGGATGTCCGCAAATTTGCGTAAGGAAGGTGCCAGTGTTATCATCGCGGGGGCTGATAAGCTGACCGGTGCGCCGGTGATGGCTTCAGATTTGAGGGCGTCGGCGGCTCTGGTGCTGGCGGGGATGGCAGCAGAAGGTGAAACGGTGGTAAACAGGGTTTATCATATCGACCGCGGTTATGAGAGGATAGAAGAAAAGCTTAATGCTTGCGGGGCCAAGATTATCAGACAAGATGTTTGATGTATTAGCGGTTACGCTGGGTCAAGAGTACTAAATCTTTTAAAGCTTGCTCGTTTTTTGCATTTTTCCATTCTTTCTGGAAATGTTCTTTCTGGACGATTTGTGCAATTGCGGAAAGAACTCTCAAGTAGAAATTTCGCAGGTCCTGGGTGCCTACCAGTACAAAGATGGTTGTTATCGCAGGGGCATTTTCTGAAAATCGGATTCCCTGTCGGCTTCTTACAATTAACATTTCAAATTTTCCCTCGCCTTTGATTACAATGTGCGGTACTGCAAGGGTTTCGCTGAGAACGGTGCTGAATTGAGTTTCTCTTTCGAGTAAGAGCGTTTTGAGTGCCTGTGGTTCTATTGAGACTTTTTGAGACAGCTGGTTGGCAGCTTTGTCGAAAAGCTGTTCAAGGGTTATTGATTCATTTATATCCAGGCAAATCGCACCTTCGATGAGGTGGTCAATTTTGTCCTGTATGATCTCGTCGCGTTCTCTTACTATCTCTTTTAGTTCTGTTTCGAGTGTTCCGGTTACCAGTTCCTGTGCAGTTATCTTGTCGATGAGATGGAGCAAAGCCGATTCTTTGGCGACCCTTTTTCTGCCGTATAGCCAATAGCAAGAAAATCCCAAAAATATAATAATTGCCGTGACCAGATAAGCTTCTTCCCCCATTTCTATAAGTATAAATGCCAAAAGAAGGATGGTAATCAGTTGAAGCCATGGGTAAAAAGGTGCGCAGAATACGGGTCTGTAGTTTTGCAAGCCGCTTTCTCTTAGAACGATGACAGAGATATTGGCAAGAATGAAGCCGAGCACAAATACGGTTGATGCGGCTTTTACAAGTATGTCAAGGTTGAACAAAACTGCAATTATGATGATTATTCCGGTAGTGATGACTGCAATGTAGGGAGTTTCGTTTTTTTTGCTGACTTTAGAAAGGGATTTCGGCAGCAAGTCATCCTTGCTTACGGCTAAAAGATAACGGCTTGCGGTCATAATGCCTGCGTTTGCGGTGGTTATAAAAGCCAAAGCAGCGGATATGCTGATTAGAACGAAACCTGTATTTCCCCAGAATACACCGGCAGCGTCAGAGATTGGCGTCAAGGAATTATCGAGTTGTTCGGTGCCGAGGACGCCGCTGGTAACGAAGATCATTAATGTGTAAAGGATGATCATAACAGTTATGGCAATAATCATTGCTCGGGGTATGGTTCGTCCCGGATTTTTGATCTCGCCTGCTATGCTTGCGACATTTATCAGACCTCCGTATGAAACGAATACGAATCCTGTTGTGAATAAAACGGATTTCGTTCCGTAAGGTACAAAGGGTTCGAAGTGTCTGATGTTTACATGCGGAAGGCCTTTGAGGATGAATGCGATCATGATGCCGAGCAAAATTAATACGAGTATGACCTGCAGGCCGGCGGCTTCTTTGGCTCCTTTTAGATTTATGAGTATAAATATGAGGCACAATAATGCAGCGACAATGTGCCTGTTTATCGGGACGAAAGGGGCGATAAGTACGGCCATACCTATCAGTGCGAAAGCGCTTTTTGTGCATAGGCTGAACCAGCTTAATAAACCGGCGATTGTTCCGGTGGCGGGGCCGAGACCCCTTGAAATGTAGAAGTAATCGCCGCCTGCTTTTGGCATTGCGGTTGTGAGTTCTGCGATGCTCAGGAGGCCAGCGGTTGCGAGTAAACCAGCGAGGAAATATGAAAAGATAACGGCGGGTCCGGCTTTTGCGTGGGCAAGTCCGGGCAGAACGAAAATACCCGAACTGATCATCGCTCCAGAGGCGATGCAGAAGACGTGCAGCAGATTTAGTTTTTTTGGCAGTTTGTCCAACTGGTAAACCTGGCTTAATTTTGTTATAACGGAGAGGGCGGGATTCGATTTGCCCTCTTTCTGTAACCTTATGAAAACA
>CAZITB010000062.1:0-16315 GCA_964542055.1 uncultured Candidatus Kuenenia sp.
AGAGAAGTCTTTTTAATTTAAAATTGGTATCAAAATTGCTTATAGAGAATGTGTGCAAATCAGGGTGGCCTGCATTTGCATTTTTGATTTATAACGTTAGAAAAAATGAAATTTTAAGGTATTTTTTAGGAGAAAGTTATGGCAGCGAAAGATTTGTCATTTGAATCTGATGCACGTGCTTCATTGCTGGCTGGTGTTGAAAAGCTGGCAACGGCGGTAAAGTCCACACTTGGCCCCCGAGGTCGTAATGCGGTAATCGACAAAGGATGGGGCGGCCCTACCGTTACCAAAGACGGTGTAACCGTGGCTGAGGAAATCGAATTAGCCGACAAAGCCGAGGATATGGGCGCAAAACTGGTTAAGGAAGCCGCGAGCAAAACAAGCAAGATCGCCGGTGATGGGACCACAACTGCAACACTATTAACGGAGGCTATTTTCAAACAGGCGTATCGAAATCTGGCTTCTGGTGCAGATGCGATGAGTCTCAACCGCGGGATCAAAACAGCTGTTGACGCAGCCGTTGAAGAGCTGAAAAAACTGGCAGTTCCAGTAGATATCTCTAAAAAAGATGATATTGTTAACGTAGCAAGCATTTCTGCAAACAATGACCCTGAAATCGGCAAAACAATGGCAGAAGCATTTCAGCGTGTCGGAAAAGACGGCGTGATCACAGTTGAAGAAGGCAAGAGCCTTGATACAACTCTCGATTTTGTAGAGGGTATGAGCTTTGATCGTGGTTTCCTGTCTCCGCATTTTGTTACAGATTCTGACAAGATGGTATGTGAGTTCGAGAAACCTTATATACTTGTATTCGAGGAAAAAATCAGCAACATCCAAAAACTGGTTCCACTTCTCGAAGCGGTTGCCAAAACCAAAAGACCTCTGCTGATAATCGCTGAAGATGTTGAAGGCGAAGCACTGGCTACACTGGTTGTCAATAAACTTCGCGGCGTATTGCAGGTTGCAGCAGTAAAAGCTCCCGGATACGGCGACAGAAGAAAGGAAATGCTCACAGATATCGCGGTTCTAACCGGCGCACAAGCTATCTTTAAAGACCTTGGTATCGAACTGGATAAGGTTGAAATCAGCCAGCTTGGTGTCGCAAAGAAAGTTACCATTGACAACGACAACACTATCATAGTTGAAGGTGCAGGTTCTGAAGCAGAAATAAGTTCAAGGATCACCCAGATTCGTAACGAAATACAGTCAACAACCAGCGATTATGATCGTGAAAAGCTCCAGGAACGTCTTGCTAAATTAACCGGCGGCGTTGCACTTATCCAAGTGGGAGCGGCCAGCGAAACCGAAATGAAAGAAAAGAAGGCTCGTATCGAAGATGCACTTCACGCTACAAGAGCTGCTATCGAAGAAGGTATCGTTCCAGGCGGCGGTGTTGCATTGATCAGGTGTATCGATGCTGTTGAAAAGCTAAAACTCAAAGGTGACGAGAAAACCGGTTCGCATATCGTGGCTGAAGCATTGAAGATGCCCTGCTGGACCATCGCTTTGAATGCCGGTTCGGTTCCAAGCCTCATCGTCAACAAAGTAAAAGAAGGTGAGAAAAACTTTGGCTACAACGCAGATAAAGACATTTTTGAAGACCTTGTTGCTGCAGGAGTTATTGACCCTGTAAAAGTTACAAGAATAGCTTTGCAGAATGCTTCTTCTGTTGCCGGTTTACTTTTGACTACCGATTGCACCGTTACTGAATTGCCTTCCGAAGAAGAACCTGCTATGCCCGGAGGTGGAATGGGCGGCATGGGAGGAATGGGCGGCATGGGTGGCATGGGCGGCATGGGCGGCATGGGCGGCATGGGCGGCATGCCGGGCATGATGTAATCTGCTGCTGATTTTAAATTAAAAAATAACATAAATATAGGAGTTAAAAAATATGAAACTTAAACCTTTGAATGACAGAGTTGTAGTTGAGCCTTCTAAGGCCGAAGAAAAAACAGCAGGCGGTATTGTTCTTCCTGAAGCTGCAAAAGAAAAACCGCTGACCGGTAAAGTAGTGGCCGTTGGTCCGGGAAAAATGAACGATGACGGTTCGAGAGTAAAACCTGACGTAAAAGTCGACGATACCGTTCTTTTCGGCAGATACGGCGGAAGCGAAGTCGAAGTTGATGGTGTCGAATACAAGATTCTTCGTGAAAGCGAAATTCTTGGTATCGTTGAATAAACTGAAACCTGCAAACCAGATGAAACTGGAGTTATAAAAATGGCAAAACAATTAATGTATGAAAACACGGCAAGAGAAGAACTCGTCAAGGGTTTGGAGAAACTTGCCGCTGCAGTAAAAATAACTATGGGCCCGACGGGCAGAAACGTGATTTTGAATAAAAGCTTCGGCTCTCCGAAGGTTACCAAAGACGGCGTTAGTGTAAGTAAGGAAATTGAACTTCCCAATCCTTTCCAGAACATGGGCGCCAAACTGGTCAACCAGGTAGCAAGCAAAACAAGCGATGTTGCAGGCGATGGTACAACCACTGCAACCGTGCTTGCAGAAGCAATTTTCAAAGAAGGCCTAAAATATGTTACATCAGGCGTAAATCCCGTTGCTATTCAGCGCGGCATTTTAAAAGCTACCGAAGAAGCGGTAAATTTCATCGAGAGTCAGGCAAAACCGGTTAAAGGCCATGCCGACATCGCAAAAGTCGGTACCATCAGCGCCAATAACAATCCGGAAGTTGGAAAGATCATTGCCGATGCTATGGATAAGGTCGGCAAAGAAGGTGTTATTGAAGTCGAAGAAGGCAAGAGCATGACAACCGAACTGGAGATCGTTGAAGGTATGCAGTTCGACAAAGGTTATGTGTCTCCGTACTTTATGACCAATCCTGAAAGCCTGGAAACGATTCTGGAAGATGCTTACATTCTCTTCCACGAAAAGAAAATAGCCAATGTTCGTGATCTTGTACCGCTGCTTGAGAAAACAGCAAGAGCAGGTTCACCTCTTCTGATAATTGCAGAAGATGTAGAAGGCGAAGCACTTGCAACGCTGGTGATCAATAAGCTTCAGGGCGTTTTGAAAGTTTGCGTTGTGAAGGCTCCCGGTTTTGGCGACCGCAGAAAAGCGATGATGGAAGATATGGCCATTGTAACAGGCGGAACAGTTATTACCGAGGATTTGGGAATTAAGCTCGAATCTGTGGAACTAACTCAGCTTGGTAAAGCCAAAAAAGTCATCATCAATAAAGAAAACAGCACCATTATTGAAGGCGCCGGAAAGAAAAAAGATATCACCAAAAGATGTGACCAGATCCGAGCCCAGATCGAAAAGACCACCAGCAGCTATGATAAGGAAAAACTTCAGGAACGTCTTGCTAAACTTACCGGCGGTGTTGCGATCATAAAAGCCGGAGCAGCAACCGAGACTGAAATGAAAGAGCGCAAGGACTTGCTCGATGACGCTCTTCATGCGACTAAAGCAGCCACCGAAGAAGGCGTTATACCCGGCGGCGGCGTAACGTTCCTCAGGGCCATTGAACCGGTCAAAAAAGCTCGTTCAAAAGTTAAAGGCGACGAGAAGATCGGTTTCGACATCCTTATCGATGCTCTGAAAACCCCCACAAGACAGATCGTGGATAACGGCGGCAGAGAAGGTGATGTTATCGTGGCTGAGCTGCTTGAAATGGAAGGGACAATGGGTTATGATGCCCTCAACGGCGAATTCGTCGATATGTTCAAGGCAGGTATCATTGATCCCGCGAAAGTAGCAAGAACCGCCCTTCAAAATGCGGCTAGCGTATCAGCATTGATGTTGACAACCAACGTGTTGATTACGAATTTTGACGAAAAGAAAGAAGACGCTAAACCTGAAGTCGGTGCTGTAGTATAATAAAAGTTATAGGGGCGGGCATGAGGTCCGCCCCTTTTTACAGACGACTTTGGTAAAGTAAGGTTTTTTTATGGCAAAACGTGATTATTACGAAGTATTAGGTGTTAGCAAAAACGCAAGCGAAGAAGATATAAAACGCGCTTACAGAAGGCTTGCGATTAAATTTCATCCTGATAAGAACCCCGGTAATAAAGAAGCCGAAGAGAAGTTCAAAGAATGTGCAGAAGCATACGAGGTTTTAAGCAACAAGGAAAAACGCGCACGGTATGACCAGTTCGGTCATGAAGGCCTGCGAGGCGCAGGGATGCATGACTATTCACGTATGAATGTTGAAGATATCAGCTCCATGTTTGAGGATATTTTCGGCGGTTTTGGCGGTTTCGGAGATGTATTTGGTTTTGGCGGCGGAGGCGGAGGCAGACGCGGTCGCAGTGGGAAATCCGGCCCGATGCGCGGTTATGATCTGGAGACAAGCGTACTTTTGACCCTTGAAGAAATTGACAGCGGAACCGAAAAAACAATCGAATTCACAAGACAGGATATCTGCGGTGAATGTAAAGGCAAGGGTACTGAAAAAGGGAAAGATCCAACGAGGTGCCCTGCGTGCGGCGGCACAGGACAGGTTCAAAAAAGCGGTATGGGCGGGTTTTTCCAGATGGTCTCGACCTGCCAGACTTGCAGAGGTTCCGGAAAAGTTATTACCGACCCCTGTAAAAACTGCAAGGGAACCGGAAAAATACCAAAAAAGCGAGTAGTCCAGATTAAAATTCCGGCAGGAGTTCATGAAGGACAGGGAATCAGGGTAGCCAATGAAGGTGAACCGGGAAGTAACGGCGGGCCAAGAGGTGACCTCTATTGCTATGTGCAGTTGAAAAAACATCCGTTCCTTGAAAGAAACGGCAATAACATAATCGCTGTGGTACCGATCAGCTTTTGCCAGGCGGCACTTGGTGCAAGCATTGAAGTTCCAAGCCTACATGGAATGAAAAGCCTAAAAATACCGGCAGGTACACAGTATGGTGACATATTCAGGATTAAATCCCAGGGACTTCCTGACCTTCGTACCGGCACCCGGGGCGACGAACTGGTTCAAGTTAATATAGAAATCCCTAAGAATCTCAGTTCTGAGCAGGAAGAAATTCTTAGAAAATATGCAGAAGTTGATGACATCGATGTGATGCCGCAACGTAAAAACTTTTTCGATAAGGTAAAAAAATATTTTTCAATGCTTTAAAGAAATTTTGGATATTATGAAAGATAATTCAAAAAACCAAAAAAAAGAAATCGAATCGCTTGAGAAAAAAGTTGCAGAGCTTGAAGAACTCGTCTCCTGTTTACAAAAGGAAAAGGACGAAACATTCGAAAAGCTTCAGCGGCTAGGGGCTGATTATGCGAACTTTCAGAAGCGGGCTCCTAAACAGATCGCTGATTCAGTTGCTTATGAAAAAGAGAAATTCGTAAAAGCGTTGCTTGGTGCGATCGATAATTTTGAACATGCCCTGGCAAATAGTGATAAAGCCGAAGATTTGAAATCATTCGTCCAAGGTATTCAGATCGTACATGATGAAATAATCAATACATTTAAAAGCCTGGGAGTCGAAAGAATCGAATCTGTCGGTCAGACTTTTAATCCATCGATGCACGAAGCCCTGATGCAGAGGTCTGAAGAAGGAAAGACCCCCGGTGAAATATTGGAAGAGTATCAGAAAGGCTATAAACTGAATGATAGAGTTATCAGGCCGGCCAAAGTTATCGTAAATAAAGTTGCACCCTTGCAGTCAGAACAGCAGCAAGTGTCCGAGGAGCAGCCAGACGAAGATCAACAGGAAAACGATTCTGAAAATGAGCAGGAGTAATTAGGTATGCCTACTTATGAATATAAATGTGCAAATTGCGAGCATAAGTTTGAGAAATTTCAGTCGATTTCTGCAAGCCCATCGAAGAAATGCCCTAATTGCGGTAAGATGAAGTTAAACCGTTTGATCGGAACAGGCGCGGGTATCATTTTCAAAGGTTCAGGATTTTATGAAACTGATTACCGCGACAAATCATATACCGAAGCGGCCAGCAAAGACAAAGAAACGACCAAAACTGACTCAGCTAAATCCAGCGGTGATAATTCTAAAACCGAGACAAAGTCCACCGAAAAGAAATCGAAATCTAAAGCCACTGAGAAGAAAACAGCCTAGATCATTTTACAATTATACGCAGCAGTAGTTTGGTTTTTGATGTTTCGCGGGGATAATCAGAGGACGTCAAACGGGGCATGACCGGATCAATATTTTTATCATCAGATTCTGCCTTGGCATATCTGACGGCCTTTTGCAATCTCAACTTATCGGTTTTGGCTGAAATCAGCGACAGGATATTTGCTGCTTCAACATCTGAGATTTGAACCATGTTTTTCTGGTCGCCGGAGGGGGCAAACTTAAGATCAGCATTTGCTACAGAGTTCCAATTTTTATTCAGTTCAAGCATAATTCGCTCAGCCTGAATTGCCGAACACGCAATCTCATAGCTGTAGGAATTATAACCTGCCCTTTTGACAATATTGTTTTTAAGCTCCAGTTCTTCGAATGACTGGTCCAGGAAATTTGTAACGCGAACAGTATCAACAGTGTTTAAAGTTAATATGTACAGGTCGGGAGTTTTTGCTATTTCCATGTCAGCCATCATTAAAGGCTCAAGTTCCTGTAAAGCAACAGATTGAGAGTTTGTCTTATCAAAGGAAGGCGAAACAATCTGGAAGACAATCACGCTAAGAAAGGCAAATAAAACCAAGATAGCTGCAACACCTGCCATTTTCCTGAAATAATGATCCCTTCGTCCGCTGAGTCCTTTGGCGGATTTATCGTACTCGTCAAGTATCAGCTTGCGTTCGATTCGTTCTCTTACGGCTTGTTCAATGCCTTCAGGCGCACTTGCTTGTTCAACTGACGCGATTAGATTCTTACCCTTGATCAGGCTGTTTATATATGACATGACTTTGGGATCGTGATCGATAAGTCTTTTGACTTCATTTTGTTTACGTTCCGAAAGTTCGCCATCGATATAAGAGTTCAAAAGTTCTACTATTTTTTCTTTGTCGTTACTAATCATTTAACATTGCCTTCAATATTTTTCTCAAAGCATCTCTTCCCCTGGAAATCCTGCTTTTGACAGTTCCAGGCTCAATTTCGAGAACTTCAGCAATTTCGGCATAATTCAAATTCTCCATGTCACGCAAAACAATCACCGCTCGGTGTTCTTCGCTGAGACTTTTCAAAGCCAGCAACGCGATTTGCTTGAGCTCTTTATCCTGGGCGATCTCATCGGGAGTTTTCACCGAATCATCCCAAAGGAAATTCTTCAAAGCAGCTCTGGCTCGATCATCTCCGCTCAGGTCACTGTCAAGCGAATCTGTAGGCAATTTAACGTTTCTGCTGCAATAGTTTAGCGTTAAATTAACTGCAATACGGTATATCCATGTAAAGAGCTTACTATTTCCGCGAAACTTGCTTATGTTCTCTAATACTTTGACAAACGTATCCTGAGTAAGTTCCAATGCATCGTTGGGATTCTGGCAAATTTTTAAAATTATATTATAAACTTTATCCTGATACTTGGTGATAAGCACAGACATTGCTTCATTATCGCCGTTTGCACACTTGCGAGCGAGTAAATGATCATCAATTACAATATTTTCACTAATATTATGGGTCTGTTCCATCAGGATTCAGAAATAATTTATAAAATTACATATCTTCGTCGAGTAAGTGCCCGAAACGTATTTTCTTGGTACGTAGATAATTTTCATTGTGCTTTTTCGGTTTGATCTTAAGAGGCAGTTGTTGGTGAACTTTAATGCCGTAAACCTCCAGCCTGCTGACTTTTTTTGGATTGTTTGTTAAAATTTTAACGTCTTTAAGTCCTAAATCACGGATTATCTGTGCTCCGATGCCGTAATCGCGTTTATCAGCCAAAAATCCAAGTTTTAAGTTAGCATCAACCGTATCAAGGCCCTGCTCCTGCAGTTTATAGGCTCGCAGTTTATTTGCTAACCCGATTCCCCGGCCTTCCTGCCGCAGGTAAATAACCGCACCTTTGCCGGCTTTTTCGATCATTTTCATGGCACCAATGAGCTGATCGCCGCATTCGCAACGCTGGGAATGGAAAAGATCGCCGGTCAAGCACTCCGAATGGACTCTAACCAGAACAGAATCTTCATGCTGAATTACGTTTCCATTCTCATCCAGATCGCCAACGCTACCCTTGCAAAGTGCCAAATGAGGCTCAACCGTACCGGGAGTCTCATAGCCGATAAGTTTGAATTCTCCATAATCGGTCGGCAAAAACACTGTTTGGATGCGATGAACCTGGTTTTCACGCTGAAGCCTATATTCGATCAATTTTGCGACCGAGGTCATTTTAAGATCATGCTTTTCGCAGAATTTTTCAAGGTCAGGAACTCTGGCCATTGTCCCATCATCATTCATTATTTCGCAAATCACCCCTGCCGGTTTCAATCCAGCAAGCCTTGCCAGATCGACAGAACCTTCCGTTTGGCCTGCACGTATTAATACGCCGCCATTTCTGGCTCGAAGCGGAAAAATATGGCCTGGGCGTGCCAAATCAGCAGCTTCGCTATCATCCTTTACCGCGATTACGATGGTATGGGCACGTTCAGCAGCACTTATTCCGGTAGTAATGCCCTCTCTGGCATCGATACTTACGGTGAAAGCTGTCCCCAATCTGGCAGTATTATCAACGGCTTGAGGATAAAGATTCAAAGAATCGCATTTTTCTTCGGTCAGAGATAAACAAATAAGCCCTCTACCGTACTTTGCCATGAAATTAATGATTTCAGGAGTTGTTTTTTCGGCGGCACATACAAGATCGCCCTCATTTTCTCGGTCTTCATCATCGACAAGAACGATCATTTTGCCTAGTCTCAAATCTTCCAGAACTTCTTCAATAGGACTCAACGACATTTCTAACCTTTTTAGCCTTCCTTAGTAAATACAATCAAAACGCAAAAAATGCTTAATTTTCCACCATTTATATGCTGTTTTGCTGGGCTTGTTCGTATTCCTCGATGTTTTTAAGCCCTCTGTTGATATAAATTAAGGTAGCTATGATAGCAGTTCCCGCCGCTGACCACCATAAAAATTTCAGAAAATAAATCCACCAGTCTAAATATTGGCTAACCTCCGGAGCTATTAAAATACCCACCACCATTGATGATTGAAAAACTACCGCGTATTTACCAATTTTAGCAGGGGTTATCTTGACCTGAAATGTCACTAAATACGATATTACGAAGCCTATCAGCAGAAACAGGTCCTTACCAATGATCAAAACAACAACCCCTATCGGAAGCCTGAAACCCTCTACCCCTGCCGTTTGCGACGCCAGCAGTATAACCGCACAGGTCATCATAAGTTTATCCGCAAGCGGATCGAGAAAAGAGCCCAGTTTGGTAGCCATATTTTTTTTGCGGGCAAGATAGCCGTCAATTAAATCACTTACCGCCATGACTATGAAGATTGTAAGTGCCAGATATCGCATCATTTTGCCTTGGCCGGGGTCGTTTATCTTTAATAAAGTTATGACAAACGGAGCAATCAAAAGAATCCTTACTATAGTGATCTGGTTTGCCAGCCCAATTTTTAAAAACATGCGAATTCCTTAAAATCAGATGTATCTACCGCCGTCAATGTTTATAATCTGGCCGGTTATGTAATCATTTTCCAAAACAAAAAGTATCCCTGAAATGACCTCAGCCGCTTTTGCCAGGCGTTTCATCGGAATTGATGAAATATGGTCTGCGAGATTGGCAACTTCCTCCAGGTTAGAAAAATCGACATAGCCCGGCGAAATCGCGTTTACTGTAATTTTTGGTGCCAGCTCTTTTGCCAATGATTTTGTGATCGATATAAGAGCCGCTTTCGATGCGCAGTAACTGCTGAATTGTGACCAGTTTGCACTTCCGCCGACGTCTGTAATATTTACTACTTTTCCTGAAATGCCTTTAGATTTTTTAAGATTGGTTACAAAGCTTTTAATCAGTAGCAATGGTGCGACCGTATTTACCTCAAATGTATTTCTGGCACTGTCAGCGGTTATTTCACCGATTCTCTCCCTGCTGAAAACCGCGGCGGAGTTTATGAGAATTGTCGGAGATACCTGCAGATTGAATAATTTTTCGATCTGATCGGCATCTCTAAGGTCTGCCTGGACAGAGTATGCTTTTCTGCCCAAAGATTCGATTTTTTCAACCAGCCCAAAAACATCGGTTTCATTTTTATGATAATGGCAAATACAATCGCAGCCCTTTTCCGCAAGAGCAAGAGCAATTCGATATCCCAGTTTACCTGAAGATCCTGTAATAAGTGCAATATTTGACTTAATGTTCATAACACTATAATAAATAACAACTTTGAGTTTGGCAAGAAGTTGTTTTGGGGTTATAATCTTTAAAAAGAAAGATTGAGATGCAAATGACTAAACTAAGTGTAAATATCAATAAAGTTGCACTGCTGAGAAATCAACGCGATATCAACGTACCAAGTGTTACATGGGCCGCTCGGAGTGCGATCGATGCGGGTGCTCACGGGATAACAGTTCATCCCCGGCCCGATGAGCGTCATGTTCGATTTTCCGATGTAACTGATATTCACAATTTACTGGGTTGTTATCCGCAGATCGAATTTAATATCGAAGGGAACCCTTTCGAAGGCAAGTACATGGAAATCGTCTCGGATGTAAAACCTACCCAAGCGACTTTGGTCCCCGATTCGCCTGGTGCGGTAACCTCCGATCACGGATGGGACTTGACAGATAAATCCAATTGCCAGAAACTGATACCAATCATCCAAAAATTGAAAGATTTGGGGATACGCTCAAGCATTTTCGTGGACCCAAAACCCGATATCATCGAAGCCGCAAAAGAAATTCAAACTGATCGAATCGAACTTTATACAGAACCTTTTGCGAAGGCATTTTCTGAGATGCGAAATCTCGAAGATATGACACAAAAATATTCAATCGCAGCAGATAAAGCAATCAAACTTGAATTGGGTATAAATGCCGGTCACGATTTGAACCTTGACAATCTCGGCTATTTCTGCGAGCATGTCAGCGGTTTACTTGAAGTGTCTATAGGACACGCACTGATCGCCGATGCCCTGAAAGTGGGTTTGTCTGAGGCGGTAAAACAATATTTAAGAATTTTATCTATTTAGGAGAAAAAAATGTTCAGCGGTTCAATGGTAGCAATTATAACTCCATTTATTAACGGCGAAGTTGATTACGATACGCTTGGCGAATTGGTCGAGTTCCATCTTAACAACGGAACTGATGGGATCGTACCATGCGGAACAACCGGCGAATCCCCTACCTTAAGCAATGACGAACACAAAAAAGTAATCGAAACTGTTGTAAAGGTCGTTGACGGGCAAATCCCTGTTATCGCCGGCACCGGCTCAAATTCTACCGCAGAAGCTATAGAACTGACCCAGTATGCAAAAAAGATCGGTGTTGATGCGTCTCTGCAGGTTATACCTTATTACAATAAGCCAACTCAAAAAGGCTTGTACATGCATTTCAAAGCAATCGCCGAAGAAACCGACATGCCCATCGTCCTTTATAACATTCCCGGCAGATGCGGCGGTGACGGTCTTGCAGCCGAAACCATTGAAGAACTTGCAAAAATTGAAAATATCGTTGCTATAAAAGAAGCTACCGGCAGCCTGGACCTTGCCAGTGAGATCGCATCCAGAACAGATTTGACAATTCTAAGCGGTGATGATTCTCTTACTCTTCCCCTTGCAAGCGTTGGCGGCAAAGGCGTCATAAGCGTTGTTGCCAATATCATACCCGCCGACGTTAAAGCAATGACAGATCTGATTCTTGAGGGTGATTTGACTTCAGCCAGGAAATGGCACTTGAAAATGTTCCCGATGGCTAAATCGCTGCTTGGACTTGCAACAAATCCAATCCCGATCAAAGCGGCAATGAGCCTGCTTTCAATGGCAAGCGATGAAATGCGGCTTCCAATGGTACCTCTCGAAGATTCACAAAGACAGCAGCTCAAAAAGATTTTATCCGATTACGGATTGATGAAGTAAGCAAAAAAAAGAAGCCGGTTTTTATACCGGCTTTTTTTATCTCTAGTTATGCAGGTTCAGTCAGGCCAGACGCCCGTATAAACTTGTGTAGCAGGACCGGTCATATATACACAATTATCATGTTCGCACCATAGAAGTTCAAGATCGCCGCCGGGCAA
The DNA here is from genome assembly GCA_964542055.1 of uncultured Candidatus Kuenenia sp. Classification (GTDB taxonomy): domain Bacteria; phylum Planctomycetota; class Phycisphaerae; order Sedimentisphaerales; family CAMDDF01; genus CAZITB01. Next base: position 12,105 of record CAZITB010000062.1, read on the forward strand.
ATGTGCCAGAACTTCCCTGCCGCACCTGCCTGTTAAACTTGCGGCAACTGCACATGCACAAGCCCCGGTTCCGCAAGCCATGGTTATCCCGCTGCCGCGTTCCCATGTACGCAAAGTGATTTCATTTCTTTCATCGACCTTGACGAAATGGATATTTGCTCGTTCGGGAAAAATTGGATGGTTTTCGAGTATCGGTCCAATATGTTCAAGCTCAATTCCTTCAACATCTACACAGAAAAACATCGCGTGGGGATTTCCCATTGACACGCAAGTTATCTCGACTTGCTGACCCTCAATTTCGATAAGTTCATCCACAACCTTATCATCACCAAGTTTTACCGGAATATCAGCGGGATTCAGTATTGGCTGACCCATGTTTACACAAACTTTTTCTACTTTGTCATCATCATTAACTACAAGCCCGAGAGTAAGAATTCCCCTGCCGGTTTCAACCCGCAGAGATTTTTCAAATGTGGCCTTGCCTGGAACTGAAAACTGGTGGTCAGCTTCTGCAAGTTTATGGTCATAAGTATATTTGGCCACACAACGTATTCCATTGCCGCACATCTGGGCTTCGCTGCCGTCGGAATTGAACATTCGCATTTTTACATCTGCTTTATCTGAAGGACAAACCAAAATCAATCCGTCTGAACCAACGCCAAAATGTCGGTCGCTGATTGCTTTTGCAAGCTCGGCTGGATTTTCGATATGTTCCTGGAAACAATTGACATAGACGTAATCATTGCCCAGACCATGCATTTTTGTGAATTCCATATAATCTCCGGATTTATATCCAAATTAATTTATAAACCGGTAATTATACCCCAACTCGATGTTTAAATCAACTAAAAGCAATAACCCCTTTTTTGGCTATGCTATAGAAAATTCCTTTTTCCTGCTGGACATCTGTGCCTTTAATCTTGCGACTATGGAAGAATGCATTTGAGATACGCGCGACTCACTCAAATCGAGGGTTGCACCGATTTCCTTCATCGTCATCTCTTCATAATAGTATAAAACCAGAATCAGCCTTTCAGCCCTGCTGAGACCTTTGACCAAAAGCCCTTTCAAATCACGCTTTTGAGCCTCGATTACCGGGTCCTCGCTGGTTTCGTCTTTGACAATATCAATCTCACATAGATCTTTATCGCCGTCGTTATCATTATAATTATTATTCAGCGAAACAACTCCAGTAGCGAAAGCGTCCTTGCGAACTCTTTCGAATTCGGTGTGGTCCAGATTCATCTCTTTAGCGGTTTCCTGGTCGCTTGGCATTCTTCCAAGCTGAGCCTCTAATGTCCTGGTGGCTCTTTCAAGCTGATGTGCCCTTGAACGTACAAGCCTTGGAACCCAGTCCATGCTTCTAAGCTCATCAAGGATCGCTCCCCTTATTCTCGGGGTGCAATATGTTTCGAATTTAACGCCCCTTTCAGGATCGAAAGCATCGATGGCATCCATCAAGCCGAATAAACCCGCACTTGTAAGGTCATCAAGTTCGACTTTATCGGGCAATTTAACATATATCCTTTCTGCGGTGTATTTGACGATATGCAAATAAGCTTCAATAAGATTATTGCGGTTGGTTTCATTGCGGGACTTGAAAAAACTTTCCCAAAGCTCGGCATTTTTATTTTTTTTTGCCGTTTTCATTTAAAAACCTCCATGTTTTTTTCATTTTTTGCCGATAAGTCCGATAACTTAATGACAGCGAATCGATTTTTAGTTCAAAAACTTCAATCTATGCCTCTTTAAAGGCCTGACATTATCGACGTTTGCATCCATGCACTTTAGAAAAATTTACTTACAACTTTTCTGAAAAAACCTTTTTTTTCTGTTTCACTTTCAAAAGTTCTTGTCAAGCGACGAGCCATCGCTACCAAACTGCCCGCTGCCCTGCTTCGCGGATAACCTAAAACAACCGGCTTTCTTGCTTTAACCGCACTGCAGAATAATTCATCTTTAATGATTATTCCGCCTTCATAAACATCGGTATTGAGAAACCTGCTGGCAACTGATGATATTTGCCTGTAAACTTTCTTACCTTCTTCAATATTTGAAGCCATATTCACGACCAGGTTTATTCTGCCGCTGTATTTCTGGCTCGATAGAACTTTGATAAGAGCGTAAGCATCGGTGATCGCTGTCGGCTCAGGCGTTGTTACAACCATCACGCTTTGAGCACATAGGCAAAAACCGATAATCGACTTTTGAATACCGGCACCGTTATCGATGATCAAAACGTCAGTGTTTTCAGCAAGCCTGTCCAGTTCCCGAACCAGTCTTTGTCTTTCAAAATCAGTCATATCAGCCAGAGTTTCGATCCCGTTGCCTCCACAGACAATTTCAACTCCATAAGGGCCGACAGCTATAATGTCTTCGATTGACTTCTGGCCTGATAGAAAATGAGAAAGATTATAGCGGCTGCTGACATTCATTATCACATCCAGGTTCGCAAGTCCCATATCGGCATCGAACAATACAACCTTCTTGCCTTCTGATGCCAGACAAAGCGCAAGATTGGTTGATAAGCTGCTCTTACCAACTCCGCCTTTACCGCTTGCCACTGCAATAACACTGCATTTGGCAGGCTGATTTTGCATCTGCTCTCGTAAATATTCACCGTTGTAATTCATCAAATCTCCAGTTAGTTACAGGCAATTCAAACCTGCTTAATAAATCAACTGTTTGCCTGTTTCCTCTTAAGCAGTTCCGCAGCTAATCTGCTGTTAAATGAATTTTCACTTAACTTTTTCTTTTGAAGTTCCAGGTACTGTTCTATATCGCTGTCAAAGAGCTTTTTGGAAGAGTAATCATCAATCGCATTGGCATCAAAACTTCCTCTATCCTCAAAACGGATCGTTTCACTGTCAACCAGTGCCAAACGTCCATTTTTTAAATGCTCACTTAAAGCCCGGTTAATTATAACTGCAAATCCGTCAACATCAAGGTCTCTTGGCATATAATCTTTAGAATTTACATTATTTAAATTTTCAATAAGCAGCTTATGACGAGCCCTTGTAAAGTCCATGATCATCACAAGGACTTCTGTTATGTTATCTGTTACCGGCATCATTTCCGTTTTCATGTTATCCCTTCCGCGATTATATCTCACTTGCGAATTCTTCAGCCAAATGGGCTGTATCGCTTAAAATATCCTTGGACTGTTCTTTTCCGTTTGCTATTTGTTTCAAATCAATCACTAAAGAAGAAACTGACATTGCCAGCTCTTGAACCTGAACTATTTCAGGGGCTTTTAATTTGACTTTGATTGTTTGCCAGTTTGCTCTTATGGGTTTGAGTTTGGAGTTGACTTCGCGTAATTTTTCGATCAGCTTTCTTCTGCCCTCCAATATCCTAACCAGCTCTTCGGGAGATGCATCAGCCCACATTATCTTGCTTTGTTTTTCGGCAAGATTTCTAAGTTGATGATATAAGTTCCTCTGCTGCTTTAGCAGAAAAACAACATCTTGCCCGGTTTTATCATTGTCCAATTTCAAAAATGGCCTCCCTGCCACATGATCAATTCCTTTTTGCGAATAATTCGCGTATTTCTGACAATGTTCTGGTTTTACGAAGTTCCATTATCTGTGAAAGACGATTAAAAACACTTTCGTCATATAAGCGATGACCGCCATCGGTCCATTTAGACTCCTGGATCAGCCCCATAATCGTGTAATTATGGATTGTCTGCCTGCTAAAAGGTGTGCTTTTGACAATTTCACCGATCCGGTAAAGTTTTTCCGGCACTTGAAACTTTTCTATTTGTCCTAATCTCTGCATATTAAATACCCGCCTGTAAAATAAAAAAAACGAGAAAATCTAAAATCTCGTTTTCACATATTTATTTAAAGTTAGGTCCTTTGATTTATAAAGCTTTCATAATCACTTGTTTTACAAGAAGTTGACTTTTCTAATCTCAAAATTTGCCTTCCAATCCTAAAAGTTCCAGGATTTTTAAAAAGCAGTTTTTTTTACCGCCGTGCTCAAAAACCGCTCATCTGTAAATTCCAGGCAACCAACAAATTACCAGAACAATAAGCCGGCTTCCTGCCGACTCTCAATATACTTTACATTTTATAAAATGTAAAATATGTTTAGTCAATAAAAAAATGGTTAAATTGTAGATTTTTATTAATTTTTTTCCAAATATGTAGCCGATATTCTGAATTGACCCATACCGCCCATAAAAAAACCGGAAAAAAGCCTTTTTA
>CAZITB010000063.1:0-16175 GCA_964542055.1 uncultured Candidatus Kuenenia sp.
AGCTGCATGAGACATGTTGGTAAGCGAAAATTTTATAAAACATTTCTTCTCGGATGATTGTTTATGAAAATCGGAAAAGAGTTTATTGAAAATGCAGTACGCTTATATCTGGTTGTCCAATTATTCTGGATGTTGCTGTTCACAGAGATTATTCTACACCAAGGATGGCTCAAATTCCCATATGTGAGCTTGGCAAAATGTCTTGTTACAGTCATGCTTTTAGTATCAGGCGGTTATATGATCTGGCTGATGTTTTTGGTTGTAAGATACAAATAGCGTGCACTTAAGCTATTTATGGCCCAGAAACATTAAATATAAGTTCAGAACAAAATAATAAGGTGGCCCCAATTGTTGTAAAGAAAAGGGATGATAAACGCTCTCAGACAGCAACAGAATATCTGATAATCGTAGCTGTCGTGATCGTTATAGCTTTGATTGTAATTGGTGTTTTGGGTGGAATTCCTTCAATAGGCGGCGGTGCATCTGAATCTTCTGCAAAGTTACAGCTTGCTTCGCTGAAAATTGGTATCACGAATTACAAACAGGATTCTCATTCGACATTGCTGCAGTTTACCAACAACGATCCGACAACGATCCGAATTGAAGAGATGTGGATCAATGGCAAGAAGTGTTCTTTGTACCCATACAAGGCAATTCTGCAGCAAGGACAAACCAAAAAGATTACCTGCTATGGTGTTATTGGCCTCAATGAAGGCAGTCGCTTCGATTATGCTTTCAATGTGACGTACACGGATATATCAACAAGTGCTCAATATCTGATTGAGCCTGATGTAAAACTCGTTGGTAAAATTGCCCAAGGCAGTGAATTGCATACAGGTCAGACTTCGTCTTACTGTTACGATTTGACAGGTGCATCCGGCTATGGAATGGCCCTGTTTCTTGCACGTCGTCTCATTACGGACAAGATGGCTATATCGACGGCACTGAAAAATCATTCACTTCCCTTTCAGACAACGTAATAAAAGATGAATATACCGGACTCTATTGGACGACGAATGAAACCGCAGATATTACAAGAGCTAATGCTATTACGTATTGTGGTGAATTGGACCAAGGCGGTTATGATGACTGGCGAGTGCCTAACATTGTAGAACTGACGACCGTTATGAACAGTGGTACTACGGGAAATCCCTCGCCGAATGGTGAGTGGGTCAATGATTACTATTGGTCGTCTACATCACAAAGTGATCCTTACTACTGGTATCTTATTTTTGGAGACGGATATTTTTACGGAAGCAGAACTGCAAATGCGGCTCAGGCAAGCGTACGAGCGATTTGTGTCCGCGGGTCGACAACAGGCATCACGCTCTCAGATGGTGAAAAATCGTTTGTCGATGTCGGTGATGGGACGGTTGTTGATACTGATACGGGCATTATCTGGACAAAGGCAGCTAACTATACAAGTTCTAATTATTGGAACAATTCGATAACTTATTGCGACACAGTGGAGACTGGTGGGTACACTGATTGGCGCTTGCCCACGGCAAGCGAAGGAGCGACATTGATTGATTATAGTTGTGAAAGCGCAGGAGAGGATTGTTTTGCACGATACATGAATGGTGTGTTCACGCATGGTTATAGCGAAGATCCTTCGGATTGGCAAAACTTGCACTACTGGACAGGAACGACGCCATCGTCGGATACTGGCGATGCCTACGTCGTCTCTATGAACACTGGCGTCCTCAACTACGACGCCTATAAGGACTATGATTTCTCTGTCCGGTGTGTCCGTAACCGGTAGATATGTCTTCAGTTGCTAAGTTTATTCCATACCCGCCTCTGTTCTCTCCAGTCAGTCTCCAGCACCATCTCCCGAATCATTCGCTCACGGATGGGATCAAGGCCTTTCTCCACTCTTGGCAGATTCAAAATAGCTTCCTGAATATCTGGTGCAAGCAGACGAAAATTCATAATCTGCGTCATCCTTGCCCGTGAGACATGACCGAGACGGGCTATTTCTGCATAGTCCCTGACGACTTTGTCTGTAATCAGTTTTTCAAAATGGATAGCCAGTGCCATCATACGGGTGACACGGGGAATCCGGCCTGAAACAAAGACGGGCTTTTCTTCCGGCGCATCAATTGATATTTCTTTACGGCCTTTTTTGCCGTTTGTCAGGTTGATATCATATTTCACAGTGAGCGGTTTCATGATTTGGCCTCCTGCAGCATAAGGTTTCCTATGCCGTTTTCTCTGTACGTTATTGATACTTGCTGGTTGTCGGGTGTACCGTCATAATCGATTCTTTCAATAAGCAGATTCAAAACACGCTGCTGCTCAGTTGGACTCAGGGTATCCCAAATCTGATTGAAATCAGCGAAAGTTTCCGTGGCAGCGTCCCTACTGGGTAAGTCTCCTGAAAAGGTTTCAAGCTCGTGGACAATGTCTGCTTTTCTGCCTTCTGCCATTCTTAATTCTTCATTCAGTTCGTGAACTCGCATAGAAACATCACCATTAGGGGAATCAAGCAGTAGCCGCAGCTTACGATGGATATTTGGCAATCGTCGGTTGAGAATTTTTAATTCCCGCTCTATTTCCCGCCTCTTACGAATAGACTTGACGTTAGCCTCTTCGAGAGCATCCAGCATTAATTGAGGGTCACGGGCAAAATCCCTGACCTGATCAATCACAAAGTCTTCGATTGCCGGAGCAGATACAGATGGAGCATTGCATGAACTGCGTCCGTTTTTGACCGCATGATTGCACACGTAATATCGGTATCGCCTATTTTTGCGAACAGTATATGTGTGCCCCATGCCGCATCCGCAATGACAACAGTGAAGCAAGTCTTTAAGGAGGTAATAATTCTGTCCGCCGTATCCAGAGGTTCCGCCGCTATGTCTGTTTTTAGTCAAAAGCCGCTGAACATCTTTCCATATCTGCTCATCGATAATAGCGTCATGTTCACCTTCGTAAATCTCGTTGCCGTATTTTGTTTTGCCAAGGTAGGTGATGTTAGTGAGCAGGCAATGTATTTTAGCCTTATCAAATTTCTTATCACCAATCACTTTGCCTTTTTTAGTTACCCATCGTTTGGTATGATAGCCTTTGATGCTGGCCTCTTGGGCGGTCTTGATAAGCGTCTTGTTCTTGAGGTACATACCAAAGATTTCTTTTACCTGCTTTGCTTCTTCAGTATTGATTACAAGGCGCGAGCCGCTTTCATTACGTTCAATGTCATATCCAAGCAATGGTCTGCCCCCTGAATATTTGCCTTTTCGACGAGCAGCAGCGATTTTATCTCTGGTTCGTTCGGCAATCATCTCACGTTCAAACTGAGCAAATGAAAGCAGGACATGCAGTATCAGTTTACCCATTGATGTTGATGTATCAAATTGCTGTGTGACTGACACAAAAGCAACTCCGTATTCATCAAAGACTTCCATCATTTTTGAAAAGTCTATCAACGAACGACTGAGACGATCTACCCTTTGAACGACCACTATATCGATAAGGCCTTGCTTGATATCTTCCATCATTTTTTGCAGACCGGGCCGTATCATTGTGCCGCCGCTGAATCCGCCATCGCTGAAACTGTCAACGTACTCCCAGCCGTCAGGAGCATGAGAAGCGATATAGGATTCGCAGGCATCCTGCTGGGCATCCAGAGAGTTGAAATCCTGTTCCAGCCCATGGTCGGTTGATTTGCGGCAGTATATTGCTGCACGTATTGCAGGTTTGGGCTTTACCACTACTTCATCTCCTTTCTGGACAGATTAAAGAAGGCGTAACCGTTACAGTGCGAGCCTGACACCACCTTAGCAATAGATGAGAGGGAGCGGTATTTCTCCCCCTCAAACAGAAAGCCGTCGGGCAGAACCGTTACTTCAATCACTTCGCCCTTATAGTTGCGAGTAATAATCGTTCCGGGCATCGGTAGACGAGAGTCTTGAGCGAAACGAACAGGAACGGTAACCATATTCTTGCTTTCAGGTGGTTTTGGCTTAGCTTTCGGAGCCGTCGTTCGGATATCGCTCATCCGGGCGATCTCCTCGGCTTTTTTTCTTGCACGCAGTGAAATATCACCTTCTTGATGCATCTGAATACCCCATAGGATTCGCTTAACTAACCATTCCTTATTACCAGAACGGCTAAGTTCAGCGAAGACTTCGGCATATTTCTGTTTTAGCTGCCTTACCGTCATCCTTTGCAGCTTCACCTTTTCTTTTTCGATATTCATAGGCATACTCCGATTAATATTTTACATTCACTTCTGTTAACCATCGGGTCGCATATGAGCCATGAATTTCAGGATTCATCAAGTTGATTCTGAGGATATTCTGCATATTCTTCAGAAGTTTTTTCAAGGGCCAGAATATGGCTTTTTTGCAGCCTGATTAGGCCTTTGGCCAGAATTTCCACCAGTTCTTGGCGACACTGGTCAGGGTTAAGATGTTCAGGGGCTATTTGCCGCATTTGCGCCCCCCGTAATCGTCACAGGGTGACTTATCTGGCTTTTTCTTGCCTGAAGGTTTTAGGATTGTAAATTGCTGTTTAAGTTCGGTGTACTTTTGAGGATTATCCTCTTTCCACCGATTCCACCTGTCGTAGTCCCGAATTTCCTTAAAAAGTTCTGCCATCATGCAGTAAAAATGATGTGAACCACAAATAAGCAGGCCTATGGCAAAGAGATTTACAAAAAGCGATATAATATCTTTCATGTTCATTCTCCATAACTACTGGGTTATTTCTTATGGCTTCTTTTCAGAAACTACTTCGACAGACACTACAGAGTACGGTCGTGCTTCATCTAAGGGCATAGGCTGAACCGTAGTTTCATCTTTCATCGAACATCCCATCAATCCGCAGAAGTTTGGATTTGCAAGAAAACCGCTCAAGCAGACAATGAATTCGAACATTTCATCTGAGGCGATTTCAGAGAAGATACATGGGCAAAGCTTTTGCCAAGAGGCATTTCCTTTAGTTCTGGAAAGAAAGTGCGGGCATACATCTTCATTATCATAAAGGCTTGCAGAACTTGAGAGATAGATTTGCGGCTGATTATCAAGATCAAATTCAATCTTTACATCAGCAGATTCCCGGCTAAACGATTGCCCAAGAACGACATCTTTGAGAATAATTACCAGGTCTGTCACAATGCCTTCAATCTCAAAACCAGAATTCTTAGCATTGTCTATAAGTGATGCGATAATAGTTTCTATATTATTTTCCATTGTCTGTGTTCCTTTCTTTTGATTGATATCATAAATCTTGATCCCTTCTGGAAAGCATTTACCGGAATCACCAGCACCGAACAGGCTGTATGGACTGCATGAGCTGCATCCTGAAAACGAAGGGAAGTCTGTGGTAAATGTTGTTGCTTTCATAAAATCATAAAAGACATACCTAAAAACAGGTTTGCATCCGGTCACATAACCCATGAATTCAGTTACTGCCAGATTAGCAATAACGCCATTTAGTGAAGCTACTGCCGGGGCCTTGACATCCTCACCTGCGATATATCCACGTTGGATTGCAATATTTCGCTGATCTTCAGGGAGCATTTCCTGTCGTGCGGTATTAAGATCAATTCCGTCAATGCAGTTTAGACAACCCATCCCGGGCAGAGATATCCTGACCTGGCCACCGGCATCGATAATTGCTCCATCTACACTATTGATTCCGGTACCGGTATCGATATAAGGGATCATATAGCGGGCAGAAAGATTGTTAGTGATAAACCTTGAGGACTCGTTGTCCGTGCAGCCGAAAAGAATGTCACATGATTTCATTGCTTTTTGGACGGCCTCACTTTCGATCCCTTCGTCCAATGCTGTAACATTGATTTTAGGATTGATGAGCATTGCATAGTTTTTGAGCATATCAACTTTTTTGGTCTTCGCAGCGGCATCCCTTAAGGTACTTCCTGCTAGTCGGTTGAGGTTGGTTGATTCGACCTTGTCAAAATCGCTGATGATGATGTTTGCAACGCCAAGACGAACCAGTTTCACGAATACCTCAGCACCCATACCGCCCGCACCAATGATGCCGACAGTTGTGTCGCTGATCTTTAGCTGACCTTCGGGGCCAAATGCCAGAACCTGCCGGTTGTAGAGAGTGTCATTGATACTACCTGACTGTGCATTATGCAGCGGTGATGAGGTTGGCAGAATCTCTATTGAGCTTTCTCCGATGACTCGGATACGATCAAAGGCTTTCATTGCCTTGCTCTGCTCATCATACCAGCGTGCATAAACACTGTTTTGACCAAAGACCATACTTACATGGGGGCCGCTGCCAAGAGCTTCGACTTCTTTTGGGAAACTCTGGCTGTCGCTGGCATCATCAATACAGGAGAATCTGACAGATCCGCTACTGAATGGATGCGAGTGCATATTGATAAGGCTGGAATTACTTTCCTTTGCCAGATGCCAGACATGCTGGATAAACTGCGGCTTTGGTACAATTCTGGTCGGTGTCTGACTCTCCAGACATGAGCTGTCGGGGATTATCAGTGTTCGAACCAGAATGCGAGTGCACTTGTCGGTTTTGTTGATGCCGCCCAAAGCAAAACAGAACTGCTCCTGCTCATTTTGGAGCAGATACTCTTTAGCTCGTTCATAGTCCTGTTCAGTAAAAATCATTTCTGTTCTCATCATCTCACCTCCGATGCTATAGCCTGATAACATGCGTCAATTGCTTTCAGCAGGGTTGAGCCGGCAAACATATCATTAAAATTGGGTTTCCATTTTTTGATATGTACGCAGTACCATGCGAAGCCCATCCCTCGAAGTTCTTTACTCACATAATCTTTTTCAAAATAGTGTCTCGGTTTACTGCCATCAGTAAGTCTGACCCCCTGATCAATATAAAATCTATTTGGGGGAACTTCCGGAAAATTGAGCGGAAGATCAATAAGCATTCTGGAAGTGTCTCGATTAAATCCGGGTGGCATGTCAAATCTGTTTATTAGAATCCAATCATCTTCAAAATCAATCTCGCCAAATCGCATTGAAATAAGTTCGGCTTCCTTTAAGACTCGATCTGGATGTTTCAAAATTTCGAGCATGGTTTGTCTCCTTGAGAAAATGTGGGGCTGATGGTGCAGCCCCGCTGGTTGTTAACCTTTATTATATGTTGGAAGCTGGCCGCCATTGATGTTGCGGATGTTATCGCTTAGCCCCAACTCCTGTTTGATCCTTTCAATCAACTCTATTGGATTTGATTCGGGCAGTGGTTTTACCGGGACGATTTCGTTAAACTGAACATCCATTGGTTTTCCTGCAACCGTGTCTCGTAAATGATTGATTCTCATGAGTCTTGTCCTTTCTGAAAATAGGGGTTAGTTTCTATCGAAAAATATCCGGCACACTCCAGCAGCAGCGATCAAAGCAATGCAAAAGAGCATGCCGCCGATCAAGATTTCTGCCGGTTCGTGTCCTGAATGTCCGGGGTTTGCAACCGCATCGAAGAAGGCCGCAACATTACTGCTTCCGGCCATGATCACGATAAAACAAAGAATTGCGGCTATCAGTCTGGCTAAGTTGTTTTTGTGTATTCTCATTGGTTTTTTCCTTTTTCCTGTGTTTCCGTATGTCTATTCGCCAAGGGAAAAAGTGCTTTTTTCCGGGAAATATATGCGTTTTTGGCCTGTAATCTGCGATAACAGCAGAAAAATAACTGGCGGGGATCGGGGTAGCTTTTTCCTGCGTTTGTACTTCTGAACGGCTGCCTTGAGGGTCTTCCGGTTGGGCAAAATGACAATTAACGGAAGGTTTAGAGCAGCAGCCTTGTCGATATTGCTGCTGAGATTTCGCACCGTAGATTCGACTTCAGCCAGCAGAACCCTGCCATTTTTGCAGGCATAGATGTCGGCATAATCAGTCCTGCCATCAGGCATTTCAATGGGATATTCTTTTTCTACATCCCATCCGAGAGCCTGAAATTTATGGGCAGCCTGATCAGCTATGAAATTGTGGAAAGATTGTCCACGCATCTATTCACCTGCACTTTCATAGAGTTTGATGGCTTCCCCAGCTTCCGGCAAAGCTTCCAAGAGAATCTTGCCCCTGCCGTTTGCACCAGTGCCGAGTGAGTGCTCCCTGATCATTTTTTTGGCAAGCAGGGATTTTCGAACCTTCACTGCAGTCTTAGAACTGATTCCGGCAGACTTGATATAACTGCTGCTGGGCTGCATAGGATTTTCGATAATCGTTTTGAGCAGGCTGTATTCCTGTGGGCTTCCCAGAATGGATTTTGTTTCCACTGTTGTTTCCTTGGGCTCATCGTCGGAAACAACAGAAACTATCGGAAGATAGCCCAAGGGATTAGCATCTGGATCGGGAATATGGGGAACCTTAATGTTTTGCATGTTTGGGACGCTGAACACGAAAGGATAGCGCCAATGACACGAGCCGATCTGGCCGATAAATGTTCCCGCTTTAAGTTTCAACCGTGCCCACTGAAGTTGCTCGGCATTAAGGCCCATTGCCCGACCCATCATCTGATAGTCAGCAAAGCTTCCGCAGCGGCCCAGGATTTTTGTTGCTGTATTGCTGAATACTTCCGGGATGATGTCATTGCTGCTTTGGGCACAAAGTACAAGACCGATTCCCGTGCCTCTGATAAGACCGATCTGATTTCGGATGACATTGCCCATTGCAGAGGTATTAATAAGACGCTGGGCTTCATCACAAAAGATAAGCAAATTCATTTTATAATTGCTGAAACCAGCTTCGATTCGACGAGTAAATTCAGAAATCAGGAAATAACCTAAAATCAGATTTTTAGCTGTTTCAGGGAACCCGCCAAATTCAAAAACAATTTTCTTTTCGGCTAATTCCTCAACCGGCCATCCTTGATGAAAGGTTAGAACTTTACCGTGAGCCGAAAGCAGAGTTTCTAGCCCGTCAAGAATCGAATGGGCTGACTGATAATTGGCTTTTTTATCTTTCTCAACAGATGATTTCAAATGCTCAAGTGTTGGGTATTGTTTCTGCTCAGAAATTTCATATTGATGAAAGAGATTTGAGACGTGGCTTTGCAGAAGTCTGCTTGCTCTCGGAGGTAAAGATAACGCTTCACACAACAGGTCAGATACAATGACTGCCCATATATTAACCTTAACACCTTGAGGCGGCTGAAGGATATTGAGTTTGAGCTGATCACCTGACAGGATAGTTATTTCACAGTTTTGCTCCTTGAGAGCAAATTTCAATGGCGAGAATTCCTTTTTGCGAAAATCAAAAGCCCAAAATCCCCGTTGATCTGGCGCAGTCTGCATCATGTAGTGAGTTAGCAGATTTGTTTTTCCACTGCCGCTGCTTCCCAATATTAAAGCGTGTTCGTTGAATATCTGAGGATTTACCACAAGCGGCTTTTTATTGTTATTATATCCAAATATCATAGCTCGCCTCCGGGCGGAATTTTGAACGGGTGGTCACTGAATAGTTCCTGCATCTGATGTTTGTGGATTCTGTAGCGAATCATGCCGATTATTACGTCATCACATAAGCCCAATTTCCATAGCTTGATCATGGCTCGACCATGTGGATCATTAAAGAGATTGTTTTGAACTCCCCACGCGATCTCTTCTGCTAGATATGGATAATGCGGCTTTCTCACAATTAGTCCTCAAAATCAATAAAGGGAGAAAGGAGAAAACGCGTAACTTTACGATGAAGAGTGTTCCGCTTATATGCCTCCCTGCAGTACTTGCACATGGGCATTGTGCCGTATTCGCTTACTTTCACATCGTAATGGTGTTCCCCACACAGCGGTTTGTGACAACTGGAACAGTGGTTTAGATGTCGCTGGCAGACTAAACCGTAGCATTCACTGCACTGACCAGCGGCCTGAGTAATACAGCCGCATTTGAGCGGTTCGACAGTCTGAATCTCACTGGAATTGATTGCACCATTTTCGAAGTAATTATCCTCTTCGATGGATTCGATAATCCGTTTCTGACCAGTTACTGGATGTGTATTAACAATCTGACGCTTCTTTTTTCTTAATGGATCAAACATATCATTCATTCCTTTACCACGGTTTTGAAAATAGAACTCTATCCAGCCATTGAATAAGCTGCAGAGCAAACTTTCCGCTAAGCCACACCATCAGCAACAGCAAGATCAAGCTATTGATCCACAAAAAGAACCGTGAGATCAGCCTGAAGTAATCTGGGATGTTGTCATACCATTTTTTGTTCCAAGCCATATTTGCCTGCCTTTCGATCAGTTTTCTTCAATTTCTTGACGAAACTTTCTGAGCTGCTCATCACGCAATTTCTTCTGATGAGCGACAAGCTTTGCATACGCTCGTTTCAATCTGCTGCTTACAGTCCTTCGATTGATTCCGAGTTTTTTTGCTGCTTCTTCCTGAGACAATTCCTCGCCATAGACAAGGCAGATAGCCTGCCATTGAGGCAATGTAAAAATCTCGGCGACATCGGCATACTTTTGATAGATAGCAGTTAAGTCTTTTGACATTTGTTTCTCCTTAAGTATTGGTTAACTTTCGAGTTTGGTTAAGGCCTTAAGCTTCAACATCACTAAACTGCGCTCTGTTATTCTTCATCTTGCCAACTTTCGCTTCTTAAAAGACGGAATTGCTCTGCCCGCATCTGTTTTTGGTAAACAGCAAGTCTTTGACGAGCACGTGTCAGTCTGCCGCTGACAGTCCTGCGGTCTATGCCAAGATTTTCTGCAATTTGCTTTTGAGTAAGTCCTTTGCCGTAGTAGAGGGCTATTGTTTCCAACTGGTTCCGCGTAAATATTTCAGCAACATCAACGTATTTCTGATAGATTTCCTGAAATCGGATAGAAGTGACTGCTTTGGTTTCAACTCCGTTGTAGTACGCAATTCTGCTCATAGCATTTCTCCAAATGATGGTTAAGTTATTGGGGTTTTCAACAGAAGTATGAAGCATATTTGAGCAATAAAAAAATGCTTTCCGGAAACATTAGCGTTACATTGGCGACACTTTATAAGTGCTTTATATATAAATGGATATAATGCTTTATGTTCGCAAAAGTCACACTAGTTATCACACCAATATCGAGATGTCATAAGGGATTTCAGATGAGTTCTGGCAATCTGTTGTCACTAATAAGCGACAACTATATAAATGGAATCATATTCTCTCTTGCCATGACAAAAGAATGGATACTTTTACCTCCATACAATGCGGGCGGAGAACCGGCTGCACATCCGTGGCCATTTTCAAGTTTTACTAAAAAGCTGGATGATATCTTGAAAAGTAATGGCTTTACGCCTAATTTGAAAAATCTGGATAATTTTGAGCAAGGAGGATACTGGCTCAACCGGATGTATGGTTCAAAAGATAGTCCTATCGTCGTATTCTATAATCAAGAAATTACCGATGCATCTTTTGATGCAAGTGACGAAGGAAGTTTGCCGTTGAGTGATATGGTGGGGATGGACTGCAGTTTTGAACGTGGACAATTATACCTGCCAAGAGAAGTTCTTCTTCAAAGATTTACTGAAGGAGATTACGGCAGGGAATTTATTGAGTTTGTTGTTGCGGATGATGAATTGAGGCAAAAATTACTTGCTCCCAAATATGCCGAAGACATGCATCATGCTAATACTTCAGTTAAATCTTGTTTTGATAATTTAGAATCCAGTCGTCTTCAATTTGGGCGGCATTTACATGATAAAAGAAATAGTCCGGGTTTTTTCGAGATTTCCTATGCCGGATCATATGAACCAATGTATCCTCAAAATGGTAGAACCAGAGAAGGTGATATTCTACGTCGTGCAGAAAAGATCGCTAAAAGTGGACAATTAGGGAAGTGATTGACAATTCCGCAGGTTTTTTGTATTATTTGCGTAACGTATTTACTAATATCAACTTAAGCTGAATGGAATAGCGTCATGAACTTGGACGTTCGAAAATACATCAAAAAATTACATGACGAAATTGTTCATGTACATAAATCAAGTATTGCTAAATATATTTTTGAATATAGCGTCTTAAATATCAGTCCCAAAAAAAGGAATGATTTAGTTGCATTTCTTATAAACATATCTAAATCCTGTGGAGAAAAACGGGAATATATTCGTGAAAAATACTACTCTAAAAAGAGTGAATCCTTTATAACATTAAAACATAGGGATTTAAATTATTGTCTTAAAGAGTATTCTGAAATAAATAATATCAAGCCGCCAATACAACTTTTTAATGAATATTGTAGAGATGAGAATGGGGTGACTGTGCGTTGCGGATATTTTCTTGCATGTGCGGATCACCATGCAACAATATCGCATTGTTCAGTTAACGAAATACCGCTTTCTGAAGCAATGCCAGATCAAAGACCAACTGAGTTTCGCCATCGCCTTAAAGAACAGACCCTGCATCTTCTGAATGACAAGTTGCATCAGCAGAATGACTACTGCTCACTGGAACTTCAAATTGGAGTTCCTGATAGTAATAATCTTTACGCATCACCTGCCGACCATTCTCGCAGTTGGACAGATTACGATCTTGAAGATTTACTGAAACCTCAAGGAATTTACATTCTCAGTGGTGAAGCAGGCTGCGGAAAAACAACCTTCCTGCTTAAGCAACAATTGGAGCTAATCAATAAAGTTGATTTGATCCCCATCTATCTTCGCGCAGATTCGGTTATTCCTCTGATTAAGGATGCTGGCACCTATGAAGGTTTTATTAAAAAGTTAGGAGCATATTTTCAGGGGTATTTCAAAGACAAAGATGAAACATCCTTCCTCTTAGAATATCAGGATAAGCTTGTATTTCTGATTGACGGGCTGGATCAGATCGACGCATATGGAACCGCTTATAAACATCTTTCAGATAAGCTGATTACCTTATTAGGCAATAGACTGATTATTGCCTCCCGGCCATTTGCTGTCATGCATTTGGAACAGGATTCTCAAGTAACCTTCCTGAGACTTAAACCTTTCAACCATACTGCGATAGAGCAATACTTTGGCGATCACTATACACATGCCGCTTCATTATGCCGCCAGTGTAGTCATGTACTGTCTGTACCAATGCTTGCGTATATGGTCAGGCTGCTGATTCATAAGAAGAATATCCAGTATATTTCTAATCGAACTGAACTGTATAAGTATTTTATGGATCATATCTTTGATCCGCACCATCATGACGGGCTGAAAGCTGGGCACAGCCAATCTCAAAGAATCCGAAAAGATTGCGAGAAACTGGCCTATGAAGCAATTGCACAGGACAAGCCTTTTCTGCAGGTAATTCCCTTTGAGTTCTTGCATAATGCTGTTCAGTCTGATGTTGACGACCTGTTCAAATATGGACTCATCAACTTGATTGCGAACCGAGACAAAGGGATTGATAAATACGTCCATTTTACTCACCTGTCGTTTCAGGAATACCTCGCGGCTATTCATATTTCAAATGATGATGCCCTGATTAAGAAGGTTCTTAAAGAAAAATGGAATCTTAAGTGGAAGGAGGTGTTAAAATTTCTTACAGGTATCAAGGGAAGCGATGTTGTTGAAAGGATACTGGCTGAAAAAGATAATTTTATTTTCTCAAAGCTGTATTTAGCATCAGAGTTGGTCGCAGAAACAAAATGTGACAGCACAATTAAAGACTGCATTATAGAACGACTTGAATTCCCACTGCAACACCCATTATATCGCTTTGATGCCGAAGAAGCTCTTATTCGCATTCAGCAGGACGATGCAATAGAACCTTTAATTGAAAAACTATCAAAGAGTATGATATGGGGGGGCCGAACAGCGTATAATATTTTGGAACGAAACGGGGAATACATTACGGATAAGGGTATTGGGATGTTGATTGATACATTAGAAAATCCCGATATCGCAAAAGTGGAAAGCTCATTGCGTCTTCTTGGTCAGGTAAGCCATAGGATCGATAATGCTGCTCTAAGAAAGATTGCCCCTAAAATATATGATACAAATCTAAACGTAGCTGAGATTGCCATAATGCTGATTGGAAAATGCAGTCATGCGGTTGATTCAGAGATCGCAGAAATGGTATTCCATAGGTCAAAATCCTGTCCTATGGAATTAGGCAAAGCCATCCGGGAAACATTACACAAAATCAGATGCTATCTTGAGGGTGACAACAGAGCTACAGCCGAAAAGGAACACAGCATTTCTTCAGATACCCCTGTTGCTCCCGCTTTAAATAAACAACCGTTAAATGATAAGTCAAATCTCAGTTATAAGAAAGCAGAAAAACTTCTCGAAGACTCTGAGAGAGCTTATTCGGCTCTAACCTATTTCTCAAAAACATCTGAGCTGTTAAACAAAAATACAGTTTACAAAATATTGAATCTAAGTCATACCTCTAACGAGTATCTCGTCAGGTCTGCTTTAGAATGTCTGAAATCAGCCAACATTCCGGAGGCCCTCCAACGCCATGTAGTTCAGCATGTAATTAAACGTATTGGTGAGTCAGGAAAATATGAGGCTAATATTGCAGGTTTACTTGATACTTACAGAGAGTGCATTGAGGATAGGGATATTAAGTCTGTCCTTGAGCAAAAGGATTCTCCGTATTATTTCTCATTACTGCAGAATCTGTATCATGACGGCAGACTTGATGTAATTACGTGATTTATGAATCAGAATGCAACCATCTAACTCGAAATGATTAGCTCTAAGCTTCACACGAATATTCATCGTCGCAAACTATTTCATAAACATTTATATACTACCATCGCAATAATTCTGGCACATGGCACCTGAAAAAATTGATACGTTCCTGCTGGAAAAACTAAGACGTTCCTTTCACAAACAAATTGTTCAAAGAAATCAGGACCTACTTTCAAAATATGATGAATTGACTAAGGCGGCTTATCTTTTTTTATACGTTTCAGACGAATCGGTTAATAACTCTAATTTTGTGCCCAATCTTTTTCACATTGAAAGGGTCGTTGATGTTCGGGACGAAGTGCTGCGGGCATGGAACTTGTTAATTGGAATATACCGTGAAGTTGAGGCCAATATCGAGCATAAAAGCTGTAAAAAAATTCTTACTGATGTTTCAAGTCGAATAGAACAAATCATATCCAACACAAAAAAAGCAGTTAAACTGGAAAATCAGCTTCATAATGAGCACATGGTAACTCCGAACACACCTGAATTTGCTGTTGTTACGATAGCTCAAACAATCATGAGATTTGGGAGAGATTCTGAAATAGCAGATGTCTTAAATAACGCAACAAAAAAGGAATATGGCATACTTTCAACAGAAGCACATTATGTGAATTTCATGCAGAGTCTTGTGAATGCTCTTGGCAATGAAAATCCAGAAGATGTAAATAAATGGAAAGCAATCGGCAGGCATTGCCGTAAGCCAATAATCACGGTTTTACTTCGACATAGCAGAAATCGTAAGGCTGCATTGAATCATATTCTTCAAGAATGTAACTGGCTGACTCAGCAATTGATTAGGATATCATCAAAGGAAGGTGATTATAAGCCTTTTTGAAGATAACTACCAGTATGCCTGGCTTTACACATTTATCGAAAATTTCCCGGGAGCAGTTTTTATAAAACGGGCATTTTCGCCTTTCTTTCTGATTTCCAGCATGATTGATGCGTAAAGCGTATTGGCCGGAGTCTTGCCTCCGTTTACAGGTTTACGCAGTTTTGAGAAAGATATATTCAATGATTTTTTTGCAACCCATCTGCACTATGGCATTATGCGGGGTTTTGAACAGCCTCGCTGAGTACTGATGCCTTCTTTTCTAATCTGCAGGCTGTGGCAATACATATTATTGCATATTATTTTTCAGATAATGACTACAAGCCATTTCAAAACTGCTATAATCTGCGTTTTTAATATTGATATCGCTGTTATTTTCAGTTTTGAAATGGCCCCTAACAATACCCCTCATATATGAGGACAAAATCTTAAATACTGAGTATTAAGATTTAAAAAAACAGTTTAAAGATTGTATTCATAAGCGAATGATAATTATTGCGGTTTGAGATTTGCCTGTCCAAAGTTCCGGTATCTTTGAATACTGGAGCAGCTTTGGGCAGGTTCTTCCTTAATTTTGGTTCAACTCCCAAAAAGTTGGTAACTTAAGATGCTTTATAGCTTGGATTTATCGCTTTTCAGCCTCCGGCATATATTGGAGGACGAAGCCCAAAATGGGCCTCGCCCCATGCCGTATGGCATTACCAAGGCGCTCGGGTCGCTTCCCAGCGTTGCC
>CAZITB010000064.1:0-16106 GCA_964542055.1 uncultured Candidatus Kuenenia sp.
ATCGAAAGGATCATTTCCCCCGATAAAGTAGCAATAAAACAGCCTGAAAAAAAACCAGGACCAGCCCCGGCAAAAGCTCCTGACCAGCCCGCTCCCCAGCCCTTAGAAGGGCCGGAAATTAAATATCCCGTAAATATCGCAAGCGCAACCTCAGAAAAAGTAATCTTCGACAGCCAGAAACTCCAAACCGATGATGGGCTTACCGCCGTCGTTGTTACCGGACGTTTTTACCTCTGGCAGCAGATCAGCCAGGGCGTAAACCTGCTCGAAATGGCTGCCGACAATGCCGTTATATACTATGCCAGCGACCAGGTAAAAATCGGCTCCCAGCAAACAGGCCAGGAATCAATTGACGCTTCCGGCCCCATCCATTCGATTTACCTCACCGGAAATGTCGTAATGACAGAAGGATCAAGAACAATAACAGCAAGCCAGCTTTACTACGATTTCAACACACAGCAGGGCCTCGCCGTCGATTCCGCAATAAAAACTTACGACCCATCCCGCGACATACCTGTTTATATACGCGCTGACAAAATGCGCCAAATCGCCCAAAACCGCTTCACCGCCGAAGACGTTACCATCGCCAGCAGCGAATTTGCCGACCCCCAGCTAAAATTAACCGCTTCCACAATCGCCCTGACTGACACCACTCCCGAAGACATAGCACAAGGCGAACTTGACGATTCCAGCTACATGCTCGAAATGGAAGATATACGGCTAAAATATCATGATACAACACTATTTTACTGGCCAAAAGTTGTAACAGACTTCGAACGACCTGATACCCCTTTGAAAACAGTCTCTATTAGCGACGATAGCGATTTCGGCTTCTCCGTGGAAACACAGTGGTACCTTCATCGCCTGCTCGGATTGAAAAGGCCCGAAGGCGTCAAAGCCACTTTGGCTGTGGACGCTTACAGCGAAAGAGGCATTGGCACCGGTATCAAATATGATTACACCGCAGATGATTACTTCGGAAGCATTTTAGGTTATATCATAGACGACAGCGGCGAAGACGACCTCGGCAGAACAAGGCGAAACATAGACCCTGAACAAAGCCTCCGCGGTCGCTTCAGAATGCTACATCGCCATTACCTCCCCCACGACTGGCAGCTTACCTTTGAAACCAGCTACTACTCAGACAGAAACTTCATCGAAAGCTTCTACCGAAACGAATTTAATACCGGCAAAGCGCAGGAAAACATACTTGAACTAAAAAGAATATGGGATAATCAAGCCTTATCGATCCTGGGCAAAATAAGGATAAATGATTTCGTTAACGAACTCGAAGAACTGCCCACCGTTCAATACCACCTCACTGGCGAATCAGTATTCGATGACCGTTTCACTTTCTTCAACGATTCACAGATAAGCAGATACAGGCAGCGTTATGATGATGATTCCCCAGCCGCTGCAGACCCAACCCTCAGCGAACAGTTTTATACCTTTGCATACTCTCGTTCAGAACTGGACTTGCCATTAATTTACCACAGAACAAACTTCGTACCATATATCGCGGCAACCGTGGGCTACGAGGACCTCGACGGATTTAACGCACCATTAAATGGAACCGCCGACCGGGGCAGCTACGATACCATCATCGGCGAAGCAGGCCTTAGAATCTCCAAAAAGTTCTGGGCAGTCAACGAAAATATCCGCAGCTCTTTCTGGAACGTAAACGGCATCCGCCATATCGTTAACCCCCACGCCGAATTTGCCTTCTTCTCCGAATCTGACGACTACTCCGAGCAGCGAGATACTATGAACTTCGGACTCGAACAAAGATGGCAAACAAAGCGGCTGATTTCGGACCAATACCAGTCAGTTGACTGGATGCGACTTTCTATAGATGCAACCTTCGTTACCGATGATCAGGATGACCTGACTGCTCCTGACCACTTCATATGGAACAGACCTTTCCAGCCGCTGCCCTTTAGAAGAGACACCGACAGCTACGGTATCAGACGAGATATGATCAATGCCGAATATCAATGGCATGTTACCGATACAACTTCCATACTTTCCGACCTCAACTACGACATAGATGATTCTTCGGTAGGGCAGTTCAACATCGGTCTCTCCCACTACCGCTACCCCGACCTGAGCTACTACATCGGAAGCAGATACCTCAAAAATGTCGAAATTCTCGACCAGGAAGGTTCACACGCTCTGCTCTACGCACTGACATACAACCTGAATCCACGATACACACTCGTTTTCAGCCAGGAATACAATTTCGAATACGGCAGTTCAATCGACAGCGAAATAACCTTTATACGCCGATATAACAAAATTAATTGGGCAATTACATTAACAAATGATTCTACTCTTGACAGAAGCGGAATTTTGTTTAGTATTTGGCCTGAGGGAATTAAGGAATTTGCGGTAGGCTCAAGAAAGTATTACGGCCTTACTGGCACTACCAGTCAATATTAATAAGTAAA
Source organism: uncultured Candidatus Kuenenia sp. (assembly GCA_964542055.1). Taxonomy (GTDB): domain Bacteria; phylum Planctomycetota; class Phycisphaerae; order Sedimentisphaerales; family CAMDDF01; genus CAZITB01. The sequence continues at coordinate 2,448 of CAZITB010000064.1, forward strand.
ATATTTTATTAACGGTGAAATTTACATTAAGGAGTAAAAAATGGCGTTAGTTGACTCAAAAAAGATGTTTGAGATGGCCTACAAAAACGGATACGCCGTAGGCGCATTCAACGTAAACAACATGGAAATCACACAGGGAATCATGAAAGCTGTTTCTGAAAAGAAAGCCCCCCTGATCCTCCAGATATCACGCGGTGCTCGCTCATATGCCAGCATGAGTTATCTCAAAGCGATTATCGATGTCGCGGTACAGGAAAATCCCGACATCCCGATCTGCATGCACCTCGACCACGGAGACACCTTCGAAACTTGCAAACAGTGCGTAGATGATGGTTTCACATCAGTAATGATCGATGGTTCACACCACGATTTCGAAGATAACATCAAAATCACCAAACAGGTCGTAGATTACGCCCACGCCCACGGTGTTGTAGTAGAAGCAGAGCTGGGAAAACTCGGCGGAATCGAAGAAGATGTTGTCGGAGTTTCACAAGATGATATAATGAATCATTTGACAAAGCCTGAACAGGCAGTCGAATTTGTAGAAAAAACAGGTGTAGATTCTCTTGCTGTGGCAATTGGTACCAGCCATGGAGCATATAAGTTCAAAACCGCTCCAAAATTGGCATTCAACGTCATTGAGGAAATCCAGAAAAAATTACCCGGTTTTCCGCTGGTTATGCACGGTTCTTCAAGCGTTCTGAAGGAATTTAAGGACCTGATCAATAAATACGGCGGCAAAATGCCCGATGCTATGGGCGTTCCGGAAGAAGCTATTAGTGAAGCTGTTAAAAAAGCAATTTGTAAAGTAAATATTGATACCGACTTAAGAATGGCACTAACGGCCAAAATTCGCCAGGTTTATGCTGAAAAACCTGAAGAATTCGATCCAAGAAAGTACCTTGGACCAGGCCGCGAAGCCATCTATGAAATGGTAAAGCATAAACTCGACGTACTCGGATGCGCTGGAAAAGCCGGGGAATGTCTGTAAAACAGTTTTTCTGTTAATATTCAGGCCCCCGGACGAACAATCCGGGGGCTTTATCACTATATAAAGTGATTATTAGTACCTGCAAAATACCTGCTAACGTAAGGCAGGATATATTGTAGGTTATTTGTTATATGGTTTTTATTATGAAAAAAGTATATCTTGTTGCACTAATATCGGTCTTCTTCATGGCTTCCGTGCCGAATATGGCCTTTTCTGCCGAGCAATCGGAAATAACGGGTTCTGAATTTTCAACCCCGAAAGAAAAATTGATCGCTCTCGAAGCTGTCAATTTCATCTCAACAGGCAATTTCGAGCAGGCCGAGGCTATACTTAAGCCTTATAAAGACGCTCAAAGTCCTGAAATCAATAAAATAAACGCAATTTTAGATCAATATAAAAAAATTCAGGACAAAAGACAGACTAAAAAACAAGAACTTTATCAGGAGCAGATTGACGAGCTCAAAAAGCTTCAAACTTTTGCCGATGCTAACGGTCTCGAAGATACAAACGATATAGCAGCAATTTTCTCCGCTGCAATCAAAGCAGCTGACTATGCTGACCCCAATAAAAAAGAACAGGTCATACAAAAACCCCTTGTCCAAAAAGCGATCGAAAAAGCTCTAACCAAAGCCGGTGAGCATGAACAAAAAGGCGAGTGGCTCGAATCACTCCTGGTCGCCTACAGCTATCTCTCAGCTCTCGACGAAGATAACAAACAGTGGCAGGAACACCGCGATGAACTCACAAATAAAGCCATAATTAAAGCCTCACTCATAGACAACCCCTGCGAAACTAGCGAAGAACGCCACGAAGGCATTAAACCCGAAATGTTCGTCCGAGCCATAATGGCTCTCGATTACCGATACGTCACTGTGATAAACTATACCGACGTAGCCTTGAAATCTTTAAAACGCAGCAAAGACCTCGCCCAGGTACTCAGCAAACTAGAACCGAATAATTCTGTTTCTTACGCTCAAGGTCCAAATGCTATCGAAGCTTGGGATAAAGGTCTTAATAAATTAATCGAAGAAGTCGAAAAACCAATCACCGGAATCTCCAGGGACAAATTCCTTGAAATTTTCCAAAAGGTTCTGGATCTGAACAAAAAAACATTAAAAGTCTCCGAGGAAGTCCTTATCGACCAATACGCCTCAGCATCACTTGCAGAACTCGATCCGCACACCAACCTGATTTGGCCATGGTATGTCAACGATTTCATGAAGTCCATGTCCAGCGAATTCTCAGGCGTCGGCATCGAGATCAGCAAATCAGAAGGCCTGCTCAAAGTTAACTCACTACTGCCCGATACACCGGCTTATAATTCCGGCATTGACGCTGGTGACATCATCGAAGCGGTAAACGGCGAACCAACAAAAGAAATGACCATCGAATGTGCCGTAAGAAAAATTACAGGCCCAGAAGGTACAGACGTTGTTTTAACTGTCCGCAATCCAAAGGACGACAAAAGCCGTGACATAAACATCACCCGTGCGAAAATCAAAGTCGCCACTGTCCGTTCGTGGCAGCGAAACGAAAAAGGCGAATGGCTCAACATGATCGATCCAAACGACAAGATCGGTTATGTAAAGATCACCAGCTTTACATCTGAACAAACTGCCGATGAGCTCGAAAAACAGCTCCAGCAATTGGAAAAACAGGACATGCAGGCCTTGATCATCGACCTGCGTTTCAACAGCGGCGGATACCTGACCCAGGCCGTAGAAATCGTTGATAAGTTCGTAAAAGAAGGCCTCATCGTCAGCACCCGCCCAAGGCTCGGCTCATTCCCCCAATGGGAAGTGGCCACCGAAAAAGTCCATCCTGATTATCCGGTCATTCTCCTGATAAACGAACAAAGCGCTTCAGCAAGCGAAATCGTTGCCGGAGCACTCCAGGACAAAGCCTACAAACGCGCCATACTCGTCGGAACCCGAACCTACGGCAAGGGCTCGGTACAGACAATTATCCCCTACCCCGGCGATGGCGCCCAGCTCAAATACACCATGGCATACTACCACCTCCCAAGCGGCCAGCGAGTCAAAAATCGCTACGAACGCGAAAAACTCGACAAAGAAGATTGGGGCATTGCTCCCGATGTCGAAGTCGATCTAAGAAGCGATGAAATAAGAACACTTTACGACATCCAGCGTGACAACGCCGTCCTCACCCAGGAAGAACATGTAAACGGCGAGCCCATCAAACGCTACTCTGTAAAGGAAACCATCGAGTCCGATCCCCAGCTTGCCATTGCCATACTCGTCGCAAAAGCGCAATTGGTAAAAGATCAACTTGTCCAGGACACAAAAATTGCAAACATTACTCCCGAGATAAAAACTAAAAGGTAATCATGGAAGAGCAAAGCCAAAGCACTTTACAACAGCAGCGTCTTGAAAAATTAGAAAAAATCCGTGAACTTGGCATTGATCCTTATGGTCAGAAGTTCGAAAATGTAGAATCAGCCGATTCCATAAAAAATAGATATGTCGATGACAAAGAAGGCCAAACCGCCACCACCGCTGGAAGGATAGTCCTCCACCGCGATCTTGGCAAACTCATTTTCATGACGCTTCGTGACTCTTCCGGAACCATTCAGCTTGGCTTTAGCAAAAAGCTTTGCCCCGACATTTGGCCCTTGCTGAAACTGCTCGATCTCGGCGATATAATCGGCGTCTCAGGACAGCTGGGAAAAACAAAAACCGGCGAAATTACCATCTGGGCCGAAAACGCAACCATCCTGAGTAAATCACTTATGCAGCCCCCGGAAAAATTCCATGGCCTAAGCGATGTTGACCTCCGCTACCGCCAGCGTTACGTTGACCTATGGGCAAACCCCCAGGTCATGCAGCGTTTCAAAACCCGAAGCGAAATAATCGCATCTATCCGTGATTTCCTCCGCGACAAAGATTTCTGCGAAGTAGAAACGCCAATGATGCAAGCCATCGCAGGCGGTGCCGCCGCAAAACCTTTCGTAACTCACCATAACGCTCTCGATATGGACCTTTACCTGCGCATCGCACCGGAACTGTATTTAAAACGCCTCCTCGTTGGCGGTATGGAAAAAGTCTTCGAAATCAACCGCAACTTCCGGAACGAAGGCCTCTCGACAAGACACAACCCGGAATTCACCATGATGGAAATTTACCAGGCCTATGCAGATTACAACACAATGATGGACTTGACCGAACATCTCGTCAGCACATTGATTGAAAAACACTGCGATTCCAACCAACTCACATTCGGCGACATGACCGTTAACTTCAAAACACCATGGCGGCGTGCAAAATATGCCGACCTCCTAAAAGAATATGCCGGTTGTGACATAAATGACATTGCCGCCGTCCGCCAAAAAGCCCGTCAGCTCGGCATCGAAGAAAAATCCAAAGCCGATATGGTTGTTGTCAATGACGTCTTTGAAGAAACCGTTGAACACAATCTTGTCGATCCTACATTCATTATTGATTACCCGTCTGAGCTTTGCGTCCTGACAAAACCAAGCAGCCAGAACCCAAACTACGCCGAACGTTTCGAATTGATAATCGCGAAAATGGAACTTGCAAACTCATACACCGAGCTAAATGACCCGCAGGTCCAGCACGAAAAATTTAAACATCAGCTAAAAGGCCAGCAGGAAACAGAAGCGGTAATGGACGAAGATTTCATCAACGCTCTAAAATACGGTATGCCGCCGGCAGGGGGCCTCGGAATAGGGATCGACCGCCTGATCATGCTCCTCACTGGCGCCATAACAATCCGCGACGTCGTGCTTTTCCCATTGCTCAAACCAACTAAATAAATAACGGAACCGCCTTATGCTAAAGTATTTCCTCTGTCTGAAATATTTGCGGAAAAAGAAAATGATCCTGCTCAGTATCGCCGCAGTCGCGCTCTCAGCGGCACTGCTGATCGTCGTCGGTTCCCTTTTCAGCGGTTTCATCAACACTCTCGAAAATACTGCCGAAAATTTCGTCGGCGATGTTGTCATAACACCAATGGGCAAAATCCACAACTACCAAGCCCTGATTAACCAGCTAAACGCCGACCCCAACATTTACGCAGCCACTCCCGTCCTCAACACTCAAGGCCTGCTCCACATCGGAAAAGGCCGCGTCAAAGCCGTTAACGTATGGGGCATTGACCCCGTCTCCCGTGCAAAAGTTACCAATCTATCCGAATCCCTGCTGCTCCAGACAGACCCGGACAATCAGCCAACCTTTTATCCTTCAGGCGAAAATAAAAAAATAAACGGTTTCGCCAGCATCGCTCTTTTAACCACCCCCGACCCCGTAACCGACAAATACGATTTCGATAAAGTTAAATCCGAATACATTGGCAAAAAAGTCGTCCTCACCTCCGGCTCAATCTCAAAACCCGATGGCGATGTCGATTTTTCCAAACCATCCTCTTACCGCGACAACTTCAAGGTAAAGAAAATCCCCCTGACAATCTCCGATGTCGTCTTCACCGGAATACATCAAATAGACAGCCGTTACCTTTACCTCCCGATTGACAAACTCTCTCAACAACTCTACCCCGAACAAACCGACAAAATATACGCAAATCTAATCCATATCAAACTAAACAAATCCAACTCGCCCGAAGTCATCGCAAGCATTACAAGAATCTGGGAGCGATTCGCACGCACTCAACTCGGCTGGGCACCATTTGCCATCGCACGAACAGAAATCGAAACAACCAGAGAACTCCAGGCCGCCCATGCTGCTGAGCTTCGAAAACAAATGCACCTTCTCCAGGCCATTTTCGGAATTGTCTCAACCGCTGTCGTTCTGTTGATATTCTGCATTTTCTACATGATAGTAACCACCAAGCTAAAAGACATAGCAGTTATTAAAAGTTTCGGCGCTTCATCATCTTCAGTAGCCGGCATTTTTATTTTCTACGGGCTACTTGTTGGAATACTAGGCGCCGCCCTCGGCTACATCCTCAGTTATGCAATCACCACCAATATCAACGAAATCGAACAATGGATTCAAATGGTCTTCGGCCTCAAACTATGGGATGCAAGCGTGTATCTCTTTGAAAAAACGCCCGACCAAATCGACTACGGCACCGTTGCCTGGGTACTGCCCGCCGCGGTAATTGCTTCACTTCTCGGTGCCATTATCCCTGCAATTTCAGCCGCAAGATTAAAACCCGTTAAACTTTTACAATACGAATAAAATGTACAAAATAAAACTGCCATTACGATACCTTTTCAAACGCAAGATATCCTATGTTGCCATAGCCGCCGTTGCGCTCTGCGTCTTCATCGTACTTATCGTAATGACCGTACACTCCGGCCTTGTCCAGCAGTACAAAGACAAAAACCACGACTTCTACAGCGACACCATTATCTCAACCGATTCAATGGTCGGTTTCCCTTATTACCAGCAGTTCATCGAAAAATTACATGACCAACCCTATGTCCAAGCCGCTTCTCCCGTAGTCATTACAATTGGCTCTCTTACCCGGTCTGGCTACGATGAAAATATCGCCGTTGAAATAATGGGCATAGACCTTTCCAGCCACATAAAAGTGTCAAACTTTGAAGACACACTCTTCTACCATAAGCAAAACCCCTTAGATGCTTTCGTGCCCCCTTATGATCCCAACCGCCCCGGCTTCATCCCCGGCATAACAATGATGTCTGCCCGTGACCAGCAAGGCAACTACGATCTCCCCCAAACGCCTATGCAAATGTCAGTAGAAATAAGCTGCGTCCCCCTTACCGCCAGGGGAGCAATGCAAAGAGCCGACATAGATTACGTCAACACCAAAACTTTCCGCTTTTCAGATACCGCCCAGACAAACCTCGCAAACGTCGATGCCCGCACAGTTTTCATCACCCACTCCGATGCGCAGGCCCTTTGCGGAATGTCAGGCGACACCCCCCGCACAAACGCAATTTTTATAAACTTCATTCCCGGCACAAACATCGAACAAGCCGCCGCAAAAGTATCTTCACTTTGGAACGATTTCAAACTGCTAAACGCCGACAAACCAAACGCCAACCTGCTCGACACCCCAACCGTCCAAACCTGGAAACAATACCGCCGCGAAACAATCGCATGGATGGAAAAAGAACAGATAATGCTCACAATGCTATTTATCATGGTCGCCATCACCACCGTCTTCATCGTCTTCGTGATCTTCTACATGATAATAAACCATAAAATCAAAGATGTCGGCATCCTCCGCAGCATCGGCGTCTCTTCCGGCTCAGTCATGCAGATATTCATGGCATTCGCCGGCCTTATAGCCGTCATCGGCACCGCTATAGGCTCATTTTTCGGCTGGCTGTTCTTACACATAATAAACGACTTGGAAAACCTGTTGCTCGAATTGTTCAACTTCCAGGTTTTCGACAGAACCGTTTTCGCCATCGGCGCATTACCAAACGATATCCCGCCAATGCTCTTGCTGACTATCGCGGCTTCTGCAATTTTGGCTTGCCTGCTGGGCGCGTTCATCCCAGCCTACAAAGCCGCCGCAAAAAAACCGGTGGACACTCTAAAAGTTACTCCGCTATAAACCATAAGGAAATGATATGGATACTGATAACATTGACCTGAGAAAATTGAGAATGGAAAATTCAGAAAAGAGAAAAAAGATCACTTCAGATTCACAGCCCCAATCTGCCCCCGACGACCGCTCTCAAAATCCGGTCATTCTTAAAACCCACGACCTCACCAAATCATTCAAAATGGGCCAAACCGTCCTGCGAGTCCTAAAAGGCATCGACCTCCAAGTCCACAAAGGCCAGTTCATGGCCATCACCGGCTCATCAGGCTCAGGAAAAAGCACGCTGCTCCACCTCCTTGGCGGCCTCGACAAACCAGACACTGGCTACATCGAATTTGAAGATTTAAAAATTTCAGAATTCTCAAGCCGAAAACTCGACCTATATAAAAACAAAAACATCGGTTTCGTTTTCCAATTTTACCACCTCCTAGACGAATTATCCGTCATCGAGAATATTTTATTGCCTGCAATGGCTTCCACTGGTACAATCGCATGGCTTGCAGGCTCTTTGAAAAAGAAAAAACAGGCTATGGAATTGCTTGAACTTGTCGGCCTCTCGGACAGGGCAAATCAAAAGTCCTATCAGCTCTCTGGCGGCGAACGACAGAGAGTCGCAATCGCAAGGGCGATGATAAACCAGCCCAAAATCATTCTGGCTGACGAACCGACCGGAAACCTCGACTCAGAAACCGGCAACGGCATAATGCGGCTTTTCGAAAAGCTAAACGACGACGGTCAAACCATTGTGATGGTCACTCACGACAACAACATAGCCAAAAGAGCACACAAGCTTGTTAAACTAGTTGATGGTAAAATTCAGTAAGAAAGCAGTATCAATGATTCACGAAAAACAAACCGAAAAAAAAGTATGGATTGACGGCAGCCTCGTCGATGTTGCCGATGCAAAAGTTTCAGTTTTCGATCATGGCCTACTTTACGGCGATGGAGTCTTTGAAGGCATACGCTCATACAGCGGCAAAATTTTCGAACTAAACGCCCACATGGAACGCCTCTACACCTCCGCCCGCGTAATCAGGCTCGAAATTCCATACGACATCGACCAGCTAAAACAGGCCACCCGACAGACCTGCGATGCAAACAACGTCAAAGACGGTTACATCCGTCTCGTAGTTACTCGTGGCTGCGGCACCCTCGGTATAAACCCGTTCCTCTGCAAAAGACCCACAGTCTTTATCATCGCAGACAACATCCAGCTTTATCCAGAACAGCTATACGAAAACGGCCTCAAGGTAATCAGCGCCTCGACCATAAGAAACCATCCCCTCGCCATCCCCCCACAGGTCAAAAGCTTAAATTACCTCAACAACATAATAGCAAAAATCGAAGCCGTCGATAACGACATGCTCGAAGCCATAATGTACAATAGCCAGGGCTTCGTCGCGGAAGCAACAGGCGACAACGTTTTCATTGTCAAAAATGGACAAATCTTCGTTCCCCCCGTCCAGGCTGGTTCGCTCGATGGCATAACACGCGCGGTAGTTCTAAAACTTGCCAAAAAACGCGGCATAGAAACCATCGAACGCAATCTTACAAAATTCGACCTCTACGCTTCTGATGAAATGTTCCTCACCGGTACAGCCGCCGAAGTTATAGGCGTTGTAGAAATGGACAGACGCCCCATCGGAAACGGCACACCCGGCCCGATCACAAAACAGCTGCGAAGTGATTTCTTTGAATATGCTCATGCAAATGGAGAATAACCAAAAATCACAACCAATAGATAAACCGCAACTGGTATCGCATCAGCTGAAAATGGTCCAGCAGCAAATAAACGACCAGCTGTTTACTTCAGCACCACAGCTACAACAAGATATAAGCTACATTGCAAAAACTACCGGAAAACTCCTCCGGCCAGCCGTCTTCCTGCTCAGCTCACTTGCTACTTACAAAATAGAAAAAAAACACATCAAAATCGCAGCCGTCCTCGAAATGATCCACATGGCAACGCTCCTTCACGACGACGTCATAGACAGAGCCGACATGCGAAGAAATCAGCAAACCGTAAACAAACTCCACGGCAATCAGCGCGCGGTACTGCTCGGCGACTACATCATCGCCCATGCCTTCAACCTGCTAAGCGGCATAAAAAACCCCGCCATCCAAACCGAACTTTCCCAAATGGTAACCCGCGTCTGCCAGGGCGAAATACTCCAGAACATAAACACCAACAATTTCAGCCTGACCCGCCAGCAATACTTGCAGATAATCACTGACAAAACCGCATCATTTTTCGAAACAGCCTGCGCCCTCGCCCCCATCATAAACAAAGCCCAGGACCTCAAAAAACCCTTATCCGATTACGGCCTCAATCTCGGCATAGCTTTCCAGCTTCGCGATGACATCATAGACCTCTACGGCTCACAACCAAAACACGGAAAAACGATCGGCACAGACATAATAAACGCCAAACCAACCCTTCCGCTTATTCACTTTTTTGAAAATTGCACAAACGATCAAAAACAAAACGTCCTCGAAAAAATGAAATCAAACCAGGATATAACCCCTGATTTAAAAACCACGAACAGCCTGAATTTTTCAACTCAACAGCTTCAAACATATTGCCAAAAAGCAGTCACCAGCCTCAAATCATTACCTGATTCACCTCCTAAATCACAGCTAATCCAAATCGCCAATTCACTGACAAAGCTGGATTTATAAAAATTCCCATTTTCAACGGAACTTTTCATCTTTCAAACTGTCTATTTATATGAGACAATGTACATATTGATTAATCCTATTTAAGGGGAACGAAAATGAAGAAAATGAAATTCGCTCTATTGCTAACTGCATTACTAACATCTCTTGCACTCTCGGAATCGGACCTGCCCAAACCCGGCACCTCGCTTACCGTCTATAACGACAATTTTGCCGTAGTTAAACAGGAACGCATCATAAATTTTAACCACGGCACCAATACCCTGAAATTCACCGATGTCCCAACTCAGATAGACCCTACTACCGTCAAATTCAAAGCCCTCTCCGCCCCGGGCAAAATAAACATACTTGAACAGAATTACGAATACGATCTCGTCGGCAAAGAAACACTCCTCAAACGCTATATAGGCAAAGAAGTCATAATCTCGATTAAAGGTTCCGGCTCGGACCCAACCCGCAAAGTAGAAGGAACACTCGCGGCATATCTCGGCGGTTCACTGATCATCCAGCAAGGCGACCAGATGGAAATCATCTCCGATTCAGCCATCGAATATATCACACTCGCCCAAAGCCCCGAGGACCTCGTCACAAAACCAACTCTGGTTTGGCTTGTCGATTCATCCGTTCAGGGTAGCCAGCTCGCTCAGGTTACATACACCACCGAAGGCATGAAATGGAATGCCGATTACACTGCCATTCTCGGCCCTAACGATACCACTATAGACCTTTCCGGCTGGGTAACTATCACAAATAATTCAGGCGGCTCATATGAAAATGCCATGATTAAACTTATGGCAGGCGACGTCCGACGAATTACCGAACCCGAAAGACCCGAGCGAATGTATAAAACGATGGAGATGGCCAGAGATGTTGCCGCTGGCGCTCCTTTCCAGGAAAAGGCATTCGCTGAATACCATCTTTATACTCTCAATCGCCGCACTACGATCAACAACAATCAAATCAAACAGATAGAACTCATCAGCCCCGTTTCTGATATTCCGGCTGTGAAAAAATTCATTTTTGACCGTTCTCAAAACGCTAACAAAGTGCTGGTAAAATTAGAATTTGAAAACCGCGAGGAATACGGTCTTGGAATCCCGCTGCCAAAAGGCAAAGTTCGCGTCTTTAAACAGGACCAGGCCGACAATACCCTCGAATTTATCGGCGAAGACCGCATAGACCACACCGCCAAAAAAGAGGAACTCTCATTATACATCGGCAACGCCTTCGACATCGTACCCGAATACAAACAACTCGAATCCGAAGTGGGCCCCCGTCGCGGCGATTACCGCTGGCGAAAGGAAAAACACCAGGTAGAATTACGAAATCGCAAAGACGAACCAGTAACAGTTTACGTCCAGCATGATTTCCCCGGATGGCCGAACTGGGAGATCGTGGAGTCAACTCACCAATATGAAAAAATCGATTCGGATACTGTCCGTTTTGAAGTAAACATCAAAGCCGATTCTACCGAAACCCTCGTCTATTCCACTGTCCAATCTTGGTAAACATTTAAATTGCCTACCCAAAGCCCTCGTTCACTTCAAAGTGCGGGGGCCTTTTTAATCTTCAGAATAAATCCACTGATCAGCACTCATATCGTACTCAACAAAATCATCCTCACCAAAATACAACCCGATCTCAAAATTTGCACTCTCGACAGAATCACTTCCGTGTACAATATTTTTCTTTGCCAGGCAGTAATCTCCTCTTATCGTACCCGGTGCAGCTTCATCTCCAAATGTACTCCCCATCAGATTTCTGCTGACCTTAATAGCCTCCTGTCCTTCCCAAACCATCGCCATCACGGGCCCCGATGTGATATAGTCAATCAAATGCTGATAAAAAGGTTTACCTTTGTGCACCTCATAATGACGGCCAGCCAATTCTTCATCGATACTCAAAAATCGAGCCGCGACAAGCTTCAGACCCTTCCTTTCGAACCTTGTAATAACTTCACCGATCAATCCCCGTTGTACCGCATCAGGCTTAATTAATATCAAAGTCTTTTCCATAACTTTCCCAAATAACAAAAATTAATATTGAATCTTATCTTTGATATACTAATATAACTGCATAAAAAAAGGGAACCCTTTTTCAGGATTCCCTTCAATTTTTTGCATTTTTTATTTACATGCCTTTAGGAACGATAAATATTTCGACTCTCCTGTTGGCAGCATTACCTTTGTTACCTGCTTTATTAGGCTCAATAGGCCTGTACTCGCCAAAACCTCTTGCACTCAATCTTTCCGGGTCAATTCCCTGTTTCTGCAAAACCTGAACTACACCTACCGCTCTATGGACTGACAAATGCCAGTTGGTCGGATGTTTCTTTTTTGTTGAAGGCTTTGCGATTCTTACATCATCTGTATGGCCTGCTACCACTACATCAAAGTCGTTCGCTTCTGGTGATTTGATAATATCTGCAAGTTTTTCTAGCGCTGTTACCGCGTCTTGTTGAACTTCGGCACTGCCCGAAGCAAAAAGCAGGTCACTTTTGAACTTCAGCATACCGGTTTCTTCATTAAAGCTGACAAGATCAGGATTTTCTGCCGCAAACTCTGTAAGTTTTACATTCAGTTCCATCGGAAGGGGAGCACCGGCACTCATAAGCTGTTTCTGCATCTTTTCGATCAGGCTATTTTTCGATGCGATTGCCTTTTCCAGTGCAGTTATCTCTTCCTGCATGCTTTTGACATCGACGTCACCGATATTCCTGGCCTGTTCAAGCTCATCTAAAAGCTGGTCGTGCTGCATCCTGAGAGAACTGACTTCGCTTTCCAGCTCTGCTATTCTCTGTTCTTGTGTGGTATTTTTCAGTTTCAAACTGTCGTAGCTCTGCTGAGATACGCCGCAGCCGGTCAAACCTATAACCAGCAATGATACCGTTACGATGGAAATGATTTTTGTAAATTTCATTTTTAAGTCCTTTCTCTTAATTACCGCTAAATTCGCTTGGCTTTTTCGAACCGCGAATATACTATTTTTACTGCCACTAACAAAAAAATGCCACTAAAAAAACGTAAGAATAAAAAAAACTGAATATCCGAAATAAAAGTTATTTATTGGTATAATATCGGCTTTTAGTTTGCAAAATCTCCATCTTTTTAAAAAACAACAAAAAAAAAGGCTGACACCCAAAAGCGTCAGCCTTTAAAATACTTGATAACTCTATTTTAGAAATCCAAAGCGTAGGTTACGCCCCAGTAGAGTTCATCTTCATCATTAAGGTCGAATTCACCAAATGTTAACTGGTAAGCTACCATTGGGGTTAAGGTTCCGCCCATGCATTCGAATGGCATAGCCAGTTTACCAACTGCGTGTGACCAACCGCTTTCATCGGCAATGAATTTGTCGTTGAAAACAGCATCCATTGACAGCATCCAATCCTGGCTCTGACCGGCCTGCATAAAGCTTTCGGTCTGGAAACCATAGTTGAAACCAAACATGTGTACATAACCGTTAACACTGCC
>CAZITB010000065.1:0-16045 GCA_964542055.1 uncultured Candidatus Kuenenia sp.
GCGGTCAAGCAATTTGCGTATTTATAGTCAGTTGTCAGTTGGTGTGTAAGATTTTTTTCTGGCCCTATGCTGCTTTCTGCATTGATTTCCAATATTCATCCCATTGATTGCTGTAATATACGCTGGCCAGGGCCATTACAGATTCGGCATTATCTTTGTCCCACCTCATACCAGAGCCCTTAAGTCGTTTTGTCAAACAGCCGCAAAACGATTCCGTGGGGCCGGAGCCAATATCATACCCTCGCTCAAGGAATGATGGGTAGTCGGTCATGGCGATTCTTTTGCCAATATATTCCCGCACATTCTCCAGTTCTTGTCGTTTTTCCTCATCGGCTGTGTTTTCAAGGCATTGGCCCAGACGGTCCAGCATCACCAGAGAGCCTTGATTTTTAACGATTTCCATCATCTCTTCTTTCCATTTCAACGCCTCTTTGTGTCCCTCGCCGAAGAGGACTTGACCGGCCTTGGTGACATGTTCCTGAAGATGGTAAAAATCCAGGATGTTTTCATCCAGCATGGGTAACTGGGTATTGTATTGGCGACGTATCCAAAGCGCTCCATCGCTGACGGAATATTTGCTTTGGGCTTGGTCAAGATTCAATTTTTGGCCTACCCGACGCATGATACGCCCGGCAACAGTATGGTCGCCGCTGGTACCAACGACGTATTGATGGGTTTTATCGTTGTCATAAAACGAAACAATTTTGAACTCCTTGTACGGCCCATCACTTCCTTTGCGCGGACGGTGTGCCCGGGCCGTGCTTTGACGGCCCTCATTTTTACGTTTGCTCGCCTGTGTTTGTCTTCGTTTGCGTTTTTGCTGCTCGGTTACCATGGGAACCATCACGCCGTCAGCACCGGTAATAACCGTTTGGTCCGTACAATCCTGCACCTTAAAGTCCGGCCCGGCCTGTCCTTTGTGCTGTGCCTTTGACAGGACAGCGCCTTCCTGTTCAACGATCTGCCGAACGCTGTGAGAACTGATATCCAGTTGAGCCAGACGCTTGACATTTTCACTGGCCGGAACAAACGCATTATTCAAACTTTCCCGGCAGCATATCTCGCGGACGCCAAGGCTGTGATTGCGAGATTCGATACCCAGAAGCAAGTCCATCGGAACTATGGTGCCGTGAAAGCAATTCCAAAACACCGTGCGAGAAAACTCCAGGCGACCGTTGACTGTCAGATGAGAGGTCTTCTGCTTGCCTTTATTTTCCCATCTCAGCGACGGATGACTCTGGCGAGGGGGAAAAAGCCTGCTGGTGTTGTTCCAGCAGGTCAAGGGCTTTTTGATAGGTCTTTTGCCGAAACTCGGCATGGGCGTCGCGAACTGGTTCCTCGCTTTGGTCAATAATCGCTCCTGCTTTGGCACCGTTGATCGCGTCGGCTATTTTTTCAGCTAAACGCTCAATGTCAACGCTCATTTCTGCCATAATCTGTTTTGCTGTAACTCGTTTGCCTTCCATGACTTACCTTTCAAAAAAAGAAACAAAACTACACTTTTTTACAAACATGTAAGTCATTATAAAACAAGCATTTACAATGCGCCAGTAAAAAATTTCACACACTACAGAAACAAAAAAAATAAAAAGCTTGACAGATATCGGCGAAAGTTGATATAATAAAAAAAGAAACACAAGTTTCGTAATGTGAAACGAATTATAAAGGATACCCTCAAATGGTGAAGGTTCTTAAAAAGGCATTTGATATTGTCGAGTATGTGGCAAAAAGCCGTGAGGGGCAAAGTCGAGTTTCTCAAATCTCAAAAGATCTTAAAATAAACGCTACAACATGTGTCAGAACTCTGGAAATGCTTGCCAGCTATGATTACATCACAAAACTTCCTAAAAAGGATGGTTATGCATTAGGTCCAAGGTTTTATTTATTGTCTGCGAAAACCCCTGGGATAAGGCAAGTTGTTGAGAATGCTAGAATGCCCATAAAAAAGTTAAGTGAGAAAATACATGAATCAGTAGTATTTGCCAGTTTTCATAATGATAAGCGGTTGGCATTGATTTCCCAGGACCCACCTGAATTCGTAAAAGTAAGAGTAATGAATGATGGTGATGAGAACCATAATAGTAATCCTTTAAACAATACAACGGGACGGGTTCTTTTGTCCATGTTATCTCAAGATGAATTAGAAGCAATCATATCTGATGAGCTTATTTCTGAGTCGATTTGGGCTGATATAAGTTCGGTAGAGGATACCACAAGAATAATAAATGAAGTGAGAAATAAAGGATTTGCAGATCATTTTGAAGAAGATGGGTTGGGAGCATTAGCGGTTCCATTAAATTTAGGCGCATTTGGTCTTTTTTCAGTGGGTATCTATATGCCTGCGTATCGCTATGAAAAAATTAAAAAGGAAAAGGTTTTGAATGAATTGAGAAATTGTGCCGGTCTAATAAGAAAATCATGTATAGGTAAGAATTGATATGAATGCAGATGATTTAAAGAGTATCGCTGTGCAGTTTGGTGCTGAATTGTTCGGTGTGGCTCCGATTAGCAGATTCAATGATTTAGATGAAGAAGAGCATCCAAATTCTATTGCTCCGGAATGTCAGTCAGTAATAGTCATTGGCAAACGGATCACTCGCGGATCTCTCAGAGGAGTTGAAGAGGGTACAAATTTTAGAAGCACATACGAGTCGTTTGGGTACAAATATTTAGAAGATAATTTCCTATCCCAGATAACGTATGACCTTACGCTTTTTCTGGAACAGGAAGGCTTCGAAGCTGTTCCACTTTTTGGATACCATAAAGATGGTATGGCCAAAGGAAAACCGGTCAGTTCCGATAAACCTGCACCGAACGTAATCGTTGATATTGATTATGCAGCTCAGGCTGCAGGTTTAGGTACTATTGGAAAGGGCGGTTTTTTCATTAGTCCCATTTTCGGAACCAGGCAAAGATTTGCAATGATTTTGACCGATGCAAAATTCGAACCAAATGATGTATGTACAGATAAACCTTGTTTGGATTGCGATGAATGTGTAAAGGCCTGCCCGTTTTCAGCAATCGATGATAATTTGCTAGATCGAATAAAGATCGAAGGTTCTGAAAGTCAAATAGCGAAAATCGATTATGAATTGTGCAGAAAGTGCCCAAATGGATCAGTTTTACTTGCTGGCAGGGGCTCGCGGCCGGACCGAATCGCTGCTGTTTGTGGGCGTGCATGCCTGATCAGTCTCGAAAAACGCGACAAATGTGCAAATATGTTCCGGAACGATTTTAGAAAGAGGAAACCATGGCTGTTGGATTTGCAAGAAAAACCCATAAGGAAATGAACTTTAGAGACCTAAACTCCAGTACCTTAAAAAAAGCAGCATATGAACTAGGTGTAAAAATAGTCGGAGTTGCTAATATAAAGCGATTTGAACATGCACCCCGGCAGATGCACCCAAAGAATATTTTTCCTGATTGCAAATCTGTTATATCTATAGTGATGCCAATCCCACGGAGTGTCTATCGGGGCATAACTGAGGGTACTCACTGGGCTAATTACACATACTACGGGTATAACAGATTAAATTCCCTTTTCAGGCCTAAAATAACTTACAAAGTGGCTTGTTTTCTTGAAGATCATGGTTATGAAGCTGTTTCGGTCTTCCCGGGTGTTGCTGAAAGACCAGGCCCACGAAAACCTGTTTCACCAGAAAGGCCACAGCCGGATGTGAATTTAAATGTGAGGATAGCAGGCCTTGCTTGTGGAGTAGGTGAAATTGGTTGGTCTAAGGTTTTTCTAACTAAGGAATATGGCCCCAGAGTTCGCCTTGGGACCATCCTTACAGATGCAGAACTAGAACCCGATCCTTTGCCGGAACCATCTATATGCAACAGATGTATGCGTTGTGTATCCTGTCCAGGTGGAGCTATACCCAAAGTCGGGGAAAGGGATACAATAAAAATTAAAATTGAAGATAAAATATATGAATGGGCAGATGTACATATGGGAAGATGTACCTTGACTCATCATGGCCTGAACTGGATTAATTCTCCGTTTCTAAAACAGGACATGCCCGGTTTCAAGTTAGATGTGCAAAATAGCAATATGTCGGAAGAGTTGGCCTATAAGTTAACTCATACACTTGCAAAAGGTAAATGGGTACCATCAGAAGAGTTTCCTACTGATAGTATGATGAGTTATTATGATCAAATAATGAACCATATTCAATATCTTTCAGTGTGTGGTGGTAAAGGATGTATACGGGCGTGTATGGATTCTCTGGAGAAAAGAAAATGCATAGAACAGTCGAATTTCAAAACGTTGGTCTTCCCGCGTCCGGACTGGAGATTGAATATGCCTGAAGAAGATGAAACCGGCGGAATTGCAGAAGGTAAATCCCCGGAACTGTTCAATGAGCCAGACACAAATCCAGGAAATTGGTAGCCCTTCTAAGGAGCTTTAAGTTGAAAATATTGGGTTATCAATGTTTTATTAAATTAAATTCTATAAGTTGCGAATGAAACTAAAACACTTGTAAATTTAATTATGCGAAATGAGTAAGATATTTTAATGTAAAAATAGCATTATAGCGTGTCGAGAATACCTGGTTTACCTTGGGTCGAGTGTTTTAGTCTTAAGGTGCTGAAGGTTTGTGGATTTCAGAAAAGAATCTCCAATTTTATTTAAGGAATTAAAAATGAGAAAAACTGGTTTATTTTTGTTTATTTTGATTATGAGTTTGAATGCATATTCTCAGACGTCTCCTAAATTTCTGATGTTTGATGCTTGGCCTACTCCGGATATTAACGATCTTAAGACCTTTATAGATCATCCTATCAATGAATATTTTGATGGTGTAATTATAATGGCTCCGGATTCCCGAATTTTTAAAAGTGAGCATTTGGATTTTTCTGAATATGAAAAGAATCTTGAACTTTTGAAACAGTGCAATTTGGATCATAGAAACTTTGAAGTGTTTTTAAGAGTTCTAACTGTAACAAGAGAAGATGTCGACTGGTTTGATGATGAGCATTGGGGTAAAATACGCGGCAAAATGTCAAATCTAGCTTGGCTTGCTAAGCAGGGCGGAGCAAAAGGAATATTGCTTGATCCCGAAGATTATGGATGGGGCCCATTCAAATTCTTTGCCAATAGAGGATACAGTTTTGAGGAAACAAGGCAGAAGGTTCGGCAGCGAGGCGCAGAATTTATGAGGGCTATTGTAAGTGAATACCCTGATATTACTCTTATCTCATTATGGTTTAACAGCAGGAACTTCAGGTCAGGTTTGCTCTGTTATTCTTATGGCGAAATGATGAATACTCTCAGCGCCAGTGTTTATTCGTTGTTTCCTGCATTTATTGATGGTTTATTAGATGAATTGCCTGAATCAGTGACATTAGTTGACGCGAGTGAAAATGCTTATAATTTCCAGAGACGTGAAGAGTTTCTTAATGAATATAATTACATAAGCAGTTTAAAAGGTCCAGGTATAAGGCTTGTCTCACCATCCAACAGAGATAAATACAAGTGTCAAATGCAGGTTGGATTTGGACTGCACATGAATAATTTCGTTAATAGACCTGACGATCCATGGTCATTCGGAACCACAACTTTTGAAGAAGGTCGCGAGTTATTTGAGAAGATTCTGAGAACCGCCGGCGATGTTTCAGATCAGTATGTATGGATATATGGCGAATTAGGGCGTTGGTGGCCCATTGAATATGAACAGTATTGGTGGGATAATATGGTTAAAGATAGTCCTGGCCAAGGCAGGTTATATACAGAGATATTTCCAGGGATAGAGAATTCAATCCGTAGAGCCAGAGTCCCCGTGGAAGAATTGATCAAACAGGAATACCTTTCTAAAGAGGATACCCATTCAATGGAGAATATCCTGGCAAATAATTCGTTTGAGACTCCCGCAGAAGAAGGTGTTCCTTATTTCAAAAGCTGGCAGCAGGATGGTCTTTCAGATGGGACATTTTCAGTTACAAAAGGAGAATTCCGGACAGGTCAAAGTTCAGCTAAAGCGGTTGGTATCAACTATGGTGTTATGTGGCAAACTGTTGCGGTTGAACCGGGTAGCTATTATATTGTAGAGGCTTGGGTTAAAAAGGGAGGCTTGGGTTCTGTTAATTTGAAACCAAACTGGCAGAAAAGTGGGATTGGAACCGTCCGACGTGATCTTATCAGAAGTTTTGGATACG
This sequence comes from uncultured Candidatus Kuenenia sp., assembly GCA_964542055.1. Classification (GTDB taxonomy): domain Bacteria; phylum Planctomycetota; class Phycisphaerae; order Sedimentisphaerales; family CAMDDF01; genus CAZITB01. Next base: position 6,160 of record CAZITB010000065.1, read on the forward strand.
TAAAAGAAGATCCAAATTCCTGGTCGAGAATAGTGGGTGTAGTTAAGGTTCCGGAAGGAATAGACCGTTTGTTTTTTCAATGGTCAGTAATTGGTCAAAGCGAGGATAGTGAAATATGGATAGATGATGTGGCAGTATATAAATGGCAAGAGAATTAAGAAAATTTAATAACTTTTTTGGAGGTATTTGAGATGGCTAAGGAGATTGCAATAGTTATAGTAACACTGTTTTTACCAGTTTTTTGCATAGCGGCGGACTTGCATTGGACCAATGCTGCAACAGATAATAATATAAGCAGCCCTGGTAATTGGCTTGAAAATCAAGAACCTGTAGATGGAGATACACTTTATTTTACATCTGCAAATGTGACTGCAAATGAGCCACAATTTGTAAACTGGGATATGGATTTGGCTCCATATACAATCTATTATGGCGAAGGTTCGGGAATAGATGACCTGAGAAGTTTTTTAATTAACTCATCAAACGGTTCGGTAATCAAAGTTAATAGTGGTGGGCCAATTTTTCAGCCGTCCGGAGTTCCGGTTACAGATTTGACAATTGATGTTGATATATTCAAAATTGTCGGCGGTTCATATGCTAGGATCGAGACTCATCCGGATGTTAGCGTTACAATAAACGGCGAAATAATAAATGACGTAGATGTTGTCGGTGGTATTATTGCACAGGGGGGGGGAAGACTTATTTTAGCATCAAATAATGAGACTTTGGACTCTTCATCATGGTGTAAGGAATTGACTGAAATTGTCGTGCGGGAGCCAAACGCATTCGGAAGTTCTGCGCTAAGGTTTACAGGTGACGGTGGTGTATTGTCTTTGGAAAATGATGCGAATCTTTATATGCTAACCAGAGACCCAGGTTCATTGTCTACGGTAAATATGACTATACGCAGCTATGGTAGTGAAAATCGGATGCTTACTTTAGAAGAAGCAACTGAATCTGGATCAAATGGCATATACCTTGAAGCTGTTGACTATGATTCGATTACTGACACGGGTAGACTTTCTGTGAACCTTGCGCCGTCAATGAGTATTCGCGGAGGAAAGTGGAATACTGCCGATGGAACAGAAATAATAATTGGAGGTTCACTTGGCAGTGCAGCATCAGAAATTCATGGCTCCGGTGATTTAATTGTTGATACTGACACAACAGCCTATAGCTATGCATACCTTTTACATAGCGGCAAAACAATCATCCGAAGAAATGCTTTTGCATTAGGTACTACGTGGGGAACTCTATCTGCCAGCAGCGATCATATTATTGAGCCGGCAGGTAGACTAGCTATGCGAGGTCAGACAGCAACCGTAAATAGTCTTATCATTGATGGTACCATTGAAGTGGCTTATCATCCCGATAATGGTAATTTGTCTTGGCTTTATGTAAATAACGATATGACCTGTGGAGATTCGGGTAATTTAATTTGGGAACTGGAAAGTGATAGAAGCCATGTTGTAGAAGTTGATGGGAATATTCAACTTGATGGTACATTAACGATTTTTGATAATGACGGAGATATTAGTACTGGTACATACACAGTGCTTGAAACTACAGGAGGGGCTATTTCCGGAGACTTTAATGAAGTAATTATACCAGAATGGTTTGGATGGTACAAAGGCGAATCTCAAATCGTTTCAAATCAGGTTAAAGTTGTCATTTCCGCGGTTACTCCTGGGGACCTCAACAAAGACGGTTTCATTAATTTTCTGGATTTCGCCGAATTTGCAAATGCCTGGCGGGCTGCATGGCCGGATAATTGGCAAGATTGGAATGAATTAGCAGATTTCAATGAAGATGATGTTATTGACATCTACGATCTAAATGAGTTTGCAACAATGTGGCTGCAGTAAATAAAACCTTTAAAATTTCAATTGGAGGCTGGATGCGTAGTTTGGCCTCCAAATATTTAGTGTTTTTTTGGAAGGAGATGTAAAATGAGAAGAGTAATGAGTTTAATTTTGATGGTTGCTATGTCGTTGAGTGGAACTGCATTAGCAGCAGAGTTTAGCTGGACTGGTGCTGGTGCCGATACCGATTGGAGCAATGGAGACAATTGGAATCCAACGGAAGATTATCCGGGTTGGAGGGATATTGCGGATTTGTATTCTGATGCTTCCGACAATGCACCACAAACTATCAATCTCGATGTTAGTGCTGGTCCAGATGCAATTCGATATGGTAATGGTATTGGCGATGGAGATTTAAGAAACTATACCATTAACAGTTCAAACGGCTCTGTATTTAATGTATATGGTACTGCTGAATTTATTTCTCCACAAGGCACTCCATCGGCGGATTTGACAATAAATGCAGGTATGAATATAAGTACATCAAGTACAAGTTATGCTCGTATCGGCACAAGGCCAGGTGTTAATGTTACCATTAATGGTGCTATTCAGCAAGTTGGGGGCGGTACAGCGGGAATAATTGCTCAAGGTGGTGGCAAGCTCTATCTTGGAGGTAATAACACTTTGACTAAAACATCCTATCTAAAGGAAGGAACTGAAGTTATTGCAACCGGTTCAAATGCACTTGGTACCTCAGCTGTTACTTTTACAGTAGGTGGTGGCATTTTGTCTTTAGAAAGTGATTTGACACTCGGCAGCTTGAATGCGGACATTGCAGTCCCGCAAACCATCAGGAGTTATGGCGATGGCCATAAAACTCTTACCGTACTTGGAGATACTTATAGCTATGGAGTAAATGTATTGCTCGATCCCAAAGATACAAGTACATTGACTGTTAGAATTGAGGGTGGTAATAATGGTGACTGGGAAACTACAGAAAATTCAACAATTGAATTCGCCGGTACTTCAATCAGGTATGGTTCAGTTAATGGGAGTGGTAGACTTGTTATAAATTCTGCCTCTGAATTCCTGTTAAATGGAACTTATACTCACACTGGAGGAACAAGTATTGAAAACGGGATAGTGTCTTTTGCAACTTCAAATATGCTTCCAGTTGGCGGAGACTTAAGCATTGATCAAGGTTCTAATGTAAGTATGAACTTAAGGCAAAGTGTCGGTAATTTGACTGTTGGTGGAATCTTGATTGATTCTACGGATGTTGCTGGAGATGCTGTATTTAATTCAACAGCCAAGTTGATTATGGAGTTAAGTGGATATGATCCTTTAAACAATATATTCAGTCTGACTGGCACCCAAAGTGACTTATCATTAGCTGGCATCTTAGAAATTACAGATGAAGATATGGATTTGTTGCCAGGTGATTATGTACTGTTCGATCTAAATGGAGGATCCATAAATGGTGTATTTGATAACATCATTATGCCGGAAGGGTTTGCTGGTACAGTTACGATAGATTCTGGTGATCTAGTCTTAAGTGTTGTTCCTGAACCCTCTACTTTATGTCTGATTGGTTTCGGGGTAATGTTTTTCCGAAGAAAGAAATAAACGAAATAAAAGGGGAACTTGTGCATCAGGTTCCCCTAAATTTTTAATAAAGGAAAGGTAATTAAATGAGAAGGTACCCTAAAAAAATAAGGAATGAAATTTTGGCATGTAAAAAGGGTGGAGTTGTCTCTGTATGGGTTGTTTGTCAAGGATAAGTTTAACTATGGATCACACATTTTTGTTGACGCATTTGGTGTCGATGGTCAGGGAATTATTGATGCTTTCGTCGGGGTCAACCGCTCTGAGCGTGACTGTGGTCTTATGCAGGTCGACTCCAATAAATGAAGCGTAGTTAATTCCGGATACATCCCTGCTTTGTGGTAGCTTGTTTTTGTGTAGTTTTTAACGTTTTTATAATGAATTCCTTAAAAAAGAGGTTGTAAAATGAGACACAGGTCAAATTATACCCTATCCCACAAACCCATACACGGTTTTACTTTGATCGAGCTTTTAGTGGTCATATCTATCATTTCACTTTTAATGTCTATAATGATGCCGTCTTTGCAGAAAGCAAAAGAATTGGCACGGATCACTGTTTGCAAGACTAGGTTCAAGCAGTTCTTTCTAGGTTTTAATATGTACACCCTTGATAATGATAATTATACAATTCCAAGTTTCGCATGGAGTTGTGGTGTGGAAAAACAAGTAGATCCCGATGAATATACTCCGGTCAGGAAAATAATTGATAACTATATGGGATCTGAAAAAATGTGGACCTGTCCGTCTGATTTCAAAGATAAAGTACTTTCTGTTTATGGCGGGTCCAGCTATGTATACAATTGGGTTATTCTTTGCAGAAAAAGAGGAGCATCCAGGCCTTGGGATCCGACTGATGTGGGCTATCGTAAAGTTCATGAGTTTTTCAAACCGGAAGCCACATATGTATTTGCTCACGGATGGGTTTGGGATAGTTCTTACGGCCGGCCTAATTATAGCACTGGGTCTGGTATTTACTTTCCGCATATGAAAATTATGGGAAACAACGAAATGAATTTCTTATCCATTTTTCTTGATGGAAGTATTAAAAATCAGAATTGGGAAGACAGACTTCATGAAATGAATAAAACCGAATCACGTTATAAGGATTTATACTAATTATCTCTTATAATCTCTTATCTCTATGTTTTTATTTTCCTTTAAAAGTTGAGGTGATCATGCATATACCAATAATTACTTCTATTTGCTTATTATTACTTTCACTTTCACCAAATCTTTCGGCAGCAGAATTAAACTGGACTAATCAAGGTGATGATAACGCAATTAGAAATTGTTCAAATTGGCAGGAAAATAGAATACCCATTGACGGCGATACTTTAATATTTGATTCATTGGGTACTCCAAATACACATCAAAATGTAAACTGGAATTATGACCTAAAACCATACATGATATGCTACGGTAATGGGCAAGGAAATTATGATGTTCGGGGTTATACATTTACAAGTTTGAACAATTGCAATATAATTGTAACAAATTCGTCAGTACCGATAATAAGCCCTTTTTTGGGCGTAAATGTTAATTCGCCATCTGAAAGTGTGACTTTTGACCTTGCATTTAAAAAGCAGACTCAGTACGCAAGAATTCAGTCACACCCTAATGTTCTGCTTACCTTCAACCGAGAATTTGTAAATAGTTTAGATTTTATTGATGGTTTGATTTTTCAGGGTGGCGGACAAATTTTACTATCCGCTGATAATCCCACTTTTGGCCATGGGTTTAGCTGGGCAAAGGAAAAAACTGAAATTATTACGGATTCTTTTAAGGCTCTCGGTGATACAAATTTGCGGTTTACTATGGACGGAGCAGTATTGTCGCTACTTTCTGATCTAGAATTATATTCGCTCACAACAGATTCACCCAATACCGCTTCAATGGAAATTAGGAGTTATTCCTACCAAAATACAAAATTAATAATCAAGAATGTGTTAGCACCACCAGATTCGGGGGTACATATAGAACCGCAAAATTATGATCCCGTGGAAAATACTGGCAGGATAATAATCGAATTAGATGGTTTTTGGCATGGAGGCGACTGGTTCACGAGCGATGGGACTACAATAGAATTAATTTCCACTGGATTGACAAGTGAATCATCAACTATTCGCGGAGCAGCCAGATTAAATATAAATACTGATTCGCAAGTGATTGTAAATGCCATACTTGAGCATACAGGCGGTACATTCGTTAACAGAGGTGAATTAGCTTTAGGCTTTTCAGACAGGTTTGGATCTGATAGTGATTTAACAATATGTAGCGGTGCGGAATTCGGTGTGAATGGTACATCACAATATTTGAAAAATTTGAGCAATAACGGCAGACTCGATCTCGGTTTCTCAAACAACAATGTTGGCAAGCTTCAGATTAGTGAAGGATGTTTTATTTGCTCAGAAACTTCTGAATTAATTGTAGAAATAGAAGGATACCACCATTCTGCAGGTGCAATCAATATAACTAACTCATCCCTGCATCTGGACGGTAAGTTAATCATATCAGACAAAAATGAAAACATCAGAGAAGGCAAATATACCCTTTTTGCCTGTGATAACGTGCAAATAACAGGTGATTTTGATTCTGTAATAATGCCAAAAAACTTTGCTGGTTTTGTAAATGTTGACAATGGAAATGTAAACCTCTGGGTCAAAAAGAAGAGTACGGATTTAAACTCCGACGGCAAAATTGATTTTGGGGATTTCAGCATTTTAGCAGAATCATGGTTGACGACTCCAAGTGATTTGAAATGGAATTCGCAGTCAGATATTGTAGGGGATGATTCAGTTGATGTACTGGACCTTTCCAGAATGATTATGGACTGGCTGACCCAAATAATTAAAACTATTGATTCGCCTAAATTCATTTTTTTTGATGCTTGGCCTACGCCTGATTCTGAGGACTTGTTTAACTATATTGACCATCAAAATACATCATTATTTGATGGCGCTGTTATTATGGCTCCTTTTCCCCGAATATTTGGGAACACCTATTATAGTAGATCTGGTTATCAAGGTTCGTTATCCTTTCTTGAGCGATGCAATCTGAAGCAAAGAAATTTCGAGGTTTTCCTAAGAGTACTTACTGTAACAAGAGATGAAGTTGATTGGTTTGATGATCAACATTGGAGCATAATTTTTCGCAATACTTCAAATCTAGCTTGGCTTGCTAAGCAGGGCGGAGCAAAAGGAATATTGCTTGATCCCGAAGATTATGGATGGGGCCCATTCAAATTCTTTGCCAATAGAGGATACAGTTTTGAGGAAACAAGGCAGAAGGTTCGGCAGCGAGGCGCAGAATTTATGAGGGCTATTGTAAGTGAATACCCTGATATTACTCTTATCTCATTATGGTTTAACAGCAGGAACTTCAGGTCAGGTTTGCTCTGTTATTCTTATGGCGAAATGATGAATACTCTCAGCGCCAGTGTTTATTCGTTGTTTCCTGCATTTATTGATGGTTTATTAGATGAATTGCCTGAATCAGTGACATTAGTTGACGCGAGTGAAAATGCTTATAATTTCCAGAGACGTGAAGAGTTTCTTAATGAATATAATTACATAAGCAGTTTAAAAGGTCCAGGTATAAGGCTTGTCTCACCATCCAACAGAGATAAATACAAGTGTCAAATGCAGGTTGGATTTGGACTGCACATGAATAATTTCGTTAATAGACCTGACGATCCATGGTCATTCGGAACCACAACTTTTGAAGAAGGTCGCGAGTTATTTGAGAAGATTCTGAGAACCGCCGGCGATGTTTCAGATCAGTATGTATGGATATATGGCGAATTAGGGCGTTGGTGGCCCATTGAATATGAACAGTATTGGTGGGATAATATGGTTAAAGATAGTCCTGGCCAAGGCAGGTTATATACAGAGATATTTCCAGGGATAGAGAATTCAATCCGTAGAGCCAGAGTCCCCGTGGAAGAATTGATCAAACAGGAATACCTTTCTAAAGAGGATACCCATTCAATGGAGAATATCCTGGCAAATAATTCGTTTGAGACTCCCGCAGAAGAAGGTGTTCCTTATTTCAAAAGCTGGCAGCAGGATGGTCTTTCAGATGGGACATTTTCAGTTACAAAAGGAGAATTCCGGACAGGTCAAAGTTCAGCTAAAGCGGTTGGTATCAACTATGGTGTTATGTGGCAAACTGTTGCGGTTGAACCGGGTAGCTATTATATTGTAGAGGCTTGGGTTAAAAAGGGAGGCTTGGGTTCTGTTAATTTGAAACCAAACTGGCAGAAAAGTGGGATTGGAACCGTCCGACGTGATCTTATCAGAAGTTTTGGATACGTAAAAGAAGATCCAAATTCCTGGTCGAGAATAGTGGGTGTAGTTAAGGTTCCGGAAGGAATAGACCGTTTGTTTTTTCAATGGTCAGTAATTGGTCAAAGCGAGGATAGTGAAATATGGATAGATGATGTGGCAGTATATAAATGGCAAGAGAATTAAGAAAATTTAATGACCATTCACAGAAATAATGGATAATTTTTATCTGCCCAGTAGGCCAGTAATGATTTATAATAAAATCAAAAACATTTCGTTGTTTTTTTCTGCACGTAGCGATCATTGTCCAGACATGCTCTCACCATCGCATGCCGGTATTGACCCTGATTCCTTTTTTTGTCCGCCGGTCAATTATGGTATGTCGAGTTTCTCATTCAGCTCCATTATTGGTCGGTTTGAAATTAGGGTCTGTCAAAAAACGGAAATAGGTTTCCGCCGCCTTGCCCTTAAATCGCCGAGCCAGTTTTTTGGCCAGTTTATGATTCGGCGGCTTTCGAGTTTTTTTCAAAAAACCTCGCTTAATCTGCTCCATACTTTTTTCAAATTAGGTTTCGCTCAATTCATCACTGCGATGCATGGTATCAAACAGATTTCTAAGTCAATCCAGCAATTTTTGGCCCCAGTCAGAGAGCTTGCTGTTGGTATGTTCGGCAAGGAAACGGACCTCGCGGATAAGATGAGCCTTGCAATACTGAACGGTCGCATTGCCGAGCTTGGAAAACTTACGATAGGCTTTCCAGAAGTCACAGCCGCCAAGCAGATCGAACAAAGCTTTGCTGCCTCTGGATTTGTTTATATGAAACACCGGATACTCAGGAGTTTGAAAACAACACGTCCAGTATTTATCGCCATTGTCTTTATGGCCGGTCTCATCTATTCCAAGATAAGAATCCTTCGGCATACCTTCAACGATCTGTTGATCGGCAGGTTTAAGCGAAGCCGATACTTTTTGAATTGCTTTGTTGAGCATACTACGCGAAATATCAAACTGCTTAATTTCTTTGAAAAACTGCTGAATGGTCGTAAGCGACCTATGCAGTTTTTAATTGTTATATCTCGAAGAGCATCTTTGGGGCATATGAATTTATTTAAATGAATAGGTTGAATCAAGTATGGAATTTTTCAAAAAACATATTTTCGCAATCATGGTAATTGCCGTTGTAACCCTTTCAGGTATTACCTTTTCAACAATAATATACAATCTTTTTTATGAAACAGACCCGTTCAAGTGGTTTGTTGTTTGGAAATATCTACTAACAGGACTCTATATTTTATGTTTTCCAATTTTAGTTTTGGTCCTGGTTGGTGGGATAAAAGATCTAATTGTCTTGTTTAAAAAACTCAAGACAGAAATTGTTGATGAAAATGATAATGGTTGGGTTTCAGATCAAAAGTAGAATTATTTTTGGGTGTAAAACATGAGTTTTATTGATTGGTTTATTGTTATTTTTTTTCTCATTATTCTTTTTGGTTCAGGTTGGTACTGCAGAAGATACATGAGAAGTGTTTCCGATTTTCTCGTGGCAGGCAGAGGAGTGGGAAGATGGCTTGGATTCACAGCAATGCAGGCCAATATGATTGGTTTGATAGCTTTGATAGCTGTAATGCAGGCAACATATATATCTGGTTTGGCCTATTTCTGGCAAAGGATACAAACTTTATGGGTAGGATTGTTCATAGCTGTTACAGGATTTGGATACTACCGTCTCCGTCAAACCAACGTGATGACTATTAATGAATTCGTTGAACTTAGATATAGTAAACGTTTACGTATATTTGCTGGAATACTTTGTTTTGTGGGGGGTATTCTTAACATGGCAATTTTTCCTATAGTTGAGGCTCGTTTTTTTGTTTACTTTCTTGGTTTTCCGGCAAGTATCGAATTTTTAGGAATGACTGTACCTACTACCTTTATTATCAGTGGCTTTTTAGTTTTTGTAGCATTGTTTTTCTGTTTTATAGGAGGGCAAACTTCTATAATTGTTACAGACTTTATTCAGGGAATGCTGATTATTGTTATATTTTTAATATTAGGAATTGTTGCTTACAGAACAGTAAACTGGAACGATATAGAAGCTGCTATAAGGATGCAGTCAAAACCCGATCAGGCTTTAAACCCTTTTAATAAGTCATCAGATAATGCATTTGGCCTTAGTTTCATGTTGATGCTTGCTT
>CAZITB010000066.1:0-13312 GCA_964542055.1 uncultured Candidatus Kuenenia sp.
ACATTAGATGATATGGCAGATTTTCTTAATTTTTCAACAAGCCATTTTAGAGCGGTTTTCAAGAAACAGACGGGAATAAGCCCTGGTAATTACCTTTTAAATATGCGTATAAATGAAGCTGCGAAATTGCTCCGTGAAACCCTGATTCCAATTAAAAAAGTAGCAAAAATTACAGGTTATAGAGACCTGACATATTTCTATCATACCTTCCAAAAATATCATAAAGTAACACCGAAAATTTACCGTAAAAAACACTTACCATTAGGATAATACAAATAGGTATATCGCCGCTAAAATTAGCTGGTTTTTACCGCAATCAGTGGGGGATAATTATCAGAAAGATAAAAAACAACTTGAGGTTTCTGTGTTAAACAGTGTCTAAATTAGATACCAGACAAATAAAAAATCTATCATCCTATGAGTATCGTTCCGGATAGCGGCCTCCGCAGGCATGACAAATCTTCGATTTGTAAGGGCTATTCAATAGACCGTTTTGCCGTAAAAGCGCAATCTGCCCGACGTGTTCCAGATTCAATCGCGACAGGCTCGCATAATTGCGTCTGCGTTAATTTGAGTTAATCTGTGGCCGAAAAGGCCGTTGCCATGGCTCGGCTTTTACGAACGTGATTTCGCTTTCTTTTTGGATGACCATCTTTTGGATTTAGATTTTGTTTTCGATTGGCTTTGACGATAGTTATCTTTTGCATTGAAACTGGAACGCCTGGAAGAGTTTTTTGGCTGGCTGGTTTTTTTGCCGTTGGCGTTATCATCTATGCGAACTTTTTTTGTGTATGCGAAGCTGTCAACCATTTTGAACTCGAACTTTCGCTCGATAAACTTTTCGATCTTACGAAGGTTCTTTACTTCATCGCTAGAGACGAAAGTAATGGCATCGCCGGTGGCTTGTGCCCGGCCGGTACGTCCGATGCGATGGATATAATCTTCGGCATAGGCGGGTACATCGTAATTGATAACATGTGAAATGTCTTCAACGTTTATTCCGCGAGCAGCGATATCAGTAGCGACCATCACCTGGTATTTGCCGCTTTTAAAACCATCTAATGCACGCAGACGCTGGCTCTGGGTTCGGTTTGAATGGATAGCAACAGATTCAATTGAATTTTGATTTAGCTTGCGGCATATCTTGTCGGCACCGTGTTTTGTCCTGGAAAAAACCAGTATGCTCCGCATCTGTTCGGACTCAATGAGATGGAGCAGCATTGCCATCTTCTCAGATTGATCTACAGGATAGATATGCTGAGTGATGGTTTCTATGGGGTTGTGCTGGCGGCCGATCTGGATTGTTACCGGTGAGTTCTGAATGCTCTCGGTAAGCTTTTTGACTGCAGCGGGCATGGTTGCCGAAAACAAAAGTGTTTGTCTCTTGCCCGGGATCTCTTTTACAATTTTGCGGATTGGATCGATGAAACCCATATCGAGCATGTGGTCGGCTTCATCAAGGACCAGCATTTCGACATTTGAAAGATTGATATTGCCCCTTTGGATGTGGTCTATGAGTCTGCCGGGGGTCGCGACAACGATATCAACTCCTCTGTTTAAAAACTTTGTCTGTGGGCCAACGGCAGTACCGCCGTAAATAGCGATAGTCTTAAGTTTCATACACCTACCATAACCACGTACGGCTTTTTCCACCTGTACAGCCAATTCTCGGGTTGGAGTTAAAACCAGCACACGTGGTTTTTTTTGTTGTGTTTTTTGGGGAGATGTCTCAAAGCGGTCAAGTATCGGCAGGACAAATGCGGCGGTTTTGCCGGTACCTGTCTGTGCACAGCCTATAATATCTTTGCCCTGGAGTATGGCAGGGATGGCCTGGGATTGAATTTCTGTCGGTGCTTTGTAACCGGTTGCGAGGATTCCCTGTAGTAGCGGGTCAGAAAGACCCATTGTCTTAAATGGCATGTAATGTTCCTAAAATTTGTTTGCGGAAATATCCGCTGATTTAATTTAACCCCCGATTTATCGGCCGTCCTGATTAAGGCAGGTGTTTCTTAGGCGGTTCACATTCTGAATCGCAGAAAACTGCTTCCTGGCTAAAAAGGCAGGTAGTGACAAATACGGCTCAGATATAATGCGTCAACATAGCATAAAAGTTCGTGATTACAACGATTATTTTCATAATTTAAAATTTATTTCACTGATGGCAGGTGCTGCACTATACTAGCTTTGAGGATAGTATTGGCTTGACAAGTGGGGTGTTGTGTGTGATAATGTCCGATTATTGAATTTTTCGTAAGTGTAAGCAAATCAGCCTGTTAACGAAATTTTAACGGTTTGGGGCTGATTAAAAGCGGTAAATTTGTGGCCTGGCGAACCAGAACGGTTCAAAGGGTGTAGATAAAATGATAAAAAGAAAGTTTTTGGAGTAAATATGAAAGCATCAGAAATGAAACGGGGTCAGACGGTGATAATCGATGGTAAGCTTTATGCTATCGTGGAGTATCAGCATGTAAAACTCGGTAAAGGCGGAGCGGTTTACCAGACGAAGTTAAAGAGCCTAGATGACGGTTCGATCCAGAATGCCAGGTTGCGTGCGGAAGAGACCATTGAGCAGGCTTTTTTGGATAAGCGTAAATATGAGTATCTTTATACGGCGGGTCCTAATGAGCATGTACTGATGGATTTGGAAAATTATGATCAGATCACGCTTGATGATGATGCCTTCGGAGACGGTACAAAGTATCTAAAGCCAAATGAGCAGCTGCAGGTGAGTATGTTCGAGAACAGGCCTGTAGTTGTGGAACTTCCTAACACGGTTGATCTGGAAGTTACCGATACCCCGCCGGATATCAAAGGTGCGACCGCGACAAACCAGTACAAGGACGCGACGCTTGAGACGGGATTAGTTATTCAGGTTCCATCTTTTGTGAAGACCGGCGAGATGATAAGGGTTGATACCCGCAGCGGTGAGTATGTTACGCGTGTTAAAGAATAGTTTACGGTTGGACGGAGATGTCGGCTGTTAAAATATTAGATTGAGGAAAAATTGTGCTAAATTCAATAAGCCAATCCCTGGTGAAGATTTTCGGCTCTCGCAACGAGCGAATAGTTAGAAAATATATGCAGACCGCTCTTAGGGCGGGCGAGTTTGAGAGCAATGTAAGTGGGCTTAGTGATAGTGAGTTGAAAGCCAAGACGGCGGAGTTTAAGGATGCGATATCTTCGGGGCGTGACCCTGAAGAGATTTTGCCGGAAGCTTTTGCCGTTATGCGGGAGGCGGCTGACAGGCATCTGGGGATCAGAAATACGCTGGTGGATGAGTATGCTTTTGATGCGGGTAAATTATCGCAGAATGGTCGCAAGATATATGATGATCTGCTCAAGAGGCTTGGCGAAGGTGCGAAACTGCATGAGCTGGATGTGCCGGTTGAGTATAACCATGAGATACGGGGGCTTTATCCGGAGTCTCGGCCGCCGTTTCGATTCAGGCATTTTGATGTGCAGGTTGTCGGCGGTAATGTTTTGTATGAGGGCAGGATCGCGGAGATGGCAACCGGTGAGGGTAAGACGCTAGTGGCGACTCTTGCAGCGTACCTGGTGCATTTGACCGGAAGAAAGGTGCATGTTGTTACGGTTAACGATTATCTTGCCAAGCGTGATGCCCAGTGGATGGCTCCGGCGTTTGGCGCGTTGGGGATGAAGGTTGGTGCGATTCAGTCTGAGCAGGACACTTCCGGGCAGGTTCGCCGGGAGCAGTATGAGTGCGATATAACTTACGGAACCAATAACGAATTCGGGTTCGATTATCTGCGTGATAATATGAAGACCTCGATCAAACAGATGGTTCAGGGGCCGCTGGAATATGCTCTGATCGATGAGGTGGATTCAATTCTGATCGATGAGGCCAGGACGCCGCTGATTATTTCCGGCCCGGCGTTTGATGATGTTACAAAATATAAGAAATCTGATGCGGTTGTTCGGCAGTTGATATCTTTACAGGGTCCGTATGATCGGATCAGACACAGGCTGGACACGGCTGAGCGGGAAATTGCAAATGCCAAAGGTGAGCTTGCGGAGGCGAAGCAGGCCAAAAACAGTAGCAGAGTTGAAACTGCGCAGGCGGCAATAGATAGAGCGACCGACCAAAAGGAAAAGGCAGAGCGCGAGCTGGAATCGGCGACGGAGTATTATAATATTGAGATAGACCGGAAAGCGGTTCGGCTGACCGAAGCTGGAGAAATCGCGGCACAGGAAATTGCGGGGGTCGGTTCTTTTTATACCGGTTCGAATTCGCAGTGGCCGCATTTGATCGAGCAGTCGCTTAGGGCGCATGTTTGTTTTGTGCGTGAGAAAGATTATGTTGTGATGGATAACAAGGTTGTTATCGTTGATGAGTTTACCGGTCGATTGATGGAGGGCAGGCAGTGGTCCGATGGTCTGCACCAAGCGGTCGAGGCGAAGGAAAATGTTCAGATAAAAGAGGAGACTCAGACGCTTGCGACGATAACGCTGCAGAATTTTTTCAAGCTTTACGGCGATAAGGCGGGTATGACCGGTACGGCGGCGACAGAAGCGGATGAGTTTATGCAGATATATAAGCTTGATGTGGTTGTAATACCGACGAATAAACCGTGCGTACGTGATGACCAGGAGGACAATATTTACAAAACGATTCGCGAGAAGTTCAATGCGATCGTGGAAGATATTGCCGAAAAATCCGGGGCGGGTCAGCCGGTACTGGTTGGAACGATCAGCGTTGAAAAGTCAGAGGCCCTTTCGATGGCACTTTCGAAAAAGTACGGTGTCGATCATGAGGTTTTGAATGCTAAGCAGCATTCTCGTGAGGCAACGATCGTGCAAAAAGCTGGTGAGCAGCATGTCAACCGTGCAGGCAAAAAGTGCGGTAACGTAACTATCGCGACAAACATGGCAGGTCGCGGAACGGATATCAAGATAACATCGGAAGTAGCGGCCCTTGGCGGGCTTCACGTGGTCGGTACTGAGCGGCATGAATCCAGGCGAATCGATAATCAGCTTCGCGGTCGAGCGGGCAGGCAAGGCGATAATGGTTCGAGTGTGTTCTTTTTGAGTTTTGATGATGATCTGCTCAAGATTTTCATGCCGGATTGGACCATTAAGGCATTGACCAAGGTCGGCTGGGAAGAGAATGAACCGATATATAACCGTTCTATAAGTAAGGGTATTGAGCGGGCACAGAAAAAAGTTGAGAACCGTAATTTTGAGGCTCGAAAGTCGCTGCTTGATTATGATGAAGTGATGGATTTTCAGCGTAAATACTTTTACGGCCGCAGGAAGTCTATACTCGAAGGCGAAAAACTTGACGAGATAGTTGATGAGATGGTATCAGCGAGTGTCGATGACGCCTGTAAGAATATAATGGGGCCAGATTATGCGACAAACTGCATGATCGAATGGGCCAGGAAGAATTTTGACGTAGAACTTTCCAGACGAGATGTCGATGATCTCAAAGTTGACGAAATCGAGGCGATAATTAAAGAGCGAGCTATTCGCAATGTATCTTCGACAATATCGCTTTCGATGGGTGAGTATCTTCAGGATTATGATGATGTTTCGACGTGGGATATTAACGGACTTTGCAAGTGGGCGATGTCTTCATTTTCGGCAGATGTTTCCGCTTCTAAGGTTCGGAACATGACGCCTGATGAGATTGAAGAGATGATAATCGAGGCGGCGAGTAAGCAGGTAAATAACAAGGATTGTTCTGACCTGGTGGAATTTTTGAAAGATGATTTCGCCGCGAATACGCTGGCGGACTGGGCCAATGGTAAATTTGGAATTAAGCTCGATATTGAACAGATCAAGGAAACTGACGCGAAGGAAGTTAAAAAGTATCTGCTTGAAGAAGTGGAGAAACTTCGCAAGAAACGTGAGGTCGAGTACCCGGTTGAGTTTGCGATGAATATGGCATTCGGTTCGGAGCAGCAGAACGTGTATGCGTTTGAGGCATTAGCTGGTTGGGTCAAGGACAGGTTCAATACGGAAATCAGTGTAGATGAGATTCGCAATACCAAGCCGAAGGATATGCATAATCGTCTTTTGGAACTCTCAAAAGCTTATAATGACGGAGAGCTTGAAAAGGAAGTTGACGAGAATATGTCACAGCTTAGCGGGGGCGAGTTGGCAGAGTGGGCCAGTAAACGCTTCGATGCCGAGATAAACGAGGAACAAGCCACCAGGGAAAATATCATGGCAGCGGGCAGAAAGCTGCTTCGCACGGAACTGACCGACCTCGAGCGATATATCCTGATTCAGGTTTACGATTCGACATGGAAAGACCATCTTTATGCGATGGATCATTTGAAGGAGTCTATTTTCCTGCGGGCTTTTGCAGAGAAGGACCCTAAGATCGAATATCGGCAGGAAGGTTTCAAGATGTTCAACGAGATGATATCTTCGATGGAAGACAGGGTTACGGATATCATCTTCAAAGTGCGTCTTGTGCCCGGCGAACAGGCTCGGTCAGTCTGGAATATTTCCAATGCCAAGCATGACGAGGTTAACCAGTTCTCAATGGCAGAAAAGCAAAGAGCGGCGGCAACGGCACCACAACCACAAGGTGAGCAGAGGACCAAGCAGATAGTTCTGGAACAGCCGAAGGTCGGTCGAAATGAACCGTGCCCATGCGGCTCGGGCAAAAAGTATAAAAAATGCCATGGTCAGAACGCCTAAAGTGAAGTTAATCCGCCAAGCGATATATAAGTTCGTCGATGGTCTGTTCATGATTTAGATTTGTCGTATCTAGGGTAATATCAGCGTACTTTTGATATATCGGTGCGCGGTTCTGATAAAGCTGGTCTATCGATTCGGATTTATCGATAACTATCCCGCGGGTTGAAAAATTCGTAAGCCGCTGTTTGATTTTTTCCAATGTGATATACAGATAAACAACTATCGCGTCTTTTCTCAAGTGCCCCATGGCTTGCTGGCTGTAAGGAACCGAACCGCCGGTCGCGATAACAGTATTTTTGCAATTGAGTTTTGAAACGTAATCACTTTCAAGTTTACAAAAATCCTCAAGCCCCCTGCTATCGACCAGAGTTTGTAAATCTGTATTTTCGGCTTGCTGGATAAAAACATCGGTATCGACAAAATCTTTATTCATGGCTTTGGCCAAGAGAATCCCGATCGTGCTTTTTCCGGCAGCGGGCATACCAATTAAAACTATATTCCTATCGCTCATTTTTATCCCTTAGTATGTCAGCCGGAGATATAAAGCCTTTGAAATTCTCAAGATTAGGCAGCATCTGCTGAACATATCCCTGAGTGTTTATATCGTCTGGGGCATGTGAGTCCGAACCGTAAGTTATTTTCACCCCGGCATTGATCGCTGCCTGGATAGTATGGTGCCATCTGGACAAAACAGATTTTTTCAGGCGTGCACAGGTTAGATTGTTTATTTCCCACGCGATATTATTTTCAGCTGAGATTTCGGCGGCTTCTTCAAGAACGACAATGACATCATCGAAGAAGATATCCAAATCTAGAGATGCCGCCGGCAGCCTGCCGGGATGAGCTAGTATGTCCACTATGGGATTTTGCAGCATTCCCAAAAGAGATGATCTCCAGTCGGTTAGAAGCTGTTCGGGCGATAACGGGTTTTCCTGGGGACTGTGAGGATAATTTCCCACGCCGGGCACATAATGAACAGCACCCATAATCAGCTGGGCCTTGCTTAGAGTATCATTGGCTGTAACAAAAGACCCGTCGAATTTCATTGGGTCAACGTCAACTTCGAAGCCAAGGAGTATATTGCAATTGCAATTTATCTTAGCTAAATCTGATTTAAGAGTTTCATAAAGTTGAGTTTCTTTTGTGCTGAAAATATGTTCTGCTATAAGAAGGTTATCGAGTTTAAGCTGGTCCGCTTTTTGGGCAATGGCCTGTAAAGACATCCCCGGCGCGTGGCCGCAGTATTCAGTATGAACATGTGAATCGAAGTTAATCATTTAGTGATCCTTTTATGAATTTGAAACAGATTAATGCCGATCACCGCAGAAAATAAGTAGAACATCGGGGCGGTATAAAGAATCGGGGCGGTACCGAAACGCTTTGCTGCCGGGCCGAGAATCAAAAGAAATGCGCTCGCAATTCCCCATGAACCGCCGACAACAAATCCCATACGGGAGCCGAGGTTTAAACCTTTGGCAAATCTTCCCAGGGTAACAATCAGCGAAAAAGCGGCACCGGAACAAAAACCCCCTGCCAGCAGCCAAATCAGTGCCAGCTTATTTTCAATATTTAAAAGATAGATGTAGATAAAGGGAACGCCGAGAATAAGTGAGATGATTATCACTTTCAGTTCGCCGATTTTGTGAGCTATGGAGGCCCAGAAAAAAGTTCCCAGCGCTGAACCTGCGATAAAGGTCATAATAACAATTCCGCCGTAGGTCAGTTCAAGGTCTAACTTGGCGATGTGCTGGGGAAGGAAAGCGCTTAGAATTACGGTTGCGATGGTAAATGGAACCGCCATCATCATCACCAGCGGGAAAGGATACGAAGTTATATTGTGAGCGGAGCTGAGAGATTCCATTTCGGTTTCGACCGGAAGTTTTATTTTCGCTGCAAATACAGAAATTAAACCGATTACCGGAAGGACAAGCAGAAGCAGCAATCCTTTAAGGCCGAAAATCGAAATCAGCAGTGATGAAATATACCCGCCGAGCGCAAATCCTATAAACCCGCAGTTCATGTAAATGGCTGAGACGACCGATGGCCTGATCTTGTCGAAACGGTGTATCGCTCGAAGAGATTCAGGGTGAGTTACTGCTACACCGGCGGCGGAGATAACGATCAGAGGGATCATGTACAACCACGAATTGGACTGTTTCGGCAAAAAGACGACCAGACTGATGGCCGCTACAAAAATTAGTCCTATAGGAAGAAAAAATGGTTTTGATTGATGGCTTCGGGTATGACCGATGCTTACCTGTATAAAATTGCAGGTGAGGTTGAATATTGAAAGCAATGCGATTCCGATTGCGATTGAGAAACCGAACGATTCCTGAAAGGCCGGCATGATAACATGAAGTCCGCCTGCGAAAAAATCGATCGCGATATGTGCCAGCGACAATGCGAGCAATTGAAACCACTGATTTTTTTTCGACTGATAATCCATAGAATCTAAATATATAAGCCCCCGGTAAAATTACCAGAGGCTTTTTAAGTTTATAGAATTTTATTTTAAATTTGTTAGGCTATTGTCAGTAGTTGAACTTTTTTCCGGAAAGTTTTTCGTAGGCTTCGATGTACTTTTTGCTGGTCTTTTTAACAATATCATCTGGAAGTTCGACACCTTCGCCGGATTTGTCGAATTTGATTTCTTCCAGATAGTTACGAACGAACTGTTTATCGAAGCTTTCCTGATCACGGCCGGGCTCATACTGGTCAGCAGGCCAGAATCTCGAACTGTCGGGGGTCAGCATTTCATCGATCAAGATCAGCTTATCATCGATAACTCCCCACTCAAATTTTGTATCGGCAAGTATGATGCCTTTTGACTTGGCATATTCGCTTGCCTTTTTGAAAATCTCGATACTTTTATCTCTGACATATTCGGCGTTTTCGGTGCCGACTATTTCGCAAGCTTCTTCAAAACTGACGTTTTCGTCATGTTCGCCAAGTTCGGCTTTAGTGGTAGGAGTGAAAATCGGTTCAGGAAGCTGCTGGCATTGCTCTAAGCCCTCAGGGAGCTTTATACCGCAAACCGTCTGGTTTTTCTGGTATTCCTTCCAGCCCGATCCTGTGATATATCCGCGGACGATTGCCTCAATTTTGAGAGGTTTGGTCTTTTTTACGAGCATGGCTCTGCCTTCGAGCTGCGAGCCGCAATTATTAAAGGGAGCCGGGAAATCTTTAAAATCATCAGTTATGAGGTGGTTTTCGATCGAGTCTTTGAAAAAGTCGAACCAGAATTTTGAAATCTGGGTCAGTACGATACCTTTGCTTGGGATACCATTTTTCATAATTACGTCAAAAGCGGAAATTCTGTCGGTGGCTGCAATTATAAGTTTATCGTCTAAGTCATAGATATCTCTGACTTTACCGTGTTTTGCCGGAATATTCATGATATTTGTCTGGAGCACAACTTGAGCCATATTCGTTCCTTTCACATTTTAGGATTTTATTTTGCACATGTTATAAATTTAATCGAAATTTGTCAAGCAAAACACTAGGAATCAGGGGTTTAACCTTTTATCGATATATACTTGAATGAAATTTGAAAGTTTTTCGATTTCGGCGTCATCAGGAAGATAGTCCAGTAAAGTCTGGACGTATCCTTTTTCGCGGATTCTTTGCAAGGCCGGATTGAAATTGATATCGAATATCCACGCCAGCTGAAGAAGACGGGCATCGTTCATGGTTTTTATATCCTTGTAATCTATAGTTTTAGCTTGCATTACAGCTTCAAGAATCTCCGGTGAATATTTGCCGTTTTCAGGATATTCTACTTCGTATGGGTATTTTTCCGGGTTTTCCTGGTACAGCTTATAGGCACCCATGACAATGCGGAATATATCGAGTTTGTCGGCATCGCGGATGAGCTGGGTTTGAAGCAGCAATGATCCGTCGAAAGATGCGGGGATATCCTTTGCGCCATGAAATTTGATGGCTTCGATAATGACATTTTGGTAATCTTCGGGGATATCGCTAAGCATGGCGGTTCGCTGGAGTTCTTGTACTCCGAGCAGCCCGTGGTTGATGCTGTCGATGTCTTTATAGGTTTTATATTTCTTGAACTGAGGGAAACGGCCAATGTCGTGAAGAAGTCCTATCAATCGAGCAAGAATTAATTGATCGCTGGGTAAATTCAGTTCTTGGGCGATGAAAGTAGATTCCTGGCAGACTTTGTAGGAATGGCAAAGTTTAAGATGAAGATTGGAGTTGATAAAATCGTCATCCGTAAAAAAACTTTGGGCGTAAGCAGTAAAATCTTGTTCTATTTGTTCAAAAATTGCTGTATCCATCTGACTTTCTTGATTTAAAGTTTCGATTATACAGCAATGGATACGAAGGTCAATCGATTAGGTCTTGAAAACTTCGTTTGCCTGTGGCAGCGACATGCAGCCGCGGATGGCTCTTGCAAACACAGGAGCGATCGAACGAAGATTGTGGACATGAGAAGCTGTTATTTCCTGATCAGCTTTTTGCCATATCAGGATAAAACCTACCGCTGGGGCAAAGCCGCTAAGGGGAATTGTACAGAGGTTTAGTTTATTGAGGATTGATAAATCCGAATTAAAGCTCATAGCGAACATATCGTCGGTTGAGCAGACGGCATTCGATTGGCAAATTTTTGTAACTAGCGCATCGTCAAAGCACGATTCAATTCTGCTTATATCGAAATCACGGTTTTGGTCTTCTGTTGTAAGGTGAAATTCGAAAGCGTTTGACTTGAGCAGGTAAACACCCAAGCCGCAATCGGGGTAGTAAGAATTGAACATGGATTGGGCCTGAGAAAGCAATTTTGGAAGTTCGATCTGGCCTGCGATTGCATGGCAAAAATCGATTGTAAAATTGAATTCCTGAAGCTGCTGGACGATTTTTTTCTGTGTCGAAATCAAATCGTTACAAAGAAGATCAATTTTTTTATCTTGAGTTTTGCGCTGGCGGTTAAGCTCGTTTATTAACTTTTTTATTCTATTTCTTCTTGCTGGTTGCAAAATTAACTCCGAATTTCTAGTTTCAAGTAGCATCCTGCTGTTGTAATTCAATCCTAATATGGATTTCGTCATTTATCAGGGGGCTCTTAACGAGTTTTATGAGAGGATGGTGTTTTTATGAAAAAAAGCTGATTCGGAAGTAATTTTGCCAATTTGCGCAAAAAAAATCCCCACAAATTGCAGGGATTGAAATTTGTAACATCTTATTAGTGATCGACAGGCTCACCCAGAACGTCCATTATTTCATTTAGATGCTTATTAAGAGTTTCCTGGTCTTTTGCTTCTATATTCAGCCTGAGCAGAGGTTCAGTATTGCTGGGACGCACATTGAACCACCAATCCTTAAATTGGACGGAAACGCCGTCAAGGTCGTCAATTTCTCCTTCGGCATAAATCCTTGAAAGTTCTTTCATCATAGCATCTTTTTCTTCGACCTCGAAGTTTATCTCCCCGCTCGATGCATACTTTCTCAAGGGCTGGACCATTTGGCTTAGCGGCTGGCCTGATCTCGAAATAATGTTGAGCATGTGAACCAAGGTAATCAAACCGCTGTCGGCGTAGTAATTATCCCTGTAGTAGAAATGTCCGCTAAGTTCGCCGCCGAATATCGCGTGGGTGTCTCGTAACGTTTTTTTCATGTTAGAATGGCCGACTCTTTCTCTGCGAGGCACACCGCCGTTAGTGAGGATTTGTTCACGGAGTATCCAACTGCTTCTAAGGTCATAAACTATTGCAGAGCCGGGCTGCTTTTCAAGGAAGTACGGGACCATAAGTGCGGTCATTATATCGCAGCTGATGGTTTTACCTTTTTCATCAATCATCATGAGCCGGTCAGCGTCGCCATCGAAACATACTCCGAAATCGGCTTTCTGCCCGATGACCGTATCTTTGAGTTCTGCCAGATTTTCTTCAACGAGAGGATTTGGCTCATGTTTAAATTTGCCGTCGTGAGTAAAATTCAGAGCCATTATTTCAATGGGCAAATCGCCAAATATAGCTGGGACCATTTTACCCGCCATTCCATTAGAGGCATCGATAACCACTCGCAAGGGTTTTATTTCGGGGTCCATAAATTTCAGTATATGTCTTTGGTATTCGCCTGTTAGATCAAATCTTTCGACAGAACCGTTTGACGCGGCTTTTGTATGCAGCAGTGAAGTTGCAATGTGTTTTATATCTTTCAAACCGGTATCGGCTCCGACGGGTTTTGCTTCGAGTCCGGAAATTTTGAAACCGTTGTATTCCGCTGGGTTATGCGAAGCGGTTACCTGAACTCCGCCGCAAGTGCCAAGATGGTTAATAGCGAAATACATCTGCGGGGTATCTATCATTCCGATGTCGATTACGTTTGCCCCGCTGGCGTTCATGCCCGCAATCAAGGCCTCTGAAAGTACCGGGCTGTGAGTCCGCATGTCACGGCCGACACATACGCTTTGTGCGTTGGCTTGTCCTCGCTGATAGCCTCTCAATAATGAACGCAGGAATTGAGCGGTTGCGTGTCCAATTTTCCACGCAGAGTCTGTGTCTATCTGTGAAGAGTATTTCCCCCTGATATCGTAGGCTTTAAAAATTTTTGGGTCCATTTGCGTTCCTTTTAGTTTAAAATGTCTGTAATATGTCCTGTTATCAGTTTAAGATATATAAATTGATGT
>CAZITB010000066.1:13322-16001 GCA_964542055.1 uncultured Candidatus Kuenenia sp.
ACTGAAAGATGACCAGAATAAAGCCAAAAAATAAAAAAAATATATAAATTCTTCAAATAAAAGAGCCGATAAAAGCTAACTTATGAATTTAACGCCGCTATTTAGAGATTTTTAAGTCCTAATAGTATTTTAAAACGGCCCCAAGGACATATTTTCACTCTAAAGTTTACTTCATATACATCGAAAAGAATAATAGAGATTAATATAACAGGTAGAAAAATTATGCATATAAATACAACAAATAATATAAACGCTCAGAACCTTGCCGGGTCGCTGCAGTCTTCAAAAAGGGAAAGTCCGGTCAAGACTGCAAAGAATGATGCAATGCTGGCAACGGTTAAGATGAAATACGCAAATATTATCGAAAAAGCCAAAAAAGGAGCAAATGTTGATCCTGAACTGGTCAAAGAGGCAAGGAAACTGCTGGCATCGGGCGCCTTGGATACTCTTGATGGAGCTAGAGAGGCGGCAAGGAAGCTGCTGCGGTATGGTATTTGATTTTTGAACATGGAAGTTTCATTATAGAAAGGCGACAAGTTCAATACTTGCCGCCTTTTTTTTGTTATACATAGTAATCAACAAAAGCAGCCTTGTTATTTGCATAAGCAGCATAGATACTCGGACACGGATGATCTTGTGCTGCCGGGGTATCATCACTCGGCTGCGATCCTGAGCTTACCGAACATTTGAAATTCGAAACATTGTTTTCTAAAGGCCTCGAATCAACAACTTTACTATTTATCCATTTAGTCATTTCATCATCCCCTATAAACGTCCAACTGTCATGAGTTTATATTAACAAAATCAAAGCATCGATTTTACTGATTTTGGGTCTTGTTGATGACAATTGACTTTAAGAAAATGCGTTAAGGATTTTTATGAGACGTTTGCCGATATTTTTTACGATTTTTTTTGCATATTGACAGTTATTAAAATGCAAATTATGATTTGTGTCATGAAGATATTTACAAAATGTCCATTTTGCAAAAGTTCAGTTGAGCTAAGCGAAGATGCCATCGACAAACGCATAAGGTGTCTTAGTTGCAGACTGCTATTCAAGATACCTCATAAGGATGACTTAAAGGCAGCATTTGAAAAGATGCGGGAAACAAAAAGCAGCGTTTATATAGATTCAAAAGGCAACATTTACGCGTAAATTACTTTAAAAGCTTTTTAAACAGCTTATCGTCTTTGAAATCCGCAACAGAATTAACGACCATATCCGGACGAAAGTTAAACTCTTTCATGTTGAATTTATTGGTTACTCCTGAAAGCACACAAACGCCCTTCATACCGAATCGATGAGCCATTTTCATATCTGTGGCCATGCGGTCGCCCACGATAGCGATTTCGTCATTTTCCACACCGAATTTCTCGCCTGCCAGCTTGACGATCCATTTATATGGTTTGCCTGCGATGGCTTTAGGCCGGACGCAGGTTGAAGATTTTATTGCCGCCAGGATCATGCCGGCGTCCGATAAAGGGCCCTCGGGTGAGGGGCATTCCAGGTCAGGATGAGAAGCCAGCAGCGGAACGCCCTTGTGAACAAAACGTGTGGCTGTGGTAAGTTTTTCAAACGTGAGCTCTTTATCAAAACCGACCAGAACCGCCGAAGGATCGTTTTCAGTGTGTTCGAATCCGACTGAAGTGAGATACTTAATAAATCTTTTTGTGCCGAGAACGTAAATTTTTGGACCAAGTTTCAAACCGTCCAGCATTAGCTTAGAAGCTTCGCAGCTTGTCAGAATATTTTCCTTGGCAGCAGGTAAACCAAGGTCTCTCAATTTTTTTATATAATCGGCAGGTCCGATTGAACTGTTGTTTGTCATAAAAGCAAAGTTAACACCCTGCGAAGTCAATTTTTCGAAAAGCTCTTTAGCTCCATCGATCAATTTGCCTCCAAGGTAGATCGTTCCGTCAAGGTCGAAAAGCACAAGTTTAATCATTAGAACACTCCATTGTTACCTTAGCTGTTTTTACTCATATTAAGTTTCGATGCGAGCTGCCTTTTTTGCTCAATTCTTTCCTGGAGTTTTTTCACGAATGAATTTTCCTCCAGAGTTCCTCTGACGGCTTCAAAATCTTGTTCGCTTTGGCGATGGTCGCCGTCTATTCCGAATGGTATTCGGGCGATCGGACTGAATTCTTTATTTGCATCTTTTAAAGTCAGCTCACCCAATTTTTCGAAAGCTGTTTTCCAATTTCCGAGGATTTCATCATTAGACTTGCCCTGGATTTTATCATGTATCCAGTTCCATTCGTATTGAGAGTAATTGTCAAATATCTCAGTC
The DNA here is from genome assembly GCA_964542055.1 of uncultured Candidatus Kuenenia sp. Taxonomy (GTDB): domain Bacteria; phylum Planctomycetota; class Phycisphaerae; order Sedimentisphaerales; family CAMDDF01; genus CAZITB01. The sequence goes on from CAZITB010000066.1 coordinate 15,614, forward strand.
AAACGCTGACAAGCCTGATCAATGCTTTTGATTGTCCCGTTTTGGATATCATCACATAATCGATCAATTTCGGATTTCGGCGCGATCAATCCTCCGACATCGACCCAGTCCCCTAATCCTGTTTCGGACGAGGCGTTGGTTTCTTGTCCTGAAACTAAACGTCGGGCAAGTTTGGTGCCGATGTAATCATCTAGTGCCATCTGGTAGTATTCTATTCCGTTTGAGGTCCAGCCTGCTTTCATGTACATTTTCTCGTATTGGGTCCATTCAGCGTTGTTGCCGAATTTTTCTTCTACCCCCCGGAGTATTCCGATGCCTTTGTACATGCGTCCGGCTGTATAAGGATTTATTCCGGCAAACGTTATCAAGTCATACTTCTGGCTGTCAT
>CAZITB010000067.1:0-15862 GCA_964542055.1 uncultured Candidatus Kuenenia sp.
GGGCAATCTGCTGAAATACTAGCTGAGGAGTTTGGGAGTGTTGAAAGTTTAATGAATGCGAGTATGGAGCGTCTGTGCTCAATTGACCAGGTTGGTCCCGTTATGGCGAAAAGTATTTATGATTATTTCCATGATGAAAGAAATATCGGGGTTATTGAAGAATTGCTCGAATGCGGTCTTAAGCCGACTCATCACAAAACTAAAAAGTCAAGTGCTTTAGAAGGAATGAGTATAGTAGTAACCGGGACGCTTGAGCATTTCAAACGTGATCAGATCAAAGAGGTTATAAAAGAAAACGGGGGCAAAGCTGCTTCAAGCGTTACGAGCAATACAGATATGCTTGTGGCAGGTGAAAACGCGGGCAGTAAATTGGAAAAAGCGAATCAACTGGGGATAAAAGTTATAAACGAATCTGAGTTTATAAAAATGCTTGGAGATTAGTTAGTATGGATGCAAATTTTTCTTCTGATGATATTAAGTATATGCGTATGGCTTTGAAGAGTGCCGCTAAAGGCATCGGCAAGGTAGAACCGAATCCTCCGGTGGGGTGTGTTATTACAAAAGCCAACCAGATAATCGGCAAAGGTCATCATAAAAAGTTTGGACAGGCCCATGCCGAAATTAACGCTTTGGAAGATTGCAAAAACATAGGCGTAAAACCTGCAGGTGCCACCATGTATGTTACTCTCGAACCATGCTGTCATCAGGGGAAAACCGGACCATGTACAGAGGCTATTATAAATGCAGGCATAAAAAAAGTATTTGTGGCCACACTTGACACAAGCGAACATTCCAGCGGGTTCGGAGTGCACAAGCTCAGAGATGCGGGTATTGAGGTTGAAGTTGGCTTATGTGAGGTAGAGGCAAAAATTCTAAATGCCGGCTTTTTAAAACATGCTAAAACAAAAAGGCCGTGGGTTATTTTGAAGTGGGCCCAGTCAATTGATGGTAAACTGGCTTGGGTCAACCAGGAGGAAAATAGATGGATATCAAACGAGAAATCACGTCAGGATGTGCACGCAATCAGGAGAGCCTGCCAGGCGATTATGGTAGGTGTAGGCACTGTTATTGCCGACAATCCAATGCTGACTCCTCGTCCTGCCAAAGGGAAAACGCCTTTGCGCATAGTTCTTGATAATAACTTGAGAATACCTTTGAGCAGTAAGGTGTTAAATACAAAAGCCGATACAATGATAGTTTGCAGGAAAAGAGCCGAAGATGAAAATCGGGAAAAAGTAGAAAGAATAAGAAATAAAGGTGCTGAAGTTTTAACTGTTCCTGAATTCGAACAAAGCTGCTTTATCGAAGCTGTGCTGGATGAACTTGGAAGAAGGAATTTTCAAAAAATCCTGGTAGAAGGCGGGGTAAGAGTTTTCAACGAATTTCTAAAACATCAACAGGCAGACGAGGCGGTTATATATATAGCAGGTATAATTCTTGGGAATTTGGGAACTGCTGATATTCAAAATTCAATGGCTCAGGTAAATCAGCCCTGCAAGTTATATCACGTTTCTGTAGAAAATTTTGATGATGATGCCAAAATCAGAGGCTTTTTGTACAAGCTGAATTAGTCAATAAGCCTGTCGAGCTCTTTTAAAAAACCTTCTGGAAGCTCGAACCCTAAGTTTTGAGCTTTTACTGCATATTCCCGTGCCAGCTCGTACTCTTTCAAATTATAGCAGCAGACAGCTAAATTGTAACAAGCGGACTTGTTATTTCGTTGCAATCTTAAAGACTGTTTATAATAGCTTACTGCGAGTTTGTATTCCTTCTTTTGAGCATAAGCCAGCCCTGCACCAAAATATAAATCCGGGTTGTCTCTGTCGATTTCGATAGCCGTTAAAAACAAATCCAACCCTTTTTCGATTTCACCGTTTTTCAAGTATGAATTGCCCAGGTTTTGCATTGCCGGTGTAAGATTGGGATTGCAGTCTAATGCCGATTTGTAAGATTCAATCTCTTTTGTTTTATCATGCGAACTTTCATACAGCAGCGCCAGATCAAAATACACTTCTGCCCAACAGGGTTTTTCCTGTAAAGCTCGTGTAAAATAATCTTCAGCAAGACTTAACTGTCCCATCGACTGATAGATCAAGCCATATTCTCGCCATAGCTCGGGACTGGCTGTATAATTCATAGCTTTATCTATAAAATTTAAAGCTGTGTTATATAACTCTTTTTCTCTGTATGCTCTTGCCAGTGAAAGATATCCCTGATAAAGTTCCGGGCTGAAGCTGACCGCTTTTTTAAGAGATATGATCGCAAGAGAAGGATTTTGCTGACAAAGATAAACATTTCCAATATTCAAATGGATATTTGCATCATTTGGATTTATCCGTAAAGCGCTCTTAAAGCAGTTCATAGCCTTAAAATAGCTGCCCTTTTGCATATAAATACTGCCTAGATTGTTCAATGATTCGGTAAGAGTAGGGGCAAGCTCAATTGCAGTTTCGAAAATCTCCAAAGCCTTATCTGTCTGTCCTATATTTTGATAACAGTTTCCTAAATTATTGTAAAAGCATCCAATTGTCTGTTTCTTTGTCAGGTTTTGCATATAAAGGTGATCATGACCATTGGAAGGGACTTTGAATTTTTCAATATAATGCTGGTCTGTAGCTAAATTTCCACTTGATGTGGTTTCGATATTGAAACGGTTTACGCCGTCATCATACCGTACAAAAAAATGACCAGGAACGACAACGCCATACAAAGGAAGTTCCAGCCTTTCCCCTATAGAAAGATATAGAGCAGATAGAGACAGACAGTAGCCCTGCCGATTTTCTATTACAGAATGCAGGAAAAGGTCGTCAGGATTATTTGCGTCTTTTACCGCGGTGTAGCCTTTTTGTTCATAAAGATATCTATTGATTTCTTTGACAAGGTTAATCGGGTCTGTCTGGCCCGATTTTTTAATAGAGTTTTTATAAATCTCATCTGCCATTCTATCGATTTCGAATATGTACTTGCGATGATTTGTATAACTATTCCATTCTCGAGATGCCAACAGAAGGGCGGTGGCGAGATCAATTTGGCTGTCATCAAGTTTGAGAATTTTATTGATCGATGTAATGTACTGCCCGGATTTGCTGTAATCGAGACTCGCAGAGGTCAAGCCGACAAGGAAGACCGTCAAGATCATCACATTCAATAGAAGTTTCCCCATATTTCACCTATTGTATTTTTTCTATGAAATCATTGATTTCTATATCATTAATTTTTACTTTTTTTACGGGACTGGAAATTCCGGTAACTATTGTTATCTGTCCAGTTTTCAAACTTAATTTTTCAGCTAAGAATTTCTTCAAGGCACTGTTTGCCTTTCCTTTTTCGGGAACAGCGGCAATTTTTATCTTTAGCATGTCATCAAGGAGACCTTCGATTTTATTCCTGCTGCTATTTGGAACAATCTTAACTTTCAAGCAAATCGAGCTACCCTGTTGCACTATATCCAGCTGGTTCGTAATTTCACGCCTCCTCGCGAATATTGCTGCCGACTGCCGACTGGACGTACTTTTCTATCTGTTCCGCCGTTTCAGAAAGTCTATCCAGGTAAAAATCTTCATAATGGCCCGGGATAAATTCACCATTCAAGGCTTTTTTGAAAATTTTTACGCGTATAAAAACCGGTGTTTGTAGAGTTTTTGTATAATCGGAATTTTTATGTTCGGTAAGTTCTACCCGCCAGTGTTCGCTAATAAATACAAGAGCTCTGCCGGTGAAAACCGCCGCTGGAAAAAAATCGTATAATAATTTCAAACTACTGTTCATATTTAGTCTCTCATCGACTATTTAATTGTATCAAACGTTTTTGAGAGAGCCAATTAAATCTTTGATATTATTTATTGCTTTTTGGCTGCAGTACTTTTTGATCCCCTCAATTATTTGTAAACAGCAATCCGGCTGGGCAAAAGTAGCAGTTCCCACCGAAACGGCAGTTGCACCTGCAATTAAGAACTCAATTGCATCGCCGGCATTTCTTATCCCGCCCAGACCCAGGATAGGAATATCTGTGGACTTTGTTACTTCATTATATACCTTATTTACCAGGTAAAGAGCTATGGGTTTGATCGCCGGGCCGCTCAAACCGCCTGTGCGATTTGCCAGTACCGGTCTTCTTTGTTCGATGTCAATGACCATTGCTGTAAAGGTATTTATCAGGCTAAGTGCGTCGGCACCGCCTTTTAGGGCTGCTTCTGCGGTCTTAGATATGTCAGTTACTCCGGGAGTAAGCTTTACAATCAAAGGCTTGTTTCCAGCGGCGGATTTGACGTGCGAAGTAATCTGTTTTATCAAATCAGGGTCTGTCCCGAAGGTAATTCCTCCCTGTTTTACATTAGGACAGCTGATATTCAGTTCAAAACCCGCAATTTCATCGAATTTTGATAGTTTTCCGGTAACCTGGACATAGTCATCGATTTGCCAGCCGGCAACGTTTACAAAGAAAGGTACATTTTTGCCTCGCATCAGGGGTATTTTTTCGTCGATAAACCTGTCTAAGCCTATATTAGCCAGCCCAATTGCATTTAGCATGCCCGAATCAGTTTCTACTATTCTGGGTGTAGGATTTCCTTTTCTTGGAAGGGCGGTGATGCTTTTGGTTACAAATCCTCCTAATTGCTCGATGTCCATGAAATCATCCAACTCATCGGCGTAACCGCAAGTTCCTGAAGCCGTTAATACAGGGTTTTTAAGCTTGATTCCGGCAAACTCGATTGAAATATCCATTACCAGCTTACCTCCATGGAATCAAAAATCGGTCCGTCTTTGCAGCAAAGTTTATATATTGTATCGCTTTGGCCCGGAACTTTGCATTCAACTGCACAGCTTTGACAAAGGCCGATACCGCAAGCCATCATTCGTTCCAGGCTGACCTGGCATTTGAAATCATTTTTATTTGCATATTGAGCTACCGCTCGCATCATTGGTTCGGGGCCGCAGGTGTAAATCATGGTTTTTGACTTGTCTTTTATAAGGCTTGGGAGTTTCTGGTCAAGTAATTCCGTTACGAAACCCTTGAAACCGGCGCTTCCGTCATCTGTTGCGATGAAAGTTTTGGCACCGAATTTGGCAAATTCTTCAATTTCTGTCACAATTTTCCCTTTTTCGAGGTGGTCATGGGCATGAAAAAAGGGTAACCCTTTTACCGCTTTGGCACCAATAAAAGCATATACTTGTTTTTCGGGGTGTTTTTCATTTAGGTATTGAGCCAGGAACTGCAAAGGAGCCGCTCCCATTCCGCCTGCAACCAGGATGGCGGTTTCTAAATCATCACTAATTGTAAAATTATTACCCAAAGGGCCAAGAAACCTTACGAAATCGCCTTGTTGTAAAGTGGTCATTTTTTCGGTACCGCTGCCGAGAACACAATAAAGAATATCAACATAAACCTGACCATCTTTGTTTTTAATGGCTGAAAAGCTGAAAGGTTTTCTCAAAATGGACTGTTTTGGGGGGAATTTCGAGTTTTCAGGGTTTGATAGGTTGTCAATTTTAAGCTGAGCAAACTGTCCCGGTAAAGCTTTTCCAATTATTTGGGAATGTTCAGGTAAAGCTTTTAAGGTCAAACAATAAAAACAAGGTCCAATAGATATATTTGAGCATACCTGGGCTTGAATATCTGCTTTTTTCGCCATCCTAATCCTTCAAACGCTTTTTCTGTATAAAAAAACTTCCGGAATATTCATCCACCGATACTCCGGAAGTGCGCCACGGCAAAAAGCCGCAAAATGTCTTGAATATGAATGCCGATCGTAAATCGGTTTCAAATTACCACTTTATTAGCTAGTATAGCCAGAGTTAGGGCTTTGTCAATAGAACAGGAAGTATTTATTTAAAAATAAATGAAAAATTTGTAAATACTTGTTCAGCAGAGATTTATGTAAAAGCATTTAAGTTGGGCCAATTTACTCTCTTGAAAATATCTGATGAATATGATAATAGTTTTTCATGAAAATTTACAAACTAAAACTGCTGTTTTCGTTGCTGCTGTTGAGTACGTTTTTTACGTCTTGCACATTTGCCGGCATAGAAGCCAAAATTTCAGGACTGGTAAATAAGCCCGATCAAAAAAATGTGCAGTATGGAATTTATATTGTTCAAGCCCAAAGCGGTAGAAAAATTTACAGCAGAAATCACACCTCGCCCATGATACCTGCTTCTAATATGAAACTTGTCACAACTGCGGCTGCACTGAATTATCTTGGAACTGATTTTGAATTTGAAACTAAAGTTGGGTTATGCGGTAAAAAGCTTGCAATAATAGCCGGGGGAGATCCATTGCTCGGAGATGAAAAAGTCAATGCAAAATATTCTCGTTCAAGATTCTGGCCGATCGATGATATTTCTCAAAAATTGAAGAGTATGAAAATTGTAAAATTGGAGGGCATAATTGCTGATACTACAGTTTTCGATGATAATCGGGTTCACAGTTCATGGCCAATCGATCAGTTAAATAAATGGTATGCGTGTGAAATAAGCGGCTTGAATTTCAACAACAATTGCGTAGATTTCATAGTAACAAACAATCGTGGAAACATCGTTTATTCTCTCGAACCTCAAACCGGATTTCTGGAGGTTGTCAACCAAACAAGGCCTATCAGCAAAGGCAATTCCGCGGTTGGTGCCTACAGAACGCCGCAGGAAAACAGGCTTTATTTAAAAGGAAATGTAAACAGGGGGGCAAGATTTACTTTAGCGATAGAACGGCCTGCTGCTTTTTTTGCTTACTTTTTGGCTGAAAACCTGATTTCTCAAGGTATAGGATTGAATGGCAGGATAGTTGAAGGTCCGCTGCCTTCCGATTGTGATTTTGAGTTAATTGAGACATATAAGACACCTGTTACAGATGTTATCGAAAGGTCCAATCGTGACAGCCTTGGTTTGGCTTCAGAAGCTTTGCTGAAAAAAATTGGATGCGACCGATTTGGTCTTAATGGTTCATGGCAATCCGGAGCGAAGCAGGTTGCCAGATATCTAAATGGTATTGGGATCAGCGATTCTCAGTTCGAAATAGACGATGGAAGCGGTTTGAGCAGAAATAACAGGCTTTCTCCCAAGGCACTGGTCAATGTTTTAAAGGATATGTATAATAATCCGGAAAAATGGGATATAATTTTTGATTCACTTTCTGTAGGCGGAGTAGATGGAACCGCTTCGAGATGGTTCCAGGAGCCGCAATACCAGGGTAAACTGTTTTTAAAAACCGGCTATATCAATGGGGTCAGATCCTATAGCGGAGTTTGTAAAACTAAACAAGGCGACCTTCTCTTTTCGATTATAACCAACAACAGCAATGGAAAATCAAGAAATGTAATGAATGAAATTTTGAAAAGTTTGATCGATCAATATGATAATTGATCAAATCAGATTTGTTGACATTTCTGCCAGAATATCATCCATTGTAATAATCCCGACAGGTCTTTTGTGACTTGTTAATAACACGATTTTGTTTTCGTAAATCATATTAATTGCATTTATCAATAACGTTTCAGAGGGAAGTTCAACAATCGGTTTTAACAAGTCTTTCGTTGATTGTGGTCCTTTGTTTTTCAGAACCTCTTGCCGGTCAATAAAACCGATTATGTTATTTTTGAATTCTTTATACACAAGCCAGTAACGATCAGGAATATTTACAGCTTTTTCAACTAAACTTTCCTTGCGAACTTCAACGTTTACAGAATGCATTTTCGATACAGGATTGGCAATGAACAAGCAGTTCTGATTGGAAATTGATGTAAACCTTTCGATCAGGCCAGCCTGGACATGGCCCAGGATGCCTTCTTCGTGTGTCTGCATGATCAATTCCATTACCTGATGTTTCTGTGTTGTGTTTATTAAATTGTCGGTTGTTCTTGCAATACCTGTAATTTTCTCTATTTTTTTCGCCAGGTAACTTAAAAAAGGAACTACTCCGCAGTAAGTAAAAATTTTATTGAATAACCATAAAATCCTCGAGAACAACGGCATAATAATATCCGCATTGTTATAGAAAATATTCTTTGGCAAAACTTCACCGAAGATGAACAATAAAGGTGTCATAACCGCCATTGTCAAAAATTCGGCATTACGCGGGCCAAAGTACGTTATGAAAAAACCTGTCAAAAAACTCGTTGCCATAAAATTCGAAATGTTATTTCCACACAGTATCGTAAATACTATGCTATGACGGTCTTCCATAAGGTCTTTCAGAACGGCATACTTTTTTACTGCAGATTTACTTTTTAATTTCAACTGGATATGTGAAACTGTATATAAGCCTGTTTCTGTGCCGGAAAAAAAAGCAGAAAGCAAAATAGCGACTATTATAATTAACAGGTAAAATATTAATTCAAGCGTCATTTCTTTTCTCCAAGGTTTAGAATAACACTTTGAATTCGATGGTCCTTTACTTGTTCAACGGTTAATCTCAGATTCCTTATATTCACTGAATCGCCTGTATGAGGTGCTTTGTCCAACAAAGCTAATATCAGACCCGAAATTGTTGTGAACCTGGTCTGCTGAGGAGAAATTCCAAATGCCTGGGCCCATTCCTGAAGCGGAAGATCGCCTGATAATCGGTATTGAGAACCGCCAATTTTTTCAATGGACGTAGAAATTTCCCGGTGCAAATTGGAAAACAGCAAATCTGATATATTTTCAATCTCAACGCTGCCTACAATCCCGCCATATTCATCAACCGCAAAAGCTACATCAATGTTATTTTTTTGAAGAAATAGAAAAGTAGATTCAACGTTTTTTTGTTCAGGTATGAAATGAACAGGTGTAATCAATTCAGACAATTGCTTATCTGGTTTTTTATAGATGTCAGATAAATAGACTATTCCTTTTATATTGTCCAGGTATTTTTCATAGATGGGTAAATAATTCAAATTATTTTCTGAAATCAGATTTAAAGCTTTTTCTACAGTTTCTTCTATTGGACAAAAGATAATATCCACCCGCGGCTTTAAAATATGTCTTACCTTTAAAACATTCATCTCGATGATTCGGGTAAGTACCTGGTTTTCCAATCCGGACTTAACATCGGTTGCATTTGTTGTTTCAATGAGTTCTTTAAGCTGGTCAACAGTAACTTCACTTGTTCGTCTTTTTGAAAAGCCTGAAAGTCTCAAAATCGGTTCGATTACCAAAAATGTAAACAGATACTGTATTGGATTCAAAATTTTGATGCAGATATAGCATGGCAGGGCGGCAATGACACAAATTTTTTCTGAATCCTTGAAAGCCAGTGATTTAGGAAGCATCTCTCCAAAAAGCAGCAGTGCGAAAAAAAACAATCCTGCCAGAATTGCCGTAGATACTGCCGGCAACTGCTGGGAATTTTTTACCAGAAAAGAACTTACCAATGAAAAATACGCAACGTTGACAAGCATATTAGCGAGCAGTAAGCAAATAAGAAGCTTTTTAGGCGTGTAAAGCAAACTCCCTGCCAATGACTCTATCTTTCTGTTTGAGCTCTGGAGTAATTTGGCTTTTCTCGGAGAAATATTGAAAAAAGCAGTTTCCGATCCGCTGAATGTACCCGAAGCCCCCAACAGCAAAACCATCAACAAAAGCATCCAGATATTATCTAAAAGAATCTCCACCTTCAATTCAACCAATAAAGTTATAAAAATACAACTTTAACATTCTGAGGGATGATTTGGAATGATAATTTTGAAAACGGTCCCATTTTCTCGATTAGATTCAGCCATGATAGAACCTTGATATTCATCGACTATCTGTTTGCAAAAAGTCAGACCAAGACCGCATCCACCCAGGGCTGAGTCGTCTTGCTTTTTTGTTGTATAGAAAGGTTCGAATATACTCTCTAATTCCTGTTGATCGATTCCTTTACCTGAATCATGAACTTCAATATTAACGGAATCATTTTTGTTATATGCTTTTATCAAGAGTATGCCGCCCGATAAAGCCATTGCGTCGCGGGCATTGAGAATGAGATTCATAAGCAAATGTTCGATATCAACGTCAATAGCAAATATCTCAAGATCGGATTCTATTTCCATTTCAACTTTGATTCTGTCTTTTGTAAAGTCTCTGGCGATAAAATCAAAAACATTATCAACCAAAGTCTGAAAATTGTAATAACTTCTTTCAGAGGTGCTTTTATTGGCAGTATTGAGCAGGCTTTGTAAAATTTTCTGAGCCCTGTAACAGTTACTTACAGTTTTCTTTTGCACTTTTTTAGTAAGTTCAATATCATCGGGATTATCCAGAGCCAGCTGGGCATAATTACCAATTGGTGTGAGAACATTGTTTATCTCGTGTGCAGCCATTGATAAGACCAGCCCCAAATTCGCCAGAGCCCGCAATTGCGTAATTTGTCCTATGACTTTCTCGTTTTCGTTCTCTAGTTGACAAACTTTTTTATACAAATTTACTCGTTTAGCAACAAACTCAGACAAAATCCTTCTCCGAATTTAACTTGATTATTTAATTATCAATATTACAATTATGTAATAATAATATCGACTTTTTAACCATTATATCTTGAAAATGAAAATAGAAGATATTCTAGATTCTCTAATTTATCAAATTGAGCTCTCAGGAACGCAAGTTCGTAAAGAAAAAATGGGCGGCTCCGGAGGGGGCCTTTGCAGGTTCAAAACAAAAAATTTATTCTATTTCGATGTTGATGCCTCAAAAACTGATTCCACAATAGCATCTGCCAAAGCTTTGGATGAACTGGTAGATATCGAAAGCATATACTTGAGGCCTGAAGTCAGGGAATTTATAAACCGTTATTCGGAAAAAAGAAAACTTCTGGACGAGTAGTTCATTCCAGCTATAATAGCAGGTTAAAAATGAAATTATGGATGAAAATATGACTAATGAAGAAAAAAGCAAAATATTGGTTGTTGATGATAATCAGCAGAACCTTGAACTGATACAAGCATATCTTGAAGAACTTGGATGCGATCTTTTTGCCGCATCCGATGGCCCTGAGGCATTGGAAAAAGTAAAACATATAAATCCGGATTTGATTCTGCTTGACGTTATGATGCCGAAAATGAGCGGTTTTGAAGTTTGCAGCAGGCTAAAAAATGACCCGGCCACAACCCAAATACCGGTGATTATGGTTACGGCACTTAATGAAATGGGGGATATCGAAAGGGCGATCGATTCGGGAACGGATGATTTTATCAGTAAACCCGTTAACAGCCTTGAGTTACGAACAAGAGTCAAAACAATGTTAAAACTCAAGCATCTCACCGACAAACTGGAAAGAACGCTTGCATACTTAAGTGAAATCGAGACTGAAGTTTAAAAGATTTTGTGGCTAATTTTTGTTTATTAATATTTACCGCAAAAGCGGTTTTTTAGTAAATTTTAAATAGAAGTTAAATTAAGTCCATTTCAATTATTCCCGATATTTCAACATACAAATTTTTTATGGAGTTGAGATATCAATGAGCAAAATTCTGGAAATTTTCGGCAAGGCAATCAACATCGATACTGCCAGGATTATTTGGCATTGGCTTGGTATGAGCATCAAAAAGGATGGTTTCGCCGAGGACAAACCTCGATTGACCGAAATCCTGGACCTTATTAATAATTTGAAATACCATCTTGCAGATGAAAAGATATCGTTTTATGAGATCGATTTTCCATCATCTATTTACTGCCAAACAGCCAAGGCGATCATTGCTCTAAACCGAAATCAGCTGGAATACGCAATTTCAATTTTCAAACAGGCTTATCAAGATCAACCGTTTAATACAATGGTTTCATATTCACTCGGATATTGTCATGAACGGATTGGTGATATTGATAATGCTGTGAATTTTTACCAGGATTGTTTAAAATTTAAAAAATATCTACAGCTGCCCAGAGAGCGTCTCGGGGCGATCTACCTGAAAAAAGGGCGGCTGGATGACGCAATCGTGCAATATACTGAACTTTGCCGTGAATATCCCGAAGATACAAGTTTCTATGTGCTGTTAGGGTATTTACATCTGTATAATCAGAACTATCAAAAAGCGGTCGAAACCTTTCAGCAGGGAATAATGATGCACCCTGATAACTATCAAATGCATGGTTATTTAGATGAAATAGACAAGTTTATTGCCCAGAATGATTTCGAAGAGGCAATTGAGGCCATTGGAAAAAAACATCAGGAATATGGCGAAATACCCGAATTGCACATCAAAATGAGCGAAATATATTACAAAAGAGGCGAAATTAACGATGCAATCTGGTCTCTAAAGGAAGCTACAAAAATTCAGCCCAATAATATGCAGGCAACGATAAAATTGGCTACATTATATCTTAATACTCACGATTATGCTTCATCCGCACAACAATTTACAAAAGCACTTGAAATGAATGATGAAATTGTCGATTCATACGTCGGCTTGGCAAAAGCGCAGCTGTTTGATAAAAAAAATGACAATTTTAAAGAAACTCTTTCGCTTGCTTGTGCAATTCAACAAAATTCGAACCTATTATACGGCGAAAGTTCATCTTTGCAGCATCTATCGGCAAAGAACCAAAAAAGTAAAGATTCGGTAACCATAGAAGAAATTATCAAGTTACACCTGAAAAAAATTGCCTCAGAACCAGAAAATTCAGACCTGTTATACAAAACAGGATTAATAATTATGGCAAGCGGAGACTTGAATAGCGCGAAAAAGTACTTTGAAAATACACTGGAATCCAATCCATTTCATTTTAGATCGCTTTCGAAATTGGTCATCTGTGAAAATGAAACTAATGATTTTCAAAAGGCAGTCAACTTATTGAGCGTCGATACCGCGATTGATCAGGATACCATAGAACTTCACTACAAAACAGCATTGTTATTTTGTAATGAAAACAACTTTGAAAATGCTGTGAACAAACTCAATTTATCATTAGAAAACAACTTTACACAAGCAGGTATCGCGGACAATATTTCAGTGATACTTGAAAATCTCGGCTTGATAGACCGTGCCGGGGCAAGTTTCGTGCGTTTAGAACGTATCTGCGGTTAATCAGCATCAAATTCTTTTTATGCACAATCGCAGCCTCTTGAATGAAACATAACATATATTATAGGACGTCAAAATTTTGCAAGGGGGGGGGTGAAAAATTGCTTTCAAATAAAAGATTTGATAAATTCCGCTTCTGTAGTTACCATAATTTATATGGACAGTTTATTTTATTAACCTGCTTTCAAAGGGGAAAAAATGATGGTTATAGCTAAAATTGCTTTCTTTGATGCGAAACAGTACGAAATTGACTTTTTCAAACCTTTAGCCCAAGAATACAACATACATTTTAAATTTTATCCCAGCCGGCTCTCACCGGATACTGTTCAGCTAGCAAAAGGTTTCGATGGAATCTGTACATTTACAAATGATGATTTATCTGGAGATGTTATAAATGTATTAAATGATTTAGATATCCATTTTGCCGCTTTAAGGTGTTCAGGCTACAACAATGTTGATCTAAAAGCTGCTTATGAAAAAATCCACGTTTTGCATGTGCCATCTTATTCGCCCGCAGCCATTGCCGAACATGCGTTAACTTTGATCATGAGCTTAAACCGTAAGACTCACCGTGCCTATTATAGAACGAGAGACAGGAATTTCAGCATTAACGGACTTATGGGTTTCAACTTAGAGGGTAAAACGATTGGGGTCGTCGGGGCTGGCTCAATTGGTAGAAATTTCATTAAGATCCTTTCCGGATTCGGGGTCAATATTATTACTTATGACGTAAAGCCGGACGAGAAACTTGCCAAGGAATTGAATTTTAAATATGTTTCGCTTGACGAACTTTTTGCCAGGTCTGATATTATTTCGTTGCACTGCCCTTTGACTCCTGAAAATGTTCACATGATTAACGAAAAATCTTTAAGCAAGATGAAAGACGGTGTGGTTATTATTAATACCGGCAGAGGCAAGTTGATCGATACTGTCGCTCTCATAAATGCCCTGAAGTCAGGTAAAATTTCATCCGCTGGCTTGGATGTTTATGAAGAAGAAACCGATTACTTTTTCGAAGATTTTTCCAATTCTGTCATAGACGATGATGTGCTTGCAAGACTTTTGACATTTCCAAATGTCCTGGTAACTTCACACCAGGGCTTTTTTACCCGCGAAGCATTGGATAACATCGCGCATACTACCTGTGATAACATCAAGGCATATTTCCAGGAAGATAAAACCCCAAATGAAATTTGCTATCATTGCAATAATAACGAATGCGCAAAACAGGAAAGCGGCAAATGTTTTTGATTAAGGTATCGGGTTGATTTTTTCAGGCGTCCGAAGATCAATATATTTTACTAAACCTTTACTTTTTAGCTGAAGGGTGCCAAAGTCCTTGTAGCATTGGTAGAGTTTGCCGAGTTTTTCAACCCTCACAGCTTCCAGATTACCCTGCATAGATCCCCAGTAAATTGGAGTACCGTCCGTCGAGTAAATAATTATATGAGGCTTTTTTTTATCTTTTCTGCCTCCAAAATTCGCCACATCAATGGCACCAACCTCGGCTAGCAGCGGCGTAAAATTGCGATGTTTGGCAGTGGCACTTAAAAGCATATTCTTATCCATTAGCTTGAGCACATTGATTAACTCAATACCTGCGCGAACATCTTCCTGCTGCCACACCAAACCTGGCTCGGGCATATATCTCGTATTAACACCTTTTAAAACCGGGATCGGCAAATCGTAGATAGGAACATAGCTGAGAACAACTGCATTGAATTTGTCCTGTTCGATCCCCCTGTCGGATGCCACATAGGCTTTTCGGCTGCTGCTCTCGATCAATAAAGCGGGTGTGTAGTAATCCGAAAAAACCTTGATGGAATTCGGGTCAATTTTTACTTTCAAATTGTTAAGCCACGCAACTGACCTCAAATTGTTGTAAACACTCTCAGCAGTATCACTGCCTAATCTGAACCAGCCATTGCCGTCACCGGCAGTTTCAAAGATCATCCTTTTCAAATCATTGCTCATCCAGTCAGGACTGTTTACAAGGTTCATTTTAACCCATTTTTCATTGAGCCCTGTTTTTCCATGAACATAATTTTCGTCAAGAAAATACAAACCAACCGCAATCGCGGCAATAATTATTAACATCAACAATATTTTTAATGAAAACAAAATTGCACTGTTTCTTCGCTGCAGCTGAGCTTTTGTTTTCTTTTTGCCGCTTTTAAAACTGAACCATTTCTTTTTTTTTCTTCTTGCCATTTATCGCTATTCCGAAACTAATGCCTGCTCAATTATTTTAGTGCAAAGCCCAGTCATGTCCATGCCTTCTTTTTGGGCCGCTTTTGGAAGAAGAGAATGGCTTGTCATTCCGGGCAATGTGTTTATTTCCAAAACATAAGGTTTTAAATCTTTGTCAAGCAATAGATCAACCCGCCCGAAATGTCTGCATCCAAGCGCATTGAAGCAATCCAAGGCGATTGTCTGGATTTCTCTGCAAAGTCGTTTGTTTTCAATTGTGTCGAACAAATACTGCGTGTTGTTGCTTATGTATTTGGCATCGTAATTATAAAAACCATCTTTAGGAACTATCTCAATAATAGGCAGAGCTGTCTGATCGATTATTCCCACTGTAAGCTCGCGGCCTGATATAAACTCTTCTATCAAGCATGGACCGAACCTTGCTAAACAGACGGTTGCAGCTTTTGCTGTTAGAAGTGAATCTTCAAGTATTTCAATACCTACGCTGCTGCCCTGCTGTGATGGTTTCAAAATATACTTGTTTCCAAGCTCAGTTATTTTTTCGGAAAGTTCCTTCGTTTCCATATACTTTGATACTTCTATCCATTTCGGTGTGGGTATTCCTTTTTTGTCGAAAATCTTTTTGCTTTCGATCTTGTCAAACGAAACTCTGCTGGCAACCGGCCCGGAACCTGTGTACTTTA
>CAZITB010000068.1:0-15551 GCA_964542055.1 uncultured Candidatus Kuenenia sp.
CCGGTTATTGTAGGGACTGGCGGTTTTATCTCGGCTGGTGTGTTATGGGCTGCATATAAACGAGACATCCCAATTTACATGTTAAATGTAGATATGACACCGGGCAAAGCCAATAAGTTTATGGCAAGATATGCCAGGAGAATATTTGTCCAGTTCGAAGATACCTCTAAGAAATTCGGCACCCATAAAGATAAAGTGGTGGTAACAGGATGTCCATTGCGGAGGAATTTTTCTGTTACCGACAAGCACAAAGCCCGGGAAAAACTGGGAATTGATCCCAATAAAAAAATGCTGCTGATAACAGGAGCGTCAAGCGGGGCGGCGAATATAAATAACGCACTTGCTCTGCTTGTCGATAAACTCTCAAGTTTTAGTGAACAGTGGCAGGTAGTTCATTTGGCAGGCCGGATTCATCAGCATGTGATGAAAGAATCTTATGCCAATTCAAAAATGAAATTCATTGTTCTCGATTACTATGAAGATATGGCCAATTTGCTGGCATGTGCCGATTTGCTTGTCGGAAGGGCCGGAGCGGTAAGTATCGCGGAGTATATCGCCAGCGGCGTTCCGGCAATATGTATGCCTTATCCTTATCATCGTGATGACCATCAAAAGAAGAACGCGAAAGAACTGGTCAAATCCGGCTGCGGTGTTATTGTCGAAGATTATAAAGATCCCCAAAGAAACGCTCAAAATTTATGGCCGGTGCTCAAAGAACTTATGACTAACGAGAACAAGAGGCTTGAAATGCGTGTCAATGCCGACAAAATCGCCAGGTTCGACGCAAGCCATATAATCTCGAAAGTAATAATGGAAGATGTTCAAAGCGACCTGCTGGAAGGATAAAGTCAAATGGAATTAGACGAAATGCAATTAAATAAAAAGGGAGTTGACGAAATGGGTAAGACATTAAACATTCAACCCAAGCCGGAAACCAAAGTTGAAGTTTTTAACCGAATTGCTAATAACACCGGGCCGATGATTTCACGGACCAAAGTTTTCAAAATGCGTGACAAAATGATAAACGCTTTTAAAGAACTTAAAGAAAGCCAGCAGCAATTGAAAAAGCACCAGGACAGCCTTGATTATGCGCAGCAGGAATTGGAAATCTGGAAAGATAATTATGTAAAACTGTTCAATGCAGCGGATGTTGGATATTTTACCGTTTATAAGGACCTTGTCGTTAAGGAAGTTAATAAAGCTGCCGTTGAGATGCTCGGCTATGACAAGTTCGAGATTATTGGTCAGCCGATTATCGTTCATGCAAAATCGAAAATGCGCGATGATATGCGAAATTACTACAGCAAGGTTTTTGAACAGGGGCAGGCAAGAACTGAACTTTGTCTGACAACAAACTCTAAAGAAGTTGATGTAGTTATTCAAAGTGTTGTCATCACAGATCAAAATGATCCTATGTCGTGCTGTGTCTCTGCGGTAATTGATGTCAGTGAAATAGGTAATTCAATGAAGCAGCTAGCTGATCAGCAAAAGAAACTGGAAAACCTGGCGGAAAAGCATGCAAGGGAGCTTGATACAGTTTTGCAGAGGCACCAGCAGCAAATAGAAGATTATTCAGTTGAGCAGCAGGAATTTGATCAACAGAAATTGCAGCTTCAAACTCGTCTCGATACGCAAATTCAAGATATGGAGCGATTGAAAGACCTCAATGATCAGGTTCAGGCGGAGCTGGATAAGGTCTGCAAGGTAAAAGATGAGTTTTGGACAAAATGCCAGGAATATGAAAACCTGGTAAAAGAGCAAACTTCGGAATTGGCACAGTTGAAAGGCAAACTTGAAAAAGCCGCAGCAGAGAAAGAGCAATTTGAGCAAACTAAAAAAGAATATGATACTTACAGGGATGAAGCTCAACAGAGAGAAACCGGTCTTCAAGATGAAATCTCGTCTTTAAAAAATGATGTAGAAGATTTAGAAATTGGCCGCAACCAGCTGAACGGAAAAATTACTGTTTTAGAGCAGCAGATCAAAGACAGCGAAGCTAAAAACAATCTTGAAAAGCAGAAACTGGCTGGCATGGTTCATCTCAGGTCGAAAAAGATAGCACAGTTGGTAGAAAGACTTGAAAAGCTAAAGTCTCAAAGCAGTTCGATTATAAGTGATCTTAAAAAACGGCTTGATGATACTGAACGGGTTCTAGGCGGGAAAATTAATGAACTTGGGCTTATCAATACTAAGCTCCAGAAAGAGGTAAGCACTGCACGAAACGATGCACAAGTTTACCGAAGCAAAGCCAACGAACTGGAGAAAAATCAAAATGCACTCGAGTCAAAAGCCGGGGAGCTGGACAGTGAAAATGAAAAATTAGCAAACCAGTTGAGCAGTGCAAAAGATGATGCCCAGCTTTACAGGAGTAAATCGGACAGGCTTGAAAAACTGCTTTTACAAAGTCGATCGGAGTTTGCCGCCGCTGAGAAGGAAATAAAATTGCGAGGTGAAAAGATTGAGAGCCTCAAAGCAAACTTTGCCACAGAGCGTGATGGCCTGGTTGCAAAACTTTCATCAAAAAGTGATGAGTTGGACATGCTCAATGAAGTTTATATTCAGCAGAAAATTGATATTGAAACCCTCAACAGCAAATTAACAAAGGTTTACGAAAGTAATAATAGGCTTGAAATTGTAGTCGAGCAAAACAAGATGATGCTTGAACGGCTTTGTGATGTGGGTGCGATCACAATGAACATTTATAATGTTGCCCAGCGGAAGATGGCGTATGTCAATAAGCATATTGGCGAGGTTCTGGGCTATTCTGCTGAGCAGATTGAGCAATTCGGTGAGGATGTAGTAACCAAGATTATGCATCCTGACGATATGGAAAGGATCAACAAAGATTTGGCAGGTTTCAGTTGGGATGACAATCAGGAAGTTCTCGATATCGAGTATCGTCTTCAGGATGCAAGCGGAAACTGGCGTTACATACATTCACAGGAAGTTGTTCTAAGCCTTGATAAATCCGGCAAGCCGCTGGAGGTTCTCGGTGTACAATATGATTATACCGAAAAAATTCAAGCCAAAGAAGGTATGAAGGCGCTGGCGAAAATAGTCGCGATGGTCGGAAAAGACTGATAGAATATGCTTCAAATTTTTAGCCTCGGCTTGACCGGGGCTTTTTTATTGTGATAATTAGATTCAATAAAAGTATTATGGAAATTCATGGCTGGTAATAATCTCACTAAGTCGAGCCTGGTTCGAGCGATGTTTGTTATGGGTTTGCAGTCGCTTGCCGGCAGTCTGGCTATAATGATATTCAATTTGACCGATACATTTTTTGTGTCGCGGCTGGGTACAGATGCGCTGGCAGCGATGGGATTTACATTGCCGGTGGTAATGGTAATCGGGTTTCTGGCTATGGGGATTGGAATGGGCGCGGCATCGGTTATATCCCGTGCGGTAGGGCAAAATAATTTTAAACTTGCCAGGCGAACAACCACCGATGGTATTTTCCTGGCGGTTACAGTAACTGCCGCGATAAGTCTTGTGGGATACTTTACAATTGATATAGTCTTTGGCGATTTTTTAGGCGCACAAGGCCGATCACTTGAACTGGTTCGAGATTATATGAGCATCTGGTATTTATTTGCGTTTGCCGCGATTATACCGCCGGTCGGCGACGGTTGTATGCGAGCTACCGGTGAAATGCTTCGGCCTTTGGCTGTTATGAGTACATGTGCGGTTTTGAACATTATACTTGATCCGATTCTGATTTTCGGCATGTTCGGTTTGCCGGCAATGGGCATGAAAGGTGCGGCTCTGGCGACCGGGATTTCGCGGATTTTTGGAGTTATGCTGAATTTCTATTTCATACAGTTTCACTGCCATTTATTCGAATGGAAGCACCCGCATTTCGCGGAAATCTTAAGTTCATGGAAGCGGATAATAGTCATCGGTCTGCCGGCTTCGCTTGTCAGGGGGTTAATGCCGGTCTCAAGGGGGATTTTAACCAAACTAGCTGCTATGTCGGCGGGAATACCGGCAGTTGCGGCACTTAGCAGCGGTTTCAGAATAGAAGACTTCTTTCTCTCTGTCCAGATGGCCTACTCGATCGCTCTGATCCCCGCAATAGGGCAGAACTGGGGAGCCGGGGCACACGGCAGGGTAAAAGAGGTAATCAACATAACCACAAAATTCGCGGTGATTCTGAGTGTGGTTAAGTTTGTGATTTTCCTGCTCTTTGCCAGGTTTTTCGCCGGTATTTTCACCGATGAGCCGGAAATAATTATTAAAACCGCACAATATCTGATTTTCATATCTATAGGTCATCTGGGTCTGCATTTAACGGTTTGGATGTGTCAGTCGCTAATCGCAACAGGTCAGTCGGTCAAAGCCGCGATTATAAGCATAATACAGGTTTTTATCTTGCAATTGCCAATTGCCATACTGGGCTTGAAAGCAGCAGGCTTCGAAGGAATGATTATAGGTATTGCACTGGGTCAGTTGATTGCGGGTTTTGGGGCGAGATTTATTGCTGGAAGATATTTAGAATTGAAGCAATTTTAATTTACTTGTTTTCAAAGGCGTAAACAGCCAAATGAATTCCATAATTGGAAAATTAAATTTGACATAACACTATTATGTTGTTAAATTTCACTATCTTGCTGAAAATAATCACTTTTTGTTTGTTTTTGAGATATTAGAGATTAGGCGTATATTATGAAAAAAAATATTTTCCTTGAAGCGCTTTCCCAACGTACTTTGATCATTGATGGTGCGATGGGAACGATGTTGTATAAAAAGGGGGTTTTTATTAACTCTTGTTTCGATCTACTTTGTCTAAATAATATTAGTTTGCTAGAGTCAGTACATCGAGAATACTATTTAGCAGGTGCAGACATAGTTGAGACCAACACTTTTGGAGCAAATGAAGTAAAACTTGCCAGATTCGGATTATCTGAAAAAACAGAAGAGATCAATGTTACGGCAGTTGAAATTGCCAAAAAAGCCGTGAATGAAAAATGTTTTGTAGCTGGTGCAATGGGGCCTTTGGGTGTGGATGTTACCCCCCAAAATAGTCAAATTTTAAAAAAAACCGAAGAAGTTTTCAAAAGACAGGCAAAAAGTTTGAGTAAAGGTGGGGCAGATCTGATAATTCTGGAAACTTTTTTGAACCCTTATGAATTGATGATTGCAATATCAGCAGTAAGCCAAGTTACCGATCTTCCCATTATTTCACAGTTGACCGTTCCAGCAACAGACGAGACTTTTTATGGAGACAATATTTTACAAACAATTCAAAAGATTCAGTCAATTGACCGTGTCTCGGCAATAGGATTCAATTGTTCGCTGGGTCCTTCACAAATGCTTACCTTGCTTGAAAAAATTAAAAATGTAGTTAATAAGCCGATTTCTTTACAGCCCAACGCGGGTCTGCCAAAAGAAGTAGATGGAAGAAGTATCTATATGTGTACCCCTGAATATATGGCAGAGTACGCAAAAAAGTTTTTTGAAAAGGGCGTTCGAATAATAGGTGGCTGTTGCGGAACGGGTCCTGAACATATTAGCGAAATAGCTAAAGCGGTAAAAGGATTAGATAGAGCTTTTGCCAAGAAAAAAATCCAGTTTTCGGCTGAAACAAAGAAAAATACAAAAATAAAAACAACTGAGCCTATTAAACTTGAAAAGAAATCAAAGATTTCAGCCAAATTAGCTAAAGGCGTAAAAGTTTTTAGTATTGAACTTTCACCTCCCAAAGGTGTAAATATTCAAGGTTTGCTGGAAAACGTTAAATTATGTGCCCAATTGGGTATCGATGCAATAAATATTCCTGACGGTCCGCGTGCGAGTTCTAGATTATCAGCGTTCGCAACTGGTATAAGGATACAACAAGTTGCAGATATTGAAGCAATTGTACACTTTTGCTGCAGGGATAAAAATCTAATCGCTATGCAATCTGACATCTTAGGTGCTTATGCGGTAGGTATTAAAAACGTTTTAATGATAACTGGAGACCCGCCCAAAGTCGGGGAATATCCAGGTGCAACTGGTGTTTATGACTTGGATTCTGTTGCGTTAACTAAGGTTGTTCATGATTTAAATAGAGGAATAGATATTGCAGGTAACAGATTCGATCCAGCAATTGGTTTGGTTGGTGGTGTTGGTGTCAATCCAGTATCGGTAGATATAGAAAGGGAGTTGGAAAGGTTTGCAATGAAAGTCGAAGCTGGGGCAGAATTCGCAATTACTCAGCCAGTTTTCGATGTGGATATTTTTTTCGATTTTATGAAGAAAATTGAAAAGTATAAAATACCGATTATTGCGGGGATTTGGCCCTTGACCAGTTACAAAAATGCAGAATTTATGGCTAATGAAGTACCCGGGGTATCAGTACCCGAAAATATTTTAATGAGAATGAAAAAATGTCAAAGTAGAGAAACTTCTATCAGGGAAGGGATTTCTATAGCAAAAGAAATGATCAGTCAGATCGAAGGCATTGTCAGCGGGTTTGCAGTAAGTGCTCCATTTGGAAATGCCAAAATTGCCTTGGCATCTTTGAAAAAATTAGAAATTCAGAAAGTGTTCGCATGAAAACCTTAAAATTAAGTTTTAGAAGATATATGTTGTATTTGATCAGATGGCAGCTTAGCACTCCTATTTTAGCTATTGTTTTGATATTACTTGCCACGTGGGGTAAACTTTGGGCTACCGTCATAGCTAATTTAATAGGCGGTTTGATTTTCTTCTGGGTCGATCGTTTTATCTTTACATCAAAATGCCTACAGCCACAATGGGAAATTCAAGATAATATTCTCTGTGGTGACTGCGGCAAAACAGCAAGGGGTTACCGCCTGGTTAAAACCAAAAATTATGACAAATTGAAATCTGAGCCTGTTTTTAGGTGCGAGCTTTGTTCCCAAAGGAAAACAGAATCTCTACGGAAGGAAGGGGTGGCAGTCTGATATGGAAAAAAAAGGTTTTGATAATTCCGTTGTAGAATTATTGTCTATAACTCCTGATGCAGAAAAGGTGATCGAACAAGCTGGGAGAACGTGTTATTTAAGTTTTGATAAAATAGGTGCTAAAAGTGAAGCTGATTTTATAAAAAGATTGATAAAGCTGGGTCACGAATCACCTCTTGAGCATGCTTATGCCTCATTCAAAATCTCAAATTGTTCTCGTGCAATGACACATCAGCTTGTAAGGCATAGGCTTATGTCAGTTTCCCAGCAGTCGCAGAGGTATGTTGAGGAAGATGGATTCGAATATGTTATTCCAGAGACTATTGAAGACAAATATCTCGATGACTACCATAATGACATGTTAATAATCAAAGAAATGTATAAAAAATGGAGAGACAGAGGTTTCAAAAAAGAGGACGCAAGATATGTTCTTCCGAATGCCTGTGTAAGTGAGTTAGTTGTTTCTGCAAATTTCAGAGAATGGCGGCATATTCTGAAACTGCGTCTTTCTCCTAAGGCTCAGTGGGAAATCAGAAATACATGTAAAGGTATTTTGAAGATTTTAAAGGATAAAGCTTACAATTGTTTTTCAGATATAGATTGATAAGTTGCCGCACCATTATCCTATAATTTTCTATCAAGTTTACGGTACTGGATCGCTTCTGAAAGATATTCGCAGCTGATAACCTCCGAGCCTTCGATGTCGGCGATGGTTCGGCTGATTTTCAATATCTTATCATACGCGCGGGCACTTAGCTCAAATTCATAAACCGCCTGCCTCAAAATATTTTGGCTGTCGTCATCAAGCCTGCAATATGTTCGTAGTTGTTTCGAATTCATTTGGCTGTTGGAGTAAATTTTGGCACCTTTAAATCTTTCATTCTGTATTTTACGGGCTTTGATCACTTTTTCGCGCAGCTGATCGGTGCTTTGGCCATTGCTTTTGTCATTCAATTTCTCAAACGGAACCGATGGCACTTCAACATGGATATCGATTCGGTCAATCAGCGGGCCCGAAATCTTACCCAGATAACGTTCGATCTGTGCGATAGTGCAGTTGCACCTTTGACCATTTTTATAATTCTTACCACACGGACACGGGTTCATCGCTGCTACCAGCATGATATTTGCCGGAAATCTTAGCGAACCAGAAGCACGTGAAATTGTAACGGTACCATCTTCCAAGGGCTGACGCATGGTTTCCAGCACACTTCGTGAAAACTCCGGGAACTCATCTAAAAACAACACGCCGTTATGGGCAAGCGACAATTCGCCGGGTTTCGGAATAGATCCGCCCCCGACCAATGCAGGTGCGCTTGCCGAGTGATGCGGCATTCTGACCGGACGCTTTCGAAGAAGCGGTACATCGCTGCTAAGCAAACCCATCGCAGAATGCACTTTTGTCGTTTCCAAAGATTCTTCAAGAGTAAGGCTCGGCAAAATTCCCGGAAGCCGTTTTGTAAGCATCGTTTTGCCCGATCCTGGAGGGCCGATCATCAAAATATTATGGTTTCCAGCTGCGGCAATTGCAAGTGCGCGTTTGACGCTTTCCTGTCCCTTTACATCAGCAAAATCAAGATCGTGATTGTGGCTGTGATTGAAAAAATCTTCGACATCCACTATTGTAGGCTCTATCGGCAGCTGTTCATTCAAATAGCCGACCGCTTGCGAAAGAGACGCTACGGGTATGACCTCGATATCCTGAACAACTGCTGCTTCTTTGGCGTTTTCGGCAGGGACAAGAATGTATTTGAAATTGTTCTGCTTTGCCATTATTGCCGTTGCAAGCACACCTCTTGCCGGCCTAACCCTTCCATCAAGAGCAAGTTCGCCAATAATAACCGCTTGTTTTACTTTTTCGCTTTTCAATATACCCTGACCGATGAGAAAACCGATAGCAATCGGTAAATCAAACGACGCCCCTTCTTTTTTTATTTCCGCAGGTGCAAGATTTATCACGCTTGTTTTATCGGGATATGAATATCCGCAGTTCATTATGGCCGATCTGACCCGCTCGATACTTTCTTTAACCGAAGCATCCGGAAGACCGACGATCAAATCCCTGTTGAGCCCGCCTTTCGCGGTATCAACTTCAACCTCGCATAGAACCGCGTCAATGCCTACTATTGTGCTGCTGTGAATCCTTGATAACATAAGTGCTCCCACAAAAATTCCTGCGAACAAAATATTTGACCGTATTGTAATAAAATAAAAATTAGAGAGCAAGAATTGAAAGATAATTAGATGCAAAAACTTTAATAAAAATGAAAAATTTTCTAGAAAGTTAAAAAAAATCTTGACAAGTTATCTTAATAGACAGACAATTGGTTTAGTTAAAAAGAAATTCAATGTAAGGTTGCTTCAATAAAGCATTCATCCACGAAGCAGCCTTTTTTTATGCGCACATCAAACGCTCTTTTTCAAAGGCGGTATTTCCCCATCATCATTATAGTCTGCCGGTTGAACTGCTTTGTCGTTAGCATGGAACTGTTCTATTTCATTTTCAAGGTTATCTAATTCGCTTTCGACTGTTTGCTTTTGCGAATCATTTGTCTTATCTTGCTCTTGAGCGGTATTTTCGTTTTCATTATCAGCTGGTATTTCAAGCTCATTTTGAAGTTTCTCGCCATGGATAAACTGTGCAACGCTTGCGTAATCTTCCGCGCCGTTACATTGGCTTTCATACTCAAAAATGGTCTTCCCATAGCTTGGCGCCTCTGCCAGCTTTATATTCCTGCGTATCTGAATTGGTATAACCTGGGCCTGTGACCACGCGCAGTTTGTCTCCCGCGCAGATGCAAGAAATTCCGAAATATCATTTTTAACTTCGCCCGAAAGAGAAGTTCTGCTGTCAAACATACAAAGCAATATTGCCGATACTTTCAATTCAGGGTTAATCCGTTTATTGACCAGCGATACTGTCTGCAGCAGCTTTCCAAAACCCTGCAGAGCAAGAAAATGCGGCTGAATCGGTATCATTACCTCATCCACTGCGGCAAGAGAATTCAACGTAAGCAAACCCAGAGACGGCGGACAATCGATCAGCATGTAATCAAATTTATCTTCAGCCGACTCGATGGCTTCGCGGAGGATGGTTTCCCTGCCGACAACACTTACAAGTTCGCTTTCGGCACCAACAAGATCTATACTCGCGCCCAAAAGCCACAAATTCTCACGTACTTTCAACAAGCTTTCTTCAAAACCACTCTGCCCGGTCATAACAGTATATGCGCCTTTTTCCAGCGTTTCAGGTTCCGCGCCGAGATGAATCGTAAGATGTGCCTGCGGGTCAAAATCCAAAGCAACAACCTTTAAACCCTGCAAAGCCAAAAACGCAGCGACATTTGTTACGGTCGTGGTTTTCCCGACACCGCCTTTTTGATTTAAAACCGCAATCTTTCTCAAAACTATCCTCCGTGAGACGTTTTTTCCTCTTTCAGGATTTTCATTATGGCATCTAGAACGCCGTTGACAAATCCTGGTGCCTGTTCAGAGCTGAACTTTTTCGCCAGCTCGACAGCTTCATTTATCACTACTTTATCAGGTATATCTTCGCAAAATTTAAGTTGATAAGCCGAAAGCCTCAGTATGCTCTTATCAACCAGACTAAGCCTCGTCATCTGCCATTTGATGGCTACCGAAGTTATCAAGGCATCGCAAGTTTCAAGGTTATGCCAGGCCTTAAAAGCCCACGTCATTGCAAGCGACCGGACAATATCATCATTTGTAGAAGTGGTTATGAACTTTTTTACAACCTCGGATTTTTCATCACCTTGTACATCAAGTTGAAAAAGAGCCTGCATCGCAATTTCTCTAGCTGCTGTTCTTCTGTCCATTGTAACAAGCCTTAATCTGGTTTAATCTATTTTTTTGAGAACATCAACCATTTCCATGGCGACCATTGCAGCGTTTGATCCGGCATTACCAGCCTTTGTGCCCGCGCGTTCGATGGCCTGTTCAATCGTTTCAGTAGTAAGAACGCCAAAAACGGTAGGGGTCTGCGATTCGATATTGATCTGGCCTATACCGCGAGAGACCTGCTGGCAGACATAATCATAATGGCTGGTCGCGCCGCGAATAACGGCACCTAGGCAAATTACCGATGCATACTTGCCGCTGGAAGCAAGTTTCTTCGCCGCGGGAACGATCTCAATAGCACCGGGCACCCAGATAACCGTGATCTGTTCATCTTTTGCGCCATGCCTTTGCAGAGCATCAATGGCTCCGCCAAGCAGCTTGCTTGTTATAAATTCGTTGAATCTGCTTGCTACGATAGCGTATTGTCCGTCGCCGGCTTGTAAAAGACCTTTGATTTCCTTGATCATGTCGAGCCTCTTAAATGATTAATTTTAATTTCTTATGCCAAAAAGCTTCGCATATTATAGGACCAAAGCGCTTTTTATACCACAAAAACACTTTAGCTTTAAACAACAGCTTTTTAGCCTCATATTTAACTTGCGTTATTGTAAGGGTTTATACCCTATTTTACCAGAAAAAAATTATTATCAAAAAAACTCTTTAATTTTTCAAAATCGGGTTAATCGTGCCCCTTCCATATTCGATAGGTCAAATAAGGCTTTTTATTGTTCGCTGTGAATGAAAGTTGTAATTATACAGGTTTACTATGTTTGACGAAATGGATTTTGATTCGGGATTCGAATGGGACAACCAGGAACGGCTCGCCACCGAGGCTTACCAGTTTTATGAACAGGGCCAGATGCTCCTCGCACTGGAACAGATAAACAAAGCATTGGAAATAAACCCTGCAAGTACATCGCTCAATTTCAACAAGGCTTTGATACTCGATGTGGTCGAAAAATATGAAGCCGCCATTGAATGTTACAAAAAAGCACTCGAAAGCAAGCCCAACGACCCCGAAATTTATAACTCCCTTGCCGTCGATTATACCAGGATAGGCTTGTATGACCTGGCGATAGAAACATTTGACCAGGCCCTGTCTTGCGACTGCAATTTCGAACCGGCATATTGCAACAGTATCATAACATACACCGAAATGGGCAAATACGACAAAGCCGAGGAATCTTTCTACATGGCCCAGCAGATAAACCCCGATTGTCCGATTTGCTTCTATAATATAGGCAATTCAATGTTCTGCCGCGGAAAAATGGAAAGAGCCCTTTGGTGTTGGGAAAAAACCAGGTATCTAGACGACGACCACCCACAGATAAATTACCGCATCGCACAGGCTCACTGGTCGATGGGAAACAGCAATTTTGCGAATGACTCTTTCCTTGCCGAACTGCGAACAAACCCCGGCAACACCGACGTTTTGCTCGACTATGCACTTTTTCTTCTGCAGGATAACAAAATCGACTCAGCACGGGAAAAGCTCCATAGAATCATTGAACTTGAGCCCCAATCACCTCAAGCCTATCAGTTTCTTGGCGAACTTGAGCTGAACATGGGCAATATCGACACCGCCGAAAAGCACTTTCGCAAAGCCTTGGTGATCGACGATATCGCCGGGCCGCATTTCCGCCTTGGCGAGATCGAATTCAATCGCCAAAGATACGAAAACGCAAAGATGCACTTCAAGCACGAGCTTTCTTTCGATATCGAGGATTTTGATGTATTGATGGCGATCGGCACAATGCTGCTGGAAATAAATGAGTACGATGTTCCAACACAGTGCTTTTTAAAAGCCGCTGATGTAAACCCAACCAGCTACCTGCCGTTCTATTATATGGGCATGTGCATGTTCAATGCCGGCGAACCCAATGATGCCAGACATTTTTTCAGCTATTCACGAGACCTAAACAGCGACCATATCCAAAGCTATATAATGATGGCAAAATGCCACCTGGCAGATCATCACTACCAGATGGCAATTGAATCTCTAGAAGAAATCCTGCAGTCTCAGCCGGACAATAAAGAGCTGAAAAAAATGCTTAGATTCATTAAAATTCAATTTTTCGGTAGTAAATTCAGGCAATTATTTTGCGATTTTACTTTGAAATTAAGAACTATCACGAAAAAATAAGTGTAGATTGCCGATTTAATATTTCTATTTAAAACTTTTAGTCCCACACCAATTTTGGTAATCATTGACTTTTAACCGGTTTTAAGTTAAAAATAGGTTTTAATGCCAATTTCGGAGATTATATGAATTTACTCACAGTTGATATCGGAAATTCGAATATCACCCTTGCCTTGTATGTTGAAAGTTCAGAGGTCAAGATTGAAACTGTTGCCGGCACCGAGCACAAAGCGGTTGCCGAAAAACTGCAAAATATGTGGGAGCATATCCCCTTTTCCCGTGCCGCCAAAACTGAAGTCCGTGACGGTGTCATCCTGGTCAGCTCGGTCAAAAACGAATGGACCGACATGATCCGCCAGATTGCCAAAGAAAACCTCGGCGAAAAAATAAAAGTCCTCGGCGACGATATCCCCATCCCAATCGAGACGCAGGTAAAAGGCAATATCGGCACCGACCGGCTCCTTGCCGCGCTGGCTGCTTATGAAGTTGTCCAGGATATGGTCATCGTGGCTGATTTCGGAACCGCCGTTACAATTGACATAGTCAACGAAAAAGGCGTTTTCGTAGGCGGCTGCATTATGCCAGGTTTCCAGCTTTCCGCAGTAGCCCTTGGCGGCGGTACTGCCCAGCTGCCGATAGTCAAAATTGAAAAACCCAAAAAGCCTTTCGGCCAGAACACAAAAGATGCAATTAACGCTGGAATTTATTACTCAGCCATAAGTTCACTTCAGGAAATCATCCGCCGCTATGCCGAACATTTCGACCGCTGGCCGCAAACAGTAGTAACAGGTGCCGCGGCAAAGATGATTATGGAAGATTGCCAATTCATCGATTCGTTCGTCACCGACCTGGTCACAAAAGGAATGGTAATCGCCTACAACAAGTACATCGAGGAGCAGGTGTGAGCATCTATGCGGCGGTGGTTACATCCAAAGCCAAAGCGGCGATTGCTTCGATAGAACTGGTAGGAGACGGTGCAAAAAGCATAATCGACTCTGTTTTCAAACCCTCCGGCAGCAAAAAACTAAAGCCTCACAGCTATTCGCACGGCCTTATAATCAGAGAAGATTTGATCCTCGACGATGTCCTTGTTGGCTGCACCAGCGAAGAAAATTACACAATACACTGCCACGGTAATCCTTTGATATTGAAGGAGATTTTAAATTACCTCCATGACCACAATGTTGAAATTGTCGATGGCCAACAGCTTACAGTAGAAAAGGCCAGGAGAATCCTCCAAAATGACGCCATAACCATCGAAGCAATGGCATATCACCCAAAAGCCAGAAATTTCTCCGGCGTAAAAATTATTATGCATCAGCCGAAATCCGGTTTAAAAAAATGGGCCGCCCAGGCACTAACCAGCCTTAACAAAATATCAATCACCAGGCTTCGACAGGATTCAATTACGATCCTCGAAAACACCAAAATTGCCAAAATGCACATCAACGGTTTCCGAGTAGTTATCACCGGCCCGCCAAACAGCGGTAAAAGCACATTAATAAACGCAATAGCAGGGCGGACAAAAGCGATCGTCAGCCAGCAAGAGGGCACTACCCGCGACTGGGTATCTATAAAATGCCGGATAAAAAATTTCCATGCCGAATTTATCGACACCGCCGGCCTTGACCCGTATCTTGCAGCCGGAGGCCACATCGACAAACAATCCCAGGAAATCGCAAAACAAATGCTTGAAAGTGCCGATCTGATCTTGCTGTTGCTCGACGGAACTCAAAGCCCCGAACAATGGTTTCAGCACCAGGCCCTATGGCAAAGCATTATCACAAACAAAACCCCCGTTCTTTCTGTTCTCAATAAATCCGATATTTCCAAAACCCACACCGGCGGCTTATGGATATCTGCTAAAAACAACCAGGGTATAGAAAACATCATTGAAAAAATTATCCAAACTCTTAAACTTCACGATATCGAAATGACAAAACCTGCTTGCTTTACAAGCCGGCAGGAAAACATTATAAATAATCTATCAAAAGAAAGATCGAAACAAAACGCCAAAACAATGTTAACCGAATTACTTTTTAAGCTTGAACCGGAAAATGAGCAATAAAGAAAAACTTACACCCGCGATGAAACAATTTCATCATTTCAAACAGAAGCATTCCGATGCGGTGCTGTTTTTCCGCATGGGCGATTTCTACGAAACCTTCTATGAAGATGCTCAAATCTGCTCATCCGTTTTAGGCCTGACCCTTACCAGCCGTTCCAAAGCCGATAATCCCATCCCCCTCGCCGGTGTACCGTTCCACGCCGTTGACGGGTACATTAAGAAAATGATCGACGCAGGCTACAAAGTCGCCGTCTGCGAACAGGTTGAAGACCCAAAGACCGCCAAAGGCGTCGTCAAACGCGATGTTGTGCGTGTAATCACTCCCGGAACATTGACCGACGAAATGCTCCTTGACGACCGAGATGACAATTTTCTTTGCTCGTTTTCACTTGGCAATAAATCGGCCGCGATAAGCTGGGTCGATATTTCAACAGGCCATTTTTTCATTCAGCACGTAAACGAAAATAATCTGCTCGATGAAATCCTGCGTTTGAGTCCGAAGGAATGCCTGGTCCCGCAAACCCGCGGCGAACTTTTCGCCGACGAATTAAAAAAAATCATTGCAGAGCTAAAACAG
>CAZITB010000069.1:0-15526 GCA_964542055.1 uncultured Candidatus Kuenenia sp.
CCCTTTTCCAAAATATCAGGCTTCTTCTGGTTTAAGTCAGATATCATCGGCTGTCGAAGAAGCGGGTTTTTATGATATCTTGCCAAAAATAGATGATTTAATGAAAAATGCCAAAGAATTAACATTAAACGAAGACCAGCCTTTTGAAAAATATGGAATATATATTTTAAAATGGGAAGGTGCTTATGGGAGGATATACAAATATCTTTATTCGTCAGTGTATACTCTCGAAGAACAATCTTTAATAATTGAAAAAGGAAAAATTAGTTCTATTGTATATGCGACCTCTTTTGGTCGTTGGGATGAGACAAAGAGAAGTTATGTGTCGTTCCCCGAATACTCAAAAAAAATAGAAAAAGAATTATCCAATCATTGGCAATACGCTGGTGTAATGATTAATGGTGAATTAACAGGAGATATTCCCCCAATACCTGGATGCTTAGTAGTTGCTGATAACTCTCAAGGCGAAAATGCAATGATGTATTATCCTAAAAATATATTACCAGCTTTCGAGAAAATTTACCCAAATATTAAAATTCCAGATAATAGAATCATTGAATGAAAAATTAAAGTAGTGATGCTAAGAAACAATAATTGAGTAAGTTTTTGAAATGTGTGAAAATGCGGATGTAACTTGTTTTATCATGCAAAAATGTTTTAAAAAGCGGTTCTTTGTGCTATATTAAAAATGATACATGTTAAGGAAATTTAACTATGAATAAATTATTTTTAAGGTTAATTGTTGTAATTTTTTGTAATTCAGTTATTTGGGCTGGAGGTTTGACTGTCGGAGATGGTTCAGCAGAAAATCCTTATCTTATTAGGAACTTCACTGAATTTCTTTCATTTACTCAAGATCCCAATTACTGGGCATATGGGGTACATACAAAATTAACGGCAGACATTGACTTAGATATAAATCTACAAGGTAGACAGAGTTATACTAAGGCTATCATTGCACCTGACACAAGTTTTTCTAATGGCTTCCAAGGTATCGAGTTTAAAGGTTCTTTTGATGGTGGTTACCATAAAATATCTAACTTAATCATCTACTATGACACTTTAGCCCCCGATTATCTGGGGTTATTCGGAAAAATCAATAATGGAACTATTAAAAACTTGGATATAGTTAATGCAAATATCAATGGCGATGAAAATGCCCAATACCATGGAGGAATATGTGGTGAAAATTATAGGGGTCAAATTATCAACTGTACTATTGAAGGAAAATTACTTGGTGGAGACTATACTGGTTTGATTGTTGGTAGAAGTACAAATGGAAATATAAGTTATTGCAAGTCAACTGGTGTTATATATGGTAGCAATTATATTGGTGGTCTAATTGGTGAGAGTACTTCCAATACTATAAAATTCTGTTTCTCTAAAGATTGTAAAATCATTGGCAATCAATATATAGGGGGCTTAATAGGTAGTTGTTATGAATATGATACAAAAATCAATTATTGTTTTGCGAATTGTCAAATAATTGGTAACTATTATGTGGGAGGGTTTCTTGGTGGTATAGATTCGGGAAAAGTTTCAATTTCAAACAGTTATTCGAGAGGAATATTAAATGGAATTGATTTAGTTGGTGGTTTTGTAGGATTCTCAGGTGTAGATGATATAACGAATTGTTATTCAGCCACTTCTTTAAATGGATATGGTGATGACATAGGCGGTTTTGTTGGTGACGGCTGGGGAAATGCAAAAAATTGTTTTTGGGATGTTCAAGTAAGCGGTATAGGCTTAAGTGGCGATGATAATTATGGTGCAATCGGCAAAACAACTCAGCAAATGCAATATCCACAAATTTACCAAGAAGCTGATTGGCAAGATGCAGACCGAGAAACTGGTATGCCTGGATGGACTTTTTTTAATGGTATTTATCCTGCATTTTTAATGGAATACTATGAAGAAGTTCCTGATATTAGAGGAATGCATGTTCTTGACGCTGAAGATTTACTTCAGAAAAATAATTTTAATCGAATAAACAGGATAGAAGTGCCCACTATGACAGGGGCAAATGGAGAAGTAATGGGTGTTTCGGTTATGATCGGTGGTTATATTACTCCAAACATTAATATCGATTTGATTGTTTCTAATGGAAGAAATGGTGATGGTTCAAAATCAAATCCCTATGCAATTGCAGGTAAGGCGGACTTGGAAGCAGTTAATAATGATCCCTGTGCTTGCTATAGAATGACAGCAGATATTTTTATGGGGATAAATGACTTTTATAAACAATCACCTGTACCCGAATTTTCTGGCAGATTCGATGGTAACTGGTGTGTAATCAAAAATTTAAATATCAATTCTTCTGGTAACACAGGCTTGTTTGGAAAAGTTGGCGACATGAGTGAAGACCGCCCAGGATTCATTATCAATCTTGGTTTGGAAAATGTAAGTATCCAAAATGGAGACTATGTGGGTGCTCTTGCAGGGCTTGTTGAAGAAAATAGCAAGATAGCCAATTGTTATTCAACAGGTAGAGTTACAGGGGACGATTATGTGGGAGGATTGATAGGCAAATCGCAATATAGTAAAATTGAATATTGTTTTTCAGATTGTAATGTAAATGGCTCTTATTATACAGGCGGCTTTATTGGAGAAAATGACGGGACAATAGAAAACTGTTATTCAGCAGGGACTGTGAGCGGTGTTAGTGCTGTTGGTGGTTTTGTGGGTGAATATAATGGTTGGATGGAAAACTGTTATTCCAAATCTAAAATTTTAACTGCATCAGGTCAGGGATTTTGCGGTAATAGTTATATCAATATGAGTAATTGCTTTTGGGATGTTAATGTAAGTGGTGTTGGCACAAGTGGAGATGATAATTACGGTGCCGTTGGTAAAACAACAGAACAATTGAAGCAGCCAGGATTATTCGAAGATGCAGGCTGGGAATTTGCAGATTTTGAAATTGGTTATAGGGGCTGGTATAAGCCTGTTGGAGACTATCCCAAAATGCACTGGCAAAATCCAGATGCTGTGTTTATCCCTGACTTAGCATTAATAAGGCAAGAAGGAATAAGTATTTTTAACGAAATTGCCGTTTCATACGATACCCACACTGTTAAAAGCTTGTCTATGCCTAACAAGATTGCAGGGCTTTCAGTAGTTACAAGTGGGTTTATTGATAAATCAAACATTATAGATGTATATCTTACATATAGAACAACTGCTGACGGCTCATCTGAAAAACCTTTTCCAATAGCTTGTGTTGAAGACCTCGAAGCAATAAATATAATGTCTGAAAATTATGATACTAATTTCTCATATGTTATAGTAAGAGATATTTATGTTGGTTACGATGAAGGAGTTTTTTCACAGGCAATTATAGCACCTGATTCCATAAATAACTACAGTACTTTTGACGGAAATGATTTTGATGGAACGTTAGATGGAGACTTCTTTACCATAAACAACCTTGATATTGAAGGTAATGATTATATCGGCTTGATTGGAGAAATAGGTATTTTTGGACAGGTAAAAAATCTTGGTTTGAATAGTTGCAATTTTAGGGCAAATATTCACTCTGGGGGAATTTGTGGTTATAATCAAGGTAAAATTACAAACTGTTATGTTGATGCCCAAATTATTGCAAAGCAATCTGGAGGAGGCATTTGTGGGATGAATCAGGGTGGGACTATTAGTAATTGCTTTTCTTTAGGCTCTGTTTCTAGCTATTTTTCAGGAAATATTGGTGGACTAGTGGGAGTAAATACTGGGTCTATCTATAATTCTTATTCACATGCTGATGTTAATGGGAAAGTTACTGTTGGCGGATTGTGTGGATCAAATGGCGATTTCTATGGCCAGGCAGTAATAAAAGATTCATATGCAACAGGCAAAGTTGTTGCGGATGCTTATTACGGTGGATTGTGTGGCAAATCTAATATGCATTTGCCTGAGGGAACAATTGAAAATAGTTTTTGGGATGTAAATACCACAGGTGTAGGCACAACTGGGGATGACAATCTTGGCGCAACTGGTAAGACAACTTATGAAATGCAAACTTTAGTTACTTACGCAGATGCTGGATGGGACTTTACAAATGAAAGTGTCAATGGTTCTAATGATATTTGGCGAATGTGCGAAGAGGGAATTGATTACCCTAAATTATGGTGGCAGTTTCCAGCTGGTGATATTGCCTGTGGTGAAGGAATAAATTTTAATGATTTCACAGCTCTTGCAAATAACTGGTTTGTTGAAGTTAATGATAACTCAAATGCTTCAGATATTAATTTTGATGGAATAGTTGATATTTACGATTTGGTTTTTATCTCAGACTATTGGCTGGAATGAGTAATAAATTTGAAGGTTTTTGTGTAAATACCGACAAAACTTTACGGGAGTTGTTATGTTTGATGGTGATGTTGATAAAGCAATTCAGGAAGGT
The DNA here is from genome assembly GCA_964542055.1 of uncultured Candidatus Kuenenia sp. Lineage (GTDB taxonomy): Bacteria > Planctomycetota > Phycisphaerae > Sedimentisphaerales > CAMDDF01 > CAZITB01. The sequence continues at coordinate 4,400 of CAZITB010000069.1, forward strand.
ATGAAATTCCAATCCAAATATATCTCAATTGTTATCCGAAATGCGATGGAAGATTTTCATAATAAATATCTTTCAGATGAGCAAATGAAAGAATTGAATCCAATTATTAGGAATGCTGTTTATACGGCTCTATATTCGATGCAGTATGGCAAGGATTCGATGAGAGCAAAGGAATTCATGGATTACCACATAGATATGATACCAAGTTACTGGGAAGAACCTGAGTTGATAGTTGAAATTGAGAAATAGAGGGGGCAATCTATGATTGTGAGTAGGGTGATTATGTCTCGAATAAAAGATAAGCAAAACCAATAAAAAAGAAGTAAGAATTAACCACCACTTTTATAGCACATTCTATAGCACATTAATTTTTAGCACAAAAAAAACCTTATTTTTAGCCTAAAAACAAGGAAAAAATAAGGTTTTGAATAGTCCCAAGGGGATTTGAACCCCTGTTGCCGGGTTGAAAACCCGGTGTCCTAGACCTGGCTAGACGATGGGACCACTTAAAATCAGCACTATTCCATGCTGATAGCTTCTACCGGGCACTCATCAACACAAACACCGCAGTCAACGCAAGCGTCTGTGATAGTCGCTTTGCCGTCTTCCATAACGATAGCTTCGCTTGGGCATGAATCAATGCATGCTTCACAACCGGTGCATGTGCTTTTATCTACTTTTGCTGGCATAATCATTCCTTTCAATTACTAAAACTAACACGAACGAGGATATTACTAGAATTACTTTATGGATACAAGATTTTTTTTAGAAATGTTCAAAAATTATTTAGAATTTTCTGCATTTTCTGGCTCCTGCTCAGGATCTTGTCCGCCCAGAGCAACCGCCATCTGCCTTACCAAAGTATTCGAGTCGTTTTTTGCGGTCCAGTCAAGAACATTGTCGAACTGCCTGCCCTGCGAATTGGCCAGCAGATTCAAAGCCATTAGCCTGACAGGCCAGTTTTGGTCCTGGATCAGTTCACCTAACGTGCTCACCAGCTCATGATCAAGCGGTACAAACTGCATAGCGATCATGGTCTGAAATTTCACAGTCCAGTTTTCATCCCTGAGAGCCTTCTGGACAGCTGATTTCAAAAGCTCAGTCTCCACAAAAAGCAACCTGTAAGGTGGATTTTCCAGTCTTTCAAAAGCCGCTTGTTCGGCTAAAAGCCCAGTAAACAGCCTCACCGATGATATTACCTGTCCCTGCTGACCCGCGTTTAAGGCTTCAAGCCTGCTTTGCAGGTAGCGGTTGCTAAGTATTACCGGGTTACGTTTGATCGTCGTCGTAACCGGCTTTAGCTTTTTTATATAATTACTATAGTTGCCTCTTTTGTCTTTGACAGGGTCAATATAAGCAGTCAATTCTATATTGAAACCAGCTTGGGGGTAACTTAACATTATTTCCCTCAGCGGGCCTGTAACAATAGTCACTGGAATAATAAGCGATTTGCCCGGTTCGATTGGTTTCGACGGCCAAGTTTCGATTTTCAGCAATTCAGGGATGGTCGCTTTGATATCGCCTTTTATTTTGGCGCTTATCAGAATATTGCCTTTGAAAATACTAGTTTGATTTACGACTATTTGACTTTTGCTGGTGTTAGTGATTATCAGTTCAGTCTGAATATCATGATCATAGCTGAATTCATTTCCATTAGTTTTTATGCTGACATTGAGCATGTTATCGGGTTTAACAAATTCAACCGCTCTGTTGCCAAAGATTTTACCAAACTCCTTACGTATGCTCGATGGCGAATTTTTTGGTATATAAGCCGAGTTCTGCTGCTCAAGCATATCTAATGCCGCTTGAGCTTCGATACTTCCGGGCTGAATTTCGATCATCTCTTTCAATTTCTCAACAGCCTCTTGCCTATTGTCTTTTGCCATATCGATCCTGGCTTGGGCAAGCAGCTTGATCTGATTATCTTCTACATCTTTCAACTGCTCAGCTGCAAGGTCATATTCTTCGTTCAAAACCATCGCATATCCGAACAATGTTTCGATTTCTGGCGAATTCGGATCCTGGGAATATGCCTTATTGGCCCATGCAAGGGCGTTTTCGGGCATTTCTTTACCGAAACTGTAAAACCATGCCAGCATTCCCGGCGAAAATTGACCATCTTCTTGCATTTCCAAAGCCTGCTCTTGGGCCTCATTGAGAATTTTATTTGCGAGTTGGGAATCACCCATCTTTCGAGCCGCTTTTGCTGCGATAACTTCGATAAGGATATTGAAACCATGCTCTTGCCTGTACCGGGTCGCGATCTGCAGACATCGAGTCAAATTATCCGCTCTTAATGCCGATATTGACCAGGGAACATAAATCTGTTTCGGCAGTTCAGAATCCGGGTTCAAATACTTAAATAGTTCAACATAGTACTTCCAGCCCTGATAGGATTCGGTATATAACCCCAGCGAATAGGCGTAATTGGCATAAGACATTGCAGCTTCTAAACTCAAAGGATTATTTGCCAGCATAAACCTGTGATGAGCAGCTACCGCAATTTCGTTTACCTGTCCGTCAGAAAGTTCTAAAATCTTCCTAAAAGCCAGATTATTGTAGGGATTGCGGGAGTATGCAGCATTGAAAAACCTCAAGGCGGTTTTAAAATCGGCTTTTTCGACATACAAAAAACCCATTTCAGTTGCCATTTCCGAAAAGAAAATATCATTTCTGGCCCCGACCTGATTCATCAGCAAATTCAAAACAGCCTCACGTTCTTCACGTGAATTTTGGTGGCTCAGAAGGTATTTTGACGCTTTAATAGCAGGGATCAAATCACTGTCACTTCGAAGATACTTTCTAAGCGAAAACAGCACCGCGTCTGAATAATCTCTTTTATAACTTTTAACCGCTAAATCTATGATTTCATCAAATACGTAATTGGCCTGACTGTCAAGTTCATAAACTGCATTCAACATTATCATTGCCTCAAGTCTGTCATCGGCACCTGCACCGGGCCAGGTGTGAATTTCATGGGCAAGATTGAATAATGACTTAGCGTTATACGGCGAACGTAAATTTTCGCCCGATGCTAAGCTAGTAAACAATGATAAAATTGTAAGATAAATAAGTAAAAAACTTTTATGCATTACACCATCCATTAGCATTAATTGATATAAAACAGCGATTATATGGTTTTTTAAATCAATAAGTCAAGATTTTATATGACATTTTATTTTCTCAATTTAATCAGAGCTTTTATTTCTTCGATGTCCAGGCTGTAAGTCATCACTGTATAAGTTACCGCTGCTGCCATTAATACCATAATTAAACGTAAAATGTTCTCAAATAAGCCTTCGAAATTATCTGTTAGCCCGATGACGACCACGCCTATCCCGTACATGACAGCAGAAGCAAATAAGGTTTTAAATATAACTTTACCGGAACCGAAGAAAATCTTATGACCAATATAGTTCTTCAGTACTATTGTCAATATCACAACCTGCAAATATGAGCACAAAGCTGTCGATAATGCCAAACCGCCTTCCTGCAAAAACCATATAAGGGTTAGATTTAAAGGCAGATTAACTGCGATAGCCAGCAAAGCGCTTTTAACCGGCATTTTGGAGTTCTGCAGCGAGTAAAAACAAACCGTCAATATGTGTTGTGAAAAATACCCGCAAAGTCCAATAGAATAAAGACGCAAAGCAAAAGACGTCGCTTGCGTATCGTTAGAGGTAAATTCTCCATGCTCAAACAATATTTTTATCAACATCGGAGAAATAAGTATAAGTCCCGCAGTTGCCGGTATTGCCAGCGAAATTGCTAATTTTACACCTTTATTTAAGGTTTGGGTTAGGGATTCCATGTCCTTTTGAGCCGCATTTTTGCTCAAAACAGGGAAAATAGCGGTAGCCAGCGAAATTCCGATAACTCCTAGCGGAAATTGGTACAGCCTTTGAGCGTAATTCAAATGGGCAACAGAGCCGCGGAACATCGGGTAATAAATCCTGTGGTCGAATAATATGAAAAATGCTCCCTTTTCGTCCGATCCCGAAAATACCCAGGCGATTATATCATCTGCAAGGGTGTTAATTTGAGTGGCGGTCAACCCGATTATCATCGGCCCCATTAGCCTCATGGTCTTTTTCACAGCCGCACTGCGAATATCCCATTGTGGTTTCAAACGAATCTTATTGCTTTTCAATGCCCCAAATTGCATCAAAAGCTGCACAATCCCCGCCATTAAGACCGAAACCGCGATAAAATATACCTGAACTTTGGAATTATCTGAAACAAACATGCCGCTGACAACGGTTGCCGTTATGATGAAAATATTCAAAATCACCGGGGCCGCCGCCGGGGCAGCGAAATGTTCGTGAACATTCAAAATGCCTGCCAGAATTGCAACCGTACAGATCATTACCATATACGGAAGCATCAGACTGCTGAGATTCAAAATCAGCTTGGTTTCCGCATTTTCAGCGAAAAAACTGCTGTAAACGCCCATTATAATCCATCCAACCACCACAGCAAGAGACAATATCCCCACAACCGCCGTTACGATGGTATTGGCATAAGCAGCGGCACTTTCTTTCCGCTCATGCAGTTCCTGGCTATAAACCGGTATAAATGAAGCCGAAGCTGCTCCTTCTCCAAATAGTCTGCGTGATAAATTGGGAATTTTAAATGCTATAAACCAGATATCCATCAGGGCGCCGGCACCGAAATAGTAAGCGAAACACATTTCGCGAACCAAGCCGACAATCCTGCTGAACAAGGTCAAGGAGACAATTTGCCTAAAGCCTTTAAACATAAGTACCTGTGTTAACTGCCAATTATTTCAAAACGTCTTTTAAAAGCGGCGCATCGCTGTCGCGTTGTGATAATATCGGCTTTTTAACGGGCCAGTCAATATTAATTGTCGGATCGTCCCACTTTACAGTTATTTCGGATTCTTTGTTGTAAACTTCGTCGCACTTATATTCGATTTCCGCAACATCACTAAGTACACAAAAACCATGCACAAACCCTTTAGGGATAAGGATTTGTCTGAAATTATCCTCCGAAAGCTCAACCCCGTACCATTTGCCGAAAGTATCCGAACCTTCGCGGATATCCACAGCCACATCAAAAACGGCACCTTTTATCGCTCGAACCAGCTTTGTCTGAGCATGCAGCCCGGTTTGGGCATGAAGGCCCCTGACAGTATCTTTAGCGGACCTGGAATGGTTATCCTGAATAAAATCGTGTTCTATCCCGGCCCGGCGGTATTTCTCTTTATTGTAAGTTTCCAGAAAAAAACCCCTCTGGTCCCGGAAAACATCCGGTTCAATAACCAGCACATCGTCAATATCTGTTTTTATTATATTCATCAACTATTCCCAATTAACCTTTGAATAACTTCAATCTTATTTTTCAGGCTTGAATTTATCAAGTATTTTTAGCGTTATTTTGAAATGGACTTCCATTAAAAGTCTTAAAAACTTAGTGTCGTGTTACTTCCTATATCGCGGTTTTTAGTATTATAAAGCCTATTTTAACTAAAAACTTGACTTTTTGCGAAAACAACTATATATCTGTGGAGTTCAGAAAATTGTAAGTATTTCCCTTATCCTCAACGGCTTTATTGCTGTATTCGGTTGTGGAGTTAAATTCCCTGACCGGATTTTCTTTTTTTATGGTGCTGTGAGTGTCTTTGAAATTTGATAATAGCTTAATATATAAGGTTCAGCAGAGCAACGATATTGTTGAAGTTATCTCCGAACATCTGCGGCTGGATCGAAAGGGCAAGGAATTTGTAGGCATCTGCCCATTCCACGAAGACCACAAACCAAGTATGTACGTCAATCCTGACAAACAGATTTTCAAATGCTTTGCCTGCGGCGTGGGCGGAGATGTTATCAAGTTCATTCAAATGCGCGAAAATCTTTCCTTCCCCGAAGCCATTGAGTCACTTGCAAAGAGAGCTGGAATAAATTTTGAACCTGTTAATACAAAAAACGATTCCAGTCCAAATAATAAAATCGATCCCAAAATCCTGGCAAATATCAATCTTTTCGCAGCTAAGTTCTTTAGAAGCAACCTGCAGGATCCAAAAGGCCAATATGCTATCGATTACTTGAAAAGCAGAAATATCAACGAGCAGAGCATAAAAATCTGGGGTCTTGGCCTTGCTGTTGACAGCTGGGACGATTTGACAACCGCGGCAGCCAAAAGCAATATTACGGAAAAACAACTCATTGAGGCAGGCCTTGCAGTCCAAAGACCTCAGTCAAACGGCAGTTATGACAAATTCAGAAACCGCTTGATGTTTCCAATTATAGATTCCGCAAATAAAGTAATCGGATTCGGCGGCAGAACCCTTGCCGATGACCCTGCCAAATATATGAATTCGCCAACGACCGAACTTTTCGATAAAAGTAAATGTCTCTACGGCTTAAATAATGCAAGACACGAAATCGTTAAAACTTCCACTGCCGTTGTGGTCGAAGGCTACACAGATGTGATCATGGCTCATCAGCACGGGTGCAAAAATGTCGTCGCCACACTTGGCACCAGCCTTACCGAAGGCCACGCAAGGCTGCTTAGACGGTTCGCCAGGAAGATCGTATTGCTCTTTGATAGCGATATTGCCGGCACCGAAGCGGCAAACAGGGCACTTGAAGTCTGCCTTAGACAAAAGATAGATGTCAAAATCACTTCCGTACCCGCCGGCAAGGACCCATGTGATTTTATCCTCTCAAACGGCCCCGAAGCCTTCAACCAGCTAATAGAAAGCGCCGTTGATGTTATGGATTACAAGTGGCAGCGAACAGGGCTGATTCTGGATAAATCCGACAACCTCGCTGACAGAAAACAGGTTATAGAAGACTATATCAGTTCGATAGCCGCTGCAATCCAGGGTCGCAACATAGACATAATTACTACCGGGCAGATCATTTACAGGCTCCAGAAAATTACCGGGATCGAAGAACGCCAGCTGAGAAAATACTTTGCCGCAAAAGCAACCGTAAAAAACAGTCACCTGGATATTAAGCAAAATGAGTCTGTTAAGGTAAGAAATGTCGGCCCAACCTATATATATAAAGCCCAGCAGCATATAATCGAAATTCTCTTTGCCAGCCCAGGGCTGTTTCAAAGCTATAAAGACAGACTAAAGCCCGAATTGTTCATAGACAGCGAACTTAAGGAAATCCTCGAACTTATCATTGAAGTCTTCAATGAGACTACCGCAAGGAACCTCCTGCAAAAGCTCGCCAGTAGAATTGAGTCCCCGAAAATATCAAGTATGCTCGTAGAAATGGAAAATAACGGTCATTTTTACGACAATCGCGAACAAGTTCTTAAAGAATCTGTACATGTTTTAGAGGATTTCAGCAAAGATACCGGACTTTTGGGCGGAAAAAATCTCCAAGACGGGGATTTAATAAAATTAATGGAAAACGCATCAAAACCCGATATGCGTAAAACAGGAATCGTATTTTAGTTGATGATAGGAAATCACGTAAGTGGCAAAAAAGCAAATTAAAAAGACAAAACAGGTCGAGCTGCAAGTCAAAGTTGAAATAGAAGAATCTGAGGATCAAAACCTGGATATCCAAAATCCTGAAGATCAAGCTGATTCTAACCAAGACTCAGAGGATGTAAAACCGGAGATGCCCCTTTCTGCCGAAGATATAGTTGAGAAAAAAATGGCAGAACTGATCGTCAGGGGTAAGAAAAAGGGGTATCTTACCTATGAAGAAATGAATGACGAACTTCCTGACGAAGCAGTTACCCCAAACAGGCTCGATAATCTTTTGATGACTCTTGATGAAGCGGGCGTTTCACTAATTGATGAAGCCGATCTTGCTAAACGAAAACTCGAAGAAGAAGATTTCGATGAAGATGATGTCGAGATCGATGATGAATTCGAGGAAGAGGAAGATGGCGAGGACGAAGAAGATATCTCTCTCGAAACAGAGCTTGAATCCGTCGGCAAAAGGATCGATGACCCGGTAAGAATGTATCTGACACAGATGGGTGAAATTCCGCTGCTTACAAGGGACGAAGAAATATCGCTTGCCAGAAAAATCGAACTTACCAGGATGGCTTTCAGACGAAAAGTTCTCGAAAGCGATTACTGCGCTGTTTCTGCCGTTGAAATTCTTCAGCAGGTCCATGATGGACTTTTACCCTTTGATCGAACAATGAAAATGAGCACCGGCGAAAATCTGATCCGTTCGGTTGTCAAAAAAAGACTCCCCGAAAATCTCACAACCGTACAGAATCTGCTTGAAAAAAATGTTGTTCTATTTGAAGAATACTCTCAGTCAACCGATAAAAATAAAATCAAGCTGGCGCTAAAAAAACTCAAAAGGAACAGGCGAAAAGTTGCCACTTTGCTTGAAGAGTTAAGCCTTAGAACCAGCAGAATTCAGCCGATGATGAACAAGATCATCTCTATGAGAAAGAAGATTCAGCAATTGCAGGATCTGATTATCGATGCTCCCGATAATGATTACACCGAAGAGGATGTAAATGCCATGAAGCAGGAGCTAAGCGGCATTACAATGCTGCTGCTGGAAACTCCAAAACAGCTCGATAAAAGAATCCGAGCAATAAACGCGGTGTTCGGCGAATACGAAGATGCCAAGAAAAAACTCTCAAGCGGTAACTTGCGTCTGGTAGTTTCGATCGCTAAAAAGTACCGCAACCGCGGTCTTAGCTTTTTGGATATCATTCAGGAAGGTAATACCGGCTTGATGCGTGCAGTCGATAAGTACGAATACCGCAGAGGCTACAAGTTCAGCACCTATGCCACATGGTGGATTCGCCAGGCCATAACCCGTGCTATCGCCGACCATGCAAGAACTATCCGTATCCCGGTACACATGATCGAAACGATGAGCAAGCTGCGCACCGTCAGCAAGAACCTGCTCCAGAAACTCGGACGCGAGCCAACCATCGAGGAAATTTCCAAGGAAGTCGAAATGTCTATCGCTGAAGTTCGCAGAGTTTTGAAAATTTCAAAACATCCTATCAGCCTTGACAGACCTATCGGCGAAAGCGAAGACAGTTACTTTGGTGACTTTATTGAAGACGACTCCGCCGATTCGCCCGTGCAATCCGCAACTCAGGAAATGCTCAAGGACCGCATCGAACAGATTCTAAATACGCTGACATATCGTGAGCGTGAGATCATTAAGTTGCGATATGGTATCGGTGACGGTTATACTTATACCCTCGAAGAAGTAGGGCGTATATTCAAGGTAACCCGCGAGCGTGTCCGACAGGTCGAAGCTAAAGCAATCAGAAAGCTTCAGCACCCGGTTCGTTCCAGAAAGCTCGAAGGTTTCCTCGAACACCGAGCATAAAATAAATGTTTGCAAAACAAAAACCTCCCCGATTTTCCGAGGAGGTTTTTTTAATTTCTGATTTTTAAAAACTGTTACAAAGCCGCGGTATATTCCTGGATCGATTTTACAGTAAACGACTGATCTTTCAATCGCTCTATTGCATGTGCGACCGCAATAGCTCCTGGAACCGTTGTCACTAATGGAACATTTCGTTTCCATGCAGTTGTACGAATCTTGACCTCATCCTTTCGCGGGTTTTTGCCGCTTGGTGTGTTTATAATGAAACTCACTTCGCCGTTAATCATCAAGTCAACAACGTTCGGTTGACCATGAGTTACTTTTTTAATGAGATTGTTTTTGATCTCAGCTTCATCAAGCCATTGGCTTGTTCCGAATGTCGCATAAATTATAAAACCAAGCTCATCGAGTTTCTTGGCCACATTCAACATAGCCTGTGTTTTATTTACATCGCTTATGCTTATAAACACATTTCCGCCCGAAGGAAGTTTTTGTCCCGCTGCCAGCTGGGACTTCGCAAACGCCATCCCAAAATCATCGGCAATACCCATAACCTCGCCCGTGCTTTTCATCTCGGGGCTAAGCTGAGTATCGACTCCTTCGAATCGCGCAAACGGGAAAACGGCTTCTTTAACTGAAACATGCTGAGGAATAATCTCTTCGGTAAAGTTAAGCTCCTTCAAAGTCTTTCCAAGCATTACCTGTGTAGCGATTTTTGCCAGGCTCCTTCCAATGGCTTTACTTACAAACGGCACGGTTCTCGAAGCCCTCGGGTTCACTTCCAGTATGAAAATATCATCGCCGCGAACAGCAAACTGAATGTTCAGCAAGCCCCGAACCTTCAATGCAAACGCTATCTTTTTGGTCTGTTCTTTAATCTGGTCAGTGATTTCACTGCTGAGTATCTGTGCCGGTATAACGCAAGCCGAATCACCCGAATGCACTCCGGCTTCTTCTATATGCTCCATAACCGCCCCGATCACACAATCGGTTCCATCGCAAATGGCGTCAACATCAACCTCCATAGCTTCTTCCAGAAACTTATCAATCAACACCGGCTTTTCCGGAGAAGCCACAACCGCCTTATCCATATATTCTTCCAGTTCGGAATCGCTGTAAACGATTTCCATCGCACGCCCGCCAAGCACATAACTTGGCCTTACCAGCACCGGGTAGCCGATACGGTTAGCAATTTTCTCAACTGTCGCAAAATCATAACCGGTGTCATTTGGAGGCTGTTTGATATTCAATTTCGTAATAAGCTGCTTGAACCGCTCACGGTCCTCGGCGATATCGATCGAATCGCTGCTGGTACCCAGAAGTTTTACACCTTCTTTTTCCAGCGGCACTGAAAGATTCAAAGGCGTCTGTCCGCCGAACTGAACTATCGTTCCGATGGGCTGTTCAACTTCGATAATATTAAGAACATCCTCTGCGGTCATCGGCTCAAAGTATAACCTGCTGGAAATATCATAATCGGTACTGACCGTTTCCGGATTACAGTTTACCATAATAGCTTCATAGCCCATTTCTTTCGCAGCCAGGGCGGCATGAACACAGCAATAATCGAACTCGATTCCCTGGCCGATCCTGTTTGGGCCTCCGCCCAGAATCACAACTCTGCCCTTACTTTTTACCGACTGATCATTAGACATATTATTTCCTCAACTTACAGTTTCTTCTCGGGGTATTTCAAATTAAGCCACATATACCAAAAATCGACCCAAAAGGCAAAACATAAACTTATTTTTTCAGCGGCATATAAAAGCTGTCAGCTTTATTGCCGATTTTGCTGCGTAATGTTCCAATTTTCTCGATGTAGCAT
>CAZITB010000070.1:0-13944 GCA_964542055.1 uncultured Candidatus Kuenenia sp.
GATTGTTGAATTAGACGAAAAAGCGGTGGAAAATTTCAGTGTGGCCGATTATCAGCAAATTGTCGAAAATACTTTTATTGATATCGTTGACCATAAAAACCTCAACGATGATGTGGAATATTTTAAATCGGTAAATCCTACTGTCGAAAATATCGCGAAATTTGCTTATGGCTTGCTCAGTGATAAATTTGAAAATGGCAGGCTGGACAAGGTAACAATTTGGGAAACACAGCGGACATGCTGCAGTTATAGCGAGTGATTGAAAATGCAAAATAAACGGATTTTGATAACTGGCGGGGCTGGATTTATTGGTTCACATTTGGCTAACGAGTTGGTCAAAGATAATAATATTACGGTAATCGATAATTTTTCCACCGGATCGAAAGATAATATTCAATCTTTAGTAGGTAATAGTAATTTCGAGATTGTGGAAGGGAGCATACTTGATAAGGATTTGATGGAGCCGCTGATCAAAAACTGCGATATCATTTATCATTTGGCTGCGGCAGTTGGTGTCAGGCTTATTGTTGAAGACCCGGTTCATACCATTGAGACAAATATCTTCGGCTCTGAAATCATACTTGGTCTTGCCAATGAATATAAAAAACAAATATTCATCGCATCAACTTCGGAAGTTTACGGCAAAAGTGAAAAAGCACCGTTTCGTGAACAAGACGATACGGTTTCCGGTTCAACGCAAATGCCGCGATGGTCATACGCTTGCAGCAAAGCTGTGGACGAGTTCCTTGCGCTTGCGTATTTCAAGCAGTACGGTTTGGGCGTTGTAATCGGAAGATTATTTAATACCATCGGTCCACGCCAGACCGGGCAATATGGAATGGTCGTACCCAGATTTGTAAATGCCGCACTGGCTGGCGAGCCGATTCAGATTTACGGAAATGGTAAACAGACCCGATGTTTCAGCTATGTCAAAGATGTAGTCGAAGCCATGATAAGGCTGATGAGTACGCCCCAGGCTTTTGGAAATGTTTTCAATATCGGCTCCACCGAAGAAGTGACAATAGAGCAGCTGGCGGATATGATCATTGATATTTCAGGCAGTTCAAGTGAAAAAAGATTTATACCTTACGAGCAGGCCTATGGGCCGAACTTTGATGACATGGCCCGGCGATTGCCGTCAGTTGATAAACTTGAAAAAGTGACAGGGTTTAAGCCGAATACGACTTTGGGAAATACCTTAAGGATAATCATAGATGATTTCAAAATCAGATACTAAAAGCCAGTATGCTTTATTGTTTCTTTCGATGTTAGGACTTTATTTTTTGACGTTTGCGCCTGGACTGGTTTGGCAGGACAGCGGAATGATACAATACCGGATATGGGAAAATGATATAAAAGGTGATCTGGGTTTGGCGCTTTCGCATCCACTTTATTATATTGTTTCGATCATGTTCAAGTTTATTCCTTGGCTGAACTATCCATTGAAGGTCAATCTGGTTTCACCGGTAGCCAGTGCATTCGCTGTGGCGAATATCTTTTTATTGATTAAGTTGCTTCTGAAAAGTTCGGCCGCTGCTTTAATAGGTGCGTTGTCTCTGGCGATGGCCCATACATTTTGGCGGCACGCAACCATACCGGAGACTTACAACCTTTATACGGGATTATTTGTTTTGGAACTGGTATTGCTTTACCTGTTTATTGATAAAGGTGAGAGGAAATTTATTTACGGTTTATTTTTTGTAAACGGGTTGTCGATAGCAACGCACATGTTCGGTATTTTGCCGCTGGCAGTATATCTTTTATTGCTGGTTTATTTCTTGAAGGAGAGGAAAATAAATTTTAAGCATATATTGATTATCGGATTGAGTTGGGCAATAGGCTCTAGTCCTTATTTATATTTGATAGTGAATCAGCTTGTTTCAACAGGTGACCTGGCTGGGACGATATCTTCTGCATTATTTGGTGATGCCTGGAAAGCTAATGTGTTGAATGCCAAGGTTACAGGCAAAATTTTGCTTCAGAATATTTTATTTTCAGGCTTGAATTTCCCAACTCCAAATATTTTTCTGGCTTTTGCCGGATTGGTTTATTTGAAAAAATATACCGACAATAGGGTTTTTACGGTAACGATCTATGCATTAGCAGCAATTTTTCTTAGCTTTGCAAGCAGATATACTGTTGTTGACAGGTATGCTTTTTTCATTCCTTTTTATTGCATGACAGCCATTTTTATTGGTGTGGGTGCAAAATGGATACTTGATAAATTTTATGAGAGTAAAAAATTGGCGGCTGTTATTTTAACATTTACTTTCTTTACGGTACCAGTGTATTTTGCAGCTCCAGTGGCGGCAAAAATGGCAGGTTTTTCACTTGGTACGAGAGGTGATATTGCATACCGTGATGATTACCAGTGGTTCTTGCAGCCGTGGCGAACAGGATATATGGGCGCGGATAAATATGCAAAGCAGGTACTGACGACATTAAAGCCCGGCTCTGTTGTTATAGCTGATGGTACAACACTTTATCCGCTTGCCTTGACACAACAAGTAAAAGGTATTGGCGAAAATGTGATCATTTACAGCAGTCATGGTTCGTTCAATACGGCGGATGATTATTCAATGGAGTTTTTGATGGACAAGGCTAGAGAAAAAAAACTTTACGCCACCACTGAGAAAAATCTTTTTACGAGTAAATATCCCGGAACGTTCGCAGTTAAATCTGGAGTGGTTTGGCAGATAAGAGGAGTAATTACCAAAACCAATAATGAAGTTCAACCTTGATATTTAAATTTTTAAGTTTATAATTTGTGGGTAAAATCTTTTCAATAAGGAGTAACTATGCAGGTTCCTATGCTTGATCTAAAGGCGCAGTATGCGACAATAAAAGATGAAATTCTCGAACAGGTTAATGATGTTCTCGAAACGCAGCGGTGTATCGGCGGGCCAAAAATTGAAGAACTTGAGAAAGAGATAGCCAAGGCAAGCGATTGTAAATATGCCCTTGGCGTGTCAAGCGGGACAGATGCGATTTTAAACTGTTTAATGAGTCTGGATATCGGCTCAGGCGATGAAGTAATTACCACACCTTTCACATTTTTTGCTACTGTTGGCTGTATCGCACGCACAGGTGCCAAGCCGGTATTTGTAGATATTGACGAAAAAACTTACAACCTCGACCCATCGAAAATAGAAGCTGCAATAACAGAAAACACCAAAGCTGTAATACCTGTACACCTTTTCGGCCAAATGGCGGACATGGACGCGATTATGGAAATTGCAAATAAGCATAACCTCGCAGTAATTGAGGATGCATGTCAATCGATCACCAGCACATACAAAGGCAAAAAAGCAGGTTCGATAGGGCTGGCAGGGTGCTTTAGTTTCTTTCCCAGTAAAAATCTCGGCGGTATAGGTGACGGCGGGATGATTGTTACCAATGATGATCAGTTCTATGATAAAATTTTCAAAATGAGAAACCACGGCGGCGGCAGGCAGTATCATCACGATTTCATCGGCGGCAATTTCCGTCTGGATCCGATACAAGCCGCAGCACTTCTGGTTAAACTGCCGCACCTTGATGACTGGTCAGCCGCACGTCGAGCCAATGCTGAGTATTACAATAAAAAATTCGAATCAACAGAAGTTGCAACACCGTTCATTGATGATAATTGTGTAAGCATCTATAATCAATATGTTATCCGCGTTCCAAAACGCGACCAGGTTATGGAACATCTGCAAAAAAATAATATCGGTTGTGCGGTTTATTATCCGGTCCCGCTGCACCTGCAGGACTGCTTTAAGTATCTTGGATATAAACAAGGCGATATGCCGGTCTCTGAAAAAGCAGCTGAGCAAGTACTTGCATTGCCGGTTTATCCAGAGCTTACAGATGAGATGCAGGATTATGTTGTTGAAAAGGTTTTAGAGACTATCAAATAATTACCAGATGCTTGCGAAACTTGCAAAATCAACTAAATCAATTTTTTGATTCTGGTCGATATCAGCTTGCAAATCAGGGCCTGTATCAAGCCACTGAGCGGATATCAAATCCAAATCAAAAATTGAAATAAAACCATCCCGATTGACATCGGTTCGGGGTGGCCAGTTCAATATAGTTCCGGTATTTATAATGAAATTGTCGTAATAAAAATGACCTGACGATATCTTACAGGAATCGCATTCAAGCCCAAGTTCAACCGACAACTCTTCTTCAGGCCAGTTGAAATTTTGAACCTTTAATGTGTTATTTGCATCTGCATAGTCACCAGCACTCAGATAAATCGTATCATCTGATTTGCTATAGTAAACTGACAAAGTGTGGTCATTTGACTCTAAAAGATTGCTAACAGAATTTGAGCTTCCAGAACTTACAATTTCATGCCTGTAAAATCGTCCAGAAGAAACCGAATCGATGGAAGCTATTGCAAAATTATTTGAGTCTATCGCTATTTTCAGATAAGCTGTAAAATCGTTTGGTTCTGAAACATCGTTATGTAAATCAACTTTTAAGGAAAAATCTTCATCGGCACCTATCGTCCATTTATTGGAAGTATAAGAAGCTCTGCGGTTTGATACTGTACCATTTGTGGCAAACTCAACTCTCTGGTTAGTTTCAGAAATTTCGAGTTGATTATCACTGTTGACGATCCAGTTGGCACTTGTGATATTGTCATCGAAATCATCTGAAACGTAATTTACATCATTGGCATCGAAATCAATGTTGGTAATATCTGTTGTAACTGGATTATTAAAATCCGCGTACTCAGGCACAAATTTGTAGCCGGCTCTAACTGGTACAATTCGCCCTGTCCAGCTATATGGTACACTTACTACGAACGTTCCATCAGAGCCAGTAGCGGTTTCTACAGCCCCGTTGTTTACATCTATCATAACATGTGGTAATGCGTTTGACTGGCTGTCAAGCACTGTTCCGCAAATGGTTCGCAAAGCAAGGGTAAAATCCTTATTTGTCATATTCGAATTCAAATTTGAAAAACTTAAACTGCTCGGCGAAAAACTGAAGCCCTCTTTGGAAGGTACCAGACTTCCGGTTAAGCCGGCGGGAAGCAATATTTCATAGCAGCCCGATGAATTTGTTCGCGTAATCGTTCTTTCGTTAGTATCGGTAATTTGAACAGATGGGATCGGATTGCCATTTAAATCAGTTATGGTTCCGCTGATGATATGAAGATTTTGAATGTGAGGCAAAATATAATCGTTTGCATAGGAAGAGATACGCACACCACAGAAATTTTCCCCGAATAACGTACGATTGGCTGGGTGCAGCACATAAGCATTAACTGCAATCAATTTCCATCCGCCTGAATCCATAAACCACCCTCCCCCCGAATCCCATTCAGCTATCGCCGCTTCGTAAGCGGTTTTGGGTCTTCTGTCAAAATCTGCTAAAAGACAAGTTGACTGGTACGATAACGATTCTGGCGCAACATCTTGCGATCCATCTACTAAGTTAGTTCCCCATCGTAAGACATCATTAGAAGAACCGCACCAATTATAACCATCAATCGGATTATTTTCACTGCAGCTGTACTTACCATATCCACCAATGACAAATTCCTGATTTGTCTCTCCTGTGCCGGTATAAACATCAACAAAATCAAGATTCGCAACGGTATCTGAAAAAGTCTTAACCCTTATAACTCGCAAATCAACATCGGGAACATTATAAATCTGCACAACTTTGTAGCTAACTCCATTGAACGTGACAGTTGTCCCCAAGCCCCCGCCCTGGTGACGTGTGGTAACTATGAAATCCGGCGAAACTGCAACACACGAACCATTGGTGGTCCATCTGCCCATGACAGAATTGGAGGGATGTGTTGAAGGCTGGTTTTCGTCATGTAGGATAATGGCTTTTGAAACAGGACAAGATATTGATATCACGACGAAAAATATGAAACACAAAAATAAATTTTTGCTGCTTTTCTTTTTCAAAACCCGCCTCAAGTTTTTAAATGATAAATTTTCGTTATTATATAAAAAACCGGCTCTTTGTACAATAAAAAGTTTGAATTGGCCTGGCTTTTGTGATATAATCTCGTCTTTAATTCTTAAATTTTGAGGGATGCACGGAGGGCAAACATCTTAATTTTACGGAAGATTTTGTAAAGAGATAATTTTATGAAAGGAGCAATCGTGAAAAAAAGGGTGATTTGTTATTTGGTTATTTCGTTTTTATGTGGAAATGTTTTGGCTGCACATCAAAAATTTACTGTTTGCAATGCTCATAACAATCAGAGGAATCCCGCAATCAGCGACCATGTAGTTGTGTGGGAAGATCTTCGCAGCGGCGTTTACAATATTCATTTCCGTTTCTTGGAAGATGAAAACGATTATCCAGTTTGCCCGTCTTCGTCTGCTCAAAGCACCCCTGATATCGATGGAAAAATAGTTGTTTGGGCAGAAAACGGGGATATTATCGGCTATGATCTGGTAAATGATATCAGAATGGAAATTTGCGTTGATGATAATGTAAAATCCTCGCCCAAAATCAGCGGCGATATAGTCGTATGGCAGGAAAATTACGCAATTTTTTACTGTAATATTAAAGAATTGCAGAAAATCCGGGTATGTGATAACGGAAAATATCAGTTACGGCCGGATGTCGATGGAGATATAATTGTATGGCTCGAAACCACTTATGACATCGTGGGCAAAAACATCTCTACTGGTCAGGTTTATGATATTTGCTCAACTGACGATGAACAATTGGATCCGAAAATAAGCGAAAATCTGGTTGTTTGGGTAGATTCAAGAAATTCTGAAACTGGTTATGACATCTATGGCAAGTATATTGGAGATGACCATGACTTTGTAATATGTCAGGCTCCGGAGGATCAAATTGCACCATTCGCCAATGGCAATCTGGTAGTCTGGAGTGATGAACGCCTCGACCCTTCCCAAAGACAGATTTATTTGAAAGATATCTCAACAGGTGCCGAGCTAGCGTTGACAGCTAATTCCGATAACTTGAAAAATCCAAGGATAAATAATTATACTGTGATTTGGGAAAACCTTACAGTTAAAGATATAGAAGGTGCTTATCTATCTTTTGCGACATCAATCGATATTGAAGCTCCTCAAGCTGGAGAGATGATTCCCGCCGGTACAGTTGGTCGCATAGTATGGAACAGCAGCCCAATCGGAGCCGGAGTGATAAAAATCGAATTTTCGCCAGATGGCGGCACAACATACGAAGAACTTGTAACTGCACAAAATACAGGATATTATGATTTGGAAATTCCCGGTGACGTAAATTCCGATCAATGTTTTATCAAAATATCCGATGCGGGTAACCCAAATATTTATGCTTTGACAGGTCCGTTTACAATTGCTCCGTGCAGCGATAAGTTAACTGCCGATATTGATAATAACTGCGAAGTTGATTTACGTGATCTGGCAATTTTGATTTCACAATGGCTTAAATGCGGCAATCCATACGACCAGAATTGTATAAACTGACCTCCATAATTACAGAAATATCAGCTTTATAGGAGAAGCTGCCATGATTTTTATACAGCAATTGGACATGTAAGTATATTTAAAACAAGTTCTTATAAAAACATTTGTAGCAGCTTTTTCTTAATAGCTGAAAATTAGCTGTAAAATATCACAGCTTATAGTTAAAATTAGAACTTTGAAGCTGATGATTATAATGATTTAAGGGTAGTTATATGAAAATTTCTGTTATAGGTGTCGGGTATGTGGGATTGGTTGCGGCTGCTTGTTTTGCTGAAGGCGGCAACCATGTTTACTGCGTGGATAATGATAAAAAGAAAATCGAAGACCTGAAAAAAGGCAAAATACCCATTTACGAACCCGGCTTAACCGAGATTGTTGAAAGCAACTATGCGGCAGGAAGACTTATATTTACTACCGACCTGAAAGAAGGTGTTGAAAACGGCCAGGTAATTTTCATCGGCGTCGGAACACCAAGCGCCGATGACGGCTCAGCCGATATTTCGGCTGTAGAAACAGTTGCCGAAAAAATTGCCCAAGTCATGCCCGATTACCGGATAATCGTTACAAAAAGCACTGTTCCGGTAGGAACGCATAAAATAGTAAGCGATATTATCGCAAGCAAGACCGACAAAACATTTGATTATGTCAGCAACCCAGAATTTTTAAAAGAAGGTTCGGCTGTTGAAGATTTCATGAAGCCCGACAGGGTTATCATCGGCACCGAAAAAGAAAGTGTCCGCGACATAATGAAACAGCTTTATTCGCCGTTTATGCGTAAATCGAGCAGGATGATTTTTATGGATCCTGCAAGTGCCGAAATGAGCAAGTATGCTTCGAACGTAATGCTCGCAACAAGAATATCATTTATGAATGAACTGGCATGTCTTTGTGAAAGTTTCGGTGCGGACGTCGAATTGGTAAGGCGAGGCGTAGGAAGTGATTCAAGGATAGGAAATGCCTTTTTGTTTGCCGGTGTAGGTTACGGCGGAAGCTGCTTTCCGAAAGATGTAAAGGCCCTCGCCTATATGGGCCGTCAGCAGAACTGCCCGATGACAATTGCCGAATCAGCCCAAAGCGCTAACTATAAACAGCATGACAGGTTTGCCGAAAAAGTAATGAATTATTTCAAGGGCAAAGAATCCCAAACCAAATTAGCGGTCTGGGGCCTTGCTTTTAAAGCTAAAACTGATGATATCCGCGAATCGCCCGCGATCTGGTGTATAGAAAAGTTCCTGGAGAAAGGTATGAAAATCGTAGCTTTCGACCCCGAAGCCATGCCAGCCACAGTCGAAAAGCTTGACGGTAAAATTGACACTGTTGATAAAGATTATGAAGTCCTAAATGATGCCGATGCTCTGGTTATCTTTACGGACTGGCAGCAGTTCAGAACCCCTGATTTTGCAACAATAAAGTGCAAATTGAAAAAACCGGTCATATTTGACGGACGTAATTTATATGATCCGGCATACGTTCGCGGATTTGGTTTCGAATATCATTCAATAGGCAGACCATAATTGCCGATATAACCTCAAAGCAAGTTATTTGAGAACTGAACATTATGAAAATATTAGTAACTGGAACAGCGGGTTTTATTGGATTTCACCTTGCCAAGCGGCTTATCGAGCGTGGCGATGAAGTTGTCGGGCTTGACAGTATTAATGATTATTATGATATCAGTGTAAAATACGGCAGGCTTGAACAGACTGGTATTGATTACCATAAAGCCCAGTTTAACGAAATCATCAGCAGCAGCAAACATCCGAACTACCGATTTATCAAACTGAATCTGGAAGATAAGGCCGGTATTGACGAACTTTTTAAGAACGAAAGATTTGACAGAGTCTGCAACTTAGCCGCCCAGGCGGGCGTCCGCTATAGCCTGGAGAACCCACAGGCATATATTGATGCCAATATCGTCGGTTTTACTAACATTCTGGAAGCATGCAGACATAATAATATCGAGCACCTGGCTTATGCAAGCAGTTCCAGCGTTTACGGCTTGAACGAAACCATGCCGTTTTCAACTAGCCATAACGTCGATCATCCCGTAAGTCTTTACGCAGCAAGCAAAAAGAGCAATGAACTGATGGCACATTGCTACAGCCATCTTTTCGGACTTCCAACCACCGGATTGCGGTTTTTTACCGTTTATGGCCCCTGGGGCAGGCCGGATATGGCACTTTTTATCTTCACAAAGGCGATTATTGAAGACAAACCGATAGATGTCTTCAATTTCGGCGAAATGAAGCGTGATTTCACTTATGTCGATGATATAGTTGAAGGTGTCATTCGCGTGATAGACAATCCCCCCAAAGGAAACCCGCAATGGAGCGGAAAAACACCCGATCCGTCCGCTTCAAAAGCACCATATAAGGTGTATAACATTGGAAACAGCTCGCCGGTACGGCTTATGGACTTCATTGAGGCCATTGAGGAAGCTATCGGCAAAAAAGCCCAGAAAAATATGCTCCCGATTCAGCCCGGAGATGTCCCCGCTACATGGGCCGACGTTACCGATCTAACCGAAGATATGGGATATAAACCCGACACACCTGTAAAAGAAGGCATAAACCGCTTTGTTAAATGGTATCGGGATTTTTATAAAGCATAAATTGACAAAGATTTATGTCGATTTTAATCTTTTTATCGGACAGGATTTCGATTTCTTACGAAATTTTAATCTAAATTTGTTATAATCCTCTCTTGTTTACTTTTTATTTATAGTTTTTATCGGAGTTTGATGAAAATTAAAAAAATGAGCATATTTTTCATCTTATTTTACAATCTTTTTAATCCTCCCGAACTGTTAGCCGATATAAGACGTAAGTATCTCATTGAAAAAAAGTTATAAATTTCTCTATTGATTTAGATTTTTTTGGGCGCAGCCTACGGGGACGGAGTTTATCATCAAATATTCAAGAGTTCGAAAATAACAATACTGTTTATGGCAGGAGCAAACGATGTCGGAGCTATTGGAAAAGATCAAATCAAATAAAGTTACAGTTGGTATTTTAGGACTTGGTTACGTTGGATTGCCGCTAGCGAGAGAATTCGCAACCGCGGGAGTAAAGGTTCAGGGCTTTGACATAGATGAATCCAAAATTACCAAACTGAATTCCGGCAAGAGTATCATCAAAGGCATCCCCAATTCCGTCATCAAAGGCATGGTAGATTCCGGTAATTTCAATGCGACTACCGATATGTCCAAAATCAAAAAAGTTGATGCTGTTTTGATCTGCGTTCCCACACCTCTGACAGAAAACCGCGAACCCGATATGCAGTTTGTTATAAAAAGCTGCGAAACGATCTCGCAGTACCTCAGGCCCAATCAATTGATAGTTCTTGAAAGTACAACTTATCCCGGCACCACTCGAGAACTTATGGCTCCCATACTCGAAAAGAGCGGTTTAAAGGCAGGCAAGGATTTTCACATGGCATATTCGCCTGAACGTGAGGACCCGGGCAATAAACATTTCACAACCAAAACAATTCCTAAGGTAATCGGCGGTTTGACACCCGCATGCAAAAAGGCAGCAAGCGAACTGTATCGCCTTGCCATAGATACCGTCGTTCCGGTCAGCTCTGTCGAAGCTGCCGAAGCGGCAAAGATAGTGGAAAACGTTTACCGCTGCATTAATATCGCGATGGTCAACGAACTTAAAATAGTATTCGACCGGATGGGCATCGATGTCTGGGAAGTTATCAAAGCTGCCAGCACAAAGCCTTTCGGTTATCAGCCGTTCTATCCCGGGCCCGGTCTTGGCGGTCACTGTATTCCGATCGATCCATTCTATCTGACATGGAAGGCAAGACAATACGGTATGCCGACAAAGTTCATTGAACTTGCAGGCGAGATAAATACCGATATGCCCCATTATGTTGTCCATCGTGTTATGGAAGCGTTAAACAGCCAGAAGAAAAGTTTAAACGGCAGCAAGGTCCTTGTACTCGGTCTTGCATATAAAAAGGATATCGATGATGTTCGCGAATCTCCTTCGCTGGAACTTATAGAGCTGCTCAGAGACAACGGCTCAAAGGTCGATTACAACGATCCTTACATCCCCAAGACTCACAAGCAGCGAAAATATAATTTGAAGATGGCAAGCAAGAAAATTACCCCTGCAATGTTGAAATCTTACGATGCGGTTTTAATCGCAACAGATCACAGCGATTACGATTACAACATGATCGTTGAAAACGCAAAGCTGGTTATCGATACCCGCAACGCAACAAGCGAAGTCAAAAAAGGCCGCAAGAAAATAGTAAAGGCTTAAAATGAAAGTATTGATCACAGGCGGCGCCGGTTTTATCGGCAGTCATATTGCACAATATTTCCAGGGCAAAGCAGATGTGCGAATACTTGACAACTTTCGAACCGGCTTCAAGTCCAATCTTGACGGTCTTGATGTCGAGCTTATCGAAGGCAGTGTAACGGATAAAACACTTGTTCAAAGGTCCGTCAAAGACGTCGATTATATTTTCCATCTTGCCGCCTTGGTCTCAGTGCCCGAATCGATGCAGCAGCCGGGTAAGTGTGTTGATATAAACACACATGGAATCTTAAATGTCCTGCGAGGGGGCGCCGATGCGGGAGTAAAGAAGTTATGCTTTAGCAGTTCCAGTGCCATCTACGGAAATAACCCCCAGCTGCCCAAAGATGAAAAAATGACCCCCGAACCGATGAGCCCTTATGCCATTACAAAACTCGACGGCGAATACTACTGCCGGATGTTCGCTGATAACGGCTGGCTAAACGCCGTTTCACTGCGGTATTTCAACGTTTTCGGCCCGCGTCAGAATCCCAAAAGCCAGTATGCCGCCGCCATACCGATCTTTGTAACAAAGGCGATTGCTAATGAGCCGATAACGATCTTCGGCGATGGTCAGCAGACCCGCGATTTCATTTACGTTGACGACGTTGTCGCGGCCAATGTTTACTTTGCCCTAAATGACCTGAGTAGCGTTTATAATGTCGCTTACGGGCGGAGCATTACCATCGGGCAGCTGGCGGAAAATATAATCGAGATGACAGGTTCAAAGTCGCAGATCGCTTATGAACCCGAAAGACCCGGCGAGGTAAAACATTCTGTCGCCGATATCAACAAGATTACGGTCGCTGGCCTGAAGTTTTCAAACTCTTTCGATGCCGGCCTTGAAAAAACAGTCGAATATTTCAAAAACCAATATTAACTTGTCAAACAGCACAATTACAAACCGAACCAGTCATTCAAATCGCCTGAAATTATCAGCTGCGATATTGCCGGTAATGCTTTTGCTGGTCTTATTGACAGCATAAACGACATATTAAATCCCGCAATCGCGGTTTTGCTCTTTCAAAATTTAATAGTTGCTTGTACCGCCCGCGGCAAGAAAGCCATTTGTCATCGGGCGTTGTTATTGCTGAAAAAATTATTAACCACGGATCACACAGGTCAAATTTTTCAAATTTGTTTTTTTCCGTAAAACCCGTGGTTATTTTCAAGCTCAATTCTACATCTGGTATCTAACGGCTTACAGTACCGCCAGAACTATGTTACTGCCCATACCGTCACCGGCCTTATTGGCGGCGATGATCCTGTATTCCCATTCAACGCCTCGCAGCTGATCTGTCAGGGTAATTTGGCGTTCGATGGAAGCTGCCGTTTCCTGCCAGCTGCCTTCGGGCCGCTGTCTTCTCTGGACCTTATAGACGCTTACAGCTCCGCCATCGACAGGTTTTTTCCAGGCAAGTTTAACCCAGCCTTCGCCCTGTTCAACAGCGACAAGTTCGCGGGTCTGACCGGGTACGGCCATAGGCGTTTTGTCCTTTCTGCCGCTCCATCCGAGCAGTTTAAGCTTTTCATCGTCATAGTTGACGGTATTTTCGGCATAGCGGATATCTTTTTTCATCGCATCTGCCATCGCTTCCAGAGCGGCGACCTTTGCAGCTGTAGCAGCTTCGGCGGCGGCCTTTGCTTCTGTCATCGCGACTTGAGCCTGGATAAGAGACGACGAAAGTGCTGAAAGATCAGCCGCCTCCACAGGTGGAGCAGGGTAAATATCAATATGGTTTGCAAAACCGTTAGTTAAATCATTTGCCAACACTAACACGTCGGCTTCAGTTGTAGGAAATTTACTCATTTTTTAAATTCCTTAAATAGTGTTAAATTACATGTTTTTACGTTACGATATAACTTTCTGTCCCGCGGATGACATTAAGTTTGCCTTAATTTATATTTTTTTTGTCATTTTCTTAATGTAAAATGCCCTGTTTAACACATCAAATGAGGCATTTGACGCTTCGTTTGTCGCATTTGATGTATCGAATACGGCATTTAACACATCGAATACCG
Organism: uncultured Candidatus Kuenenia sp.; assembly: GCA_964542055.1. Classification (GTDB taxonomy): domain Bacteria; phylum Planctomycetota; class Phycisphaerae; order Sedimentisphaerales; family CAMDDF01; genus CAZITB01. Next base: position 13,775 of record CAZITB010000070.1, read on the forward strand.
CATTCGATGTAACGAATATGGCATTTGACACATAGAATATGGCATTTGATGTATCGAATGAGGCATTTGATGCTTTGTTTGTCGCATTTGATATGAACAATGAGGCATTTGATGCATCGAATACGACATTTTAGCTAATAAATCAAAGAGCAAAAACTTTAAAAACCTGA
>CAZITB010000070.1:13954-15469 GCA_964542055.1 uncultured Candidatus Kuenenia sp.
GATTCCTTAATTTTGCCGCCTTAAATCCGACATCCAATGTCCAACTTATTAAATCTGTCCTGTGTTTAGTAGTCCCAGTCGAGACCCCTATTATAAAAACTATAAATCCTCAAATATAAAATTATAAAAATATAAAAATAACCATAAAATCAAACGGTATAAATCAGTTCAATCTACTGTCACAAATATTTACTTTTTTACTTCTGGCCCTTATTATCCAGTTGTCTGTTTTCTTTGCTGTTATGATTTTCGACAAAGCGTAATTGACCCTTAATTAAAAAAATAAAAAAAAGTAAAAAATTTTTAATATCGCGTTTTTTGAATGAAAAAAGCGGTTTTTCAAGTATATTTTAGCCACAGATGGACACTGATAGACACAGATTTTTCTTTACGGTCAACTGTGAACGGTCAACGGTTAACGGCTTTTTTTCTGTGTTAATCTGTATTAATCAGTGGCAAACTAAAGGAAAGAAAAGTGGTTGATATTATAAAAGAGCATATTTCGGAAATATCAGTTTTATGTGACAAATATAATGTAGCAAGACTTGAGGTTTTTGGTTCAGCAACTGCCCCTTACCTTTTTGATGAAGAAAAAAGTGACCTGGATTTTCTTGTAGAATTTTCTCCTCTGCCGGAAGGCTGCCATGCCGACAATTATTTTGATTTATTATTTGCTCTTAAAGAAATCTTTCACAAAGATATTGATTTGGTAATGGCCAGTGCAATTAAAAACGTATATTTTCTTAAAGCCATCGAAAAGCATCGGGAGGTAATTTATGCAGCTTGAGAGCAAAGCGTGTTTAGAGGATATTCGTTGCGCATCGGAGTGTATTTTTGAGTTTGTAGATGATAAAGATTTTAGTTGCTATACAGAAAATTTAATGCTTAAAAGTGCTGTTGAAAGACAATTTGAAATAGTCGGTGAGGCACTGAACAGGCTTTACAAAAGAGAACCTCAACTGACAGCTGAGATACCCGATTATCAAAAAATTATCTCTTTCAGAAATCTGCTTATTCATGGCTATGATGTTGTTGAAGATCGGGTAGTATGGGATATTATTTCAAAGTATCTGCCTAATCTTTATGAACATGTGTTGTATTTATTGAAATAAGAGGCTAACTATTAATCAATAAACAATAATCAATAATCAATAGACAATCTATAATATGACTACTATAAATTTCTGTATCTAAGAAAGGAACATCAAAATGGTCTCTTTTATGGAAGTTAAAAGCCATAGAGATGAAATTTTAGCAATTGCCGAAAAATACGGAGTACACAATATTCGAATATTCGGCTCTGTTGCGCGTGGCCAGCAAACATCAGACAGCGACCTTGACCTTCTTGTAACAATGGATAGCGATAGAAGTCTGCTCGATAGAATAGGTTTTATGCAAGAAATTAGAGACTTGCTGAATGTGAAAGTTGATGTTGTCAACGAAAAAGCAATTCATGAAATTATTCGAGGAACCATACTTAATGAGGGAGTGGCAATTTGAAAGACGACAGACTAT